>DAINCF010000455.1:0-5971 GCA_036732565.1 Vicinamibacterales bacterium
GTCGGACCCCACGCCAGTCGGACCCCACGCCAGCCGGACCCCAGCACCGTTATGAGCCGTCGTGGGGTCCGCCTTCAGGCGGACCTTCTTAGACCGGGCGATCGGACGTCTCCGCCCGAGGCTTTCCGACCAGCAGTACCAGGCCCCAGAGCAACGCCAGCGCGCCGACGACGAGCATGAGCAGCCGGGCGGTGGCGGCCAGAGCCGCCGCATCGATCGTCGGCCATTGATACTGGCTCAGCGTGCTGCCACGCTCCATCGCCCAATGCCACCCCGTGTGCGCGATCAGCGCCGACAGCAGGATGGTGCCCACACGCTCCGCGACGCCATAGCGGAAGAGCAATTCCAACGCCGGGATCAGGCACGCGAGCACCACGAGCTGGCCGAGCTCCACGCCGACATTGAACGCGACCAGCGACGTCAGCAAATGCGATCCCGCGAACTGCAGGGTCTCGCGTAGCGCGAACGAGAAGCCAAAGCCGTGGATGAGGCCGAAGCCGAAGGTGATGAGCCATCGTCGTTCGAGCTTCGCGCCGACGATGTTCTCGAACGCCATGTAGATGATCGAGACGGCGATGAGCGTCTCGATGAGCGGCGGAAACCACAGCGCGGTCGGGGCGAGATCGAATGCCGACGCGATGAGCGTCACCGAGTGCGCGATCGTGAACGACGTGACGACCAGCGCGAGCGGTCGGAAGCGGCGGAACGGAATGACGAGACAGAAGAGAAACAGCAGGTGATCGATGCCGTCGAGGATGTGGAAGAAGCCCTCCTCGACGAAGCGAAAGACCGCCTGATGCCAGCGGGGATCCAACCGCACGATGCCGGGATCGCCGTGGACGTCGAACGCGCGCTCCACTCCGCCCGGCGGCAGGAAGCGCAGCACCACATTGACCCGCACCCCGAGGCGCGTCAGTCCCGGGCTGATCGAAAAGTCGGATTGCGCGGACTGAATCGGGTACTCGAACGCCACGTCGAGCACTCCCTGTTCCCAGTAGAGCTCGGTGTCCGTCGGCAAGCGCTCGCCGATGATGTGCGCGTACGCCTGGTCGTACGATTCGAACGACCGATCCGAGGGCAACGACACCCGCGCGGCCCGGACCTCGGGCTTCGCCAGCCGCGTGTCCCCCTCGTAGAGCTGCACGTAGTCGCCAATCCAGAGCACGGCGGCATCCCGCAGCGTCTGATCGATGCGCTCCAGGTCGAGATATCCCGGACCACGCATCGGCACGTCCATGTCGCGCATTGCCTTCAACGGCGCGCGCACGAGCAAGGTCAACCGTGGCCCTTCAGGTTTGAGGAAGGTGTAGACCGTGACTTCGTTGGGTATTTCGTGTGCGAGCGGGGTCGCGCTCAGCCCAACGCAGAGCGCCACGAGGACGCCCAGACGGAGACATCCGAAGACAAAACGGCCCGACGACACGCCCCGAGCGTAGCCGCGGCCGGGCGTCACTGACAAGCCGGAATCGGCGTATACTTGCGCGGCCCGACAGGCGCGCGGAGCGCGCCAACGAGATACCGTCAATGGAGCGCGAGATGCCAAAGCGCAATATGTACGTGTTCGTCGCCTTGCTCGTCACGATGGTGGCCTTGGGCGTCGCCCAGACGATGTTCGAGCGCGCAGCCGCGCAAAACGGAGCCGCCGCGCAAGCGCCGCGATTCGAAGTCGATCCCATGTGGCCGAAGCCGCTGCCGAATGGCTGGCTGATCGGGTCGACGATCGGCATCACCGTGGACGCCCAGGATCACGTGTGGATCATCCATCGTCCTGACACGTTCACAGCACGCACCGAGATCGGCACCGGTACCAATCCGCCGACCGCCGAGCTCTGTTGCAAAGCCGCGCCGCCGGTGCTGGAGTTCGACGCCGCCGGCAACCTGGTCGGCCAATGGGGCGGCAAAGGCCAGGGCTACGACTGGCCCGAGTCGAATCACGGCATCTGGGTCGATCACAAGGGCAACGTGTGGATCGGTGGCAACGGCCAGGGCGACTCGCACGTCCTGAAGTTCGCGCGCGACGGTAAGTTCCTCGCCCAGTACGGCAAGCCTGGGGTGCGCAGCGTGCCAGTGGCCGCGGGCGAGAAGCCGCAGTTCAAGGGCGACAGCAACGATCAATCGAACTTCGGCCGCGTCGCCAAGATCTTCGTCGACCCGAAGGCCAACGAGGCGTACCTGGCGGACGGCTACTTGAACAAGCGCGTCGCCGTGCTCGATGCGGAGAGCGGCAAGCTCAAGCGGTTCTGGGGCGCCTACGGCGAGAAGCCCGACGACACCAACATGGGCCTCTACAACCCCGAGGCGCCGCCGATCAAGCAGTTCCGCAATCCCGTCCACTGCGCCGATGTGTCGAACGACGGCCTCGTCTACGTGTGCGATCGGCCCAACAACCGCATCCAGGTGTTCAAGACCGACGGCACGTTCGTGAAAGAGGAGTTCTACTTCAAGAAGACGCTCGGCGATGGCGCGGTGTGGGACGTGGCGTTCTCGAAGGATCCGCAGCAGAAGTACCTCTACCTCGCGGACGGCAAGAACGAGCGCGTGCACATCCTCGATCGTCAGACGCTGCAGCTGCTCACCAGCTTCGGCGACGGCGGTCGTCAGCCCGGTCAGTTCTTCGCCGTGCACAGCATCGCGACGGACTCGAAGGGGAACCTCTACACGACGGAGACCTACGAAGGGAAGCGCGTGCAGAAGTTCACCTACAAGGGCGTTGGTCCGGTGACAAAGAAGGATCAGGGCGTGCTCTGGCCCACCAGACCGACCTCCTCGCGGTAGTCAGGACGCCGGTAGAGGCGGGGCGTCGGCCTTCGCGCAAGGCTTCGGCCAGACTCGCCGTAGCTTTAGCGGAGGCGGTCAGCCTCGCCTTCCGGCATCCGCACGATCGTCGCGGCGAGCGCCACGCTCGCCACCGCCGCCGCCAGCACGTAGAACACTCCTCGATAACTGCCCGTCCACGCCGCACACCACGCCAGCAAGAGCGGCCCCAGCGCTGACGCCAACACGGTGAGCGCTTGCGCGACGCCCTGAATGCGGCCCAGGTGTCGTCGACCGTACACGCGTGGCCAGACGCTGAAGAACAGCACCATCACCAGCCCGCCGCCGAGGCCCATCGCGGTCGCCCACGCCATCACCTGCGGCAACGTCGACACCCACGGCAGCGCCACCAGGCCGGCCGTCAGCACGAAGAGCGAGAAGGCCAGAAGCATTGCGAGCGGTAGACGGGTCGCGAGCCACCCGCCCAGGAAGTTGCCGACCAGCGCGGTGAGCGCGGTGATGACCAGCGTCTGATAGTAGACCGTCGCATCGAAGCCGCGCTCCGCGAGGATCGATTCGTTGAAGAGCCCGATGCCCGAAGCGACCAGGCCGTAGAGCGCCGCCCCGAGCGCGAAGACCCAGAACGCGGGCGTGGCCAGGGCCTCTTGCCAGCTATGGCCCGAACGCGCCTCGGCGTCGGGCAGCGTCGCGAGCGCTGCACCGTCGCGCGCTTCGCCTCGGTTGACGAATTCTGGCGGTCCAGGCTCGCCATCCGCCCGCAGGCCGCGTTCTTCCGGCCCGCGGCTCACGATCAGCCACGCCGCGGGCGCCAGCACCGCGATCAGCCCGATGCCGACCCACAGCCACGCGATCCGCCAGCCCCAGAACTGGATCATCGCGCCAACCAGTGGGAACGCGAGCATGAAACCGATGCTCATCACCAGGCTGTAGATCGCCATCGCGACGTCGATGCGCCGCACGAACCACTGACCGACCATCGCCAGGCTGACGACGGACAGGGCACTCTGTCCGAGGGCGCGCGTGAGCGTGATCCAGACGGCGAGCTCAACGAACGAGGCCGAACGCGCCATCAGGCACACGACGACACCCAAGGCGAGCGCGACCGTCGTCAACACCAGCCGGCTGCCGAGTCGATCGACGAAGCGCCCGACCCCAATCGCGCCGGCTGACCCGATGATGGTCGCCCAGAAATTGAGCTCCGCGTAGGCCACGCGACCGATCCCGAGGTCGACGAGCAACGGCTCCGTGATGAGACCAAGTCCCTGGGTTCGCCCCGGCAGAGTCCCCACCATCGCGGCGGCTGCGACGCCCAGGACGATCCACCCGTAGTACATGCCGCACACAGTATCAGCCCTCGGGCCTTCGGCCCGAGGCCGCAGGACCACGCCCCGGGCGGGACGCGGGGCCGCGTCTCGCGACCTGGGTCTCGAGGCTCGTCCGTCTCTACGACCGCTGGTAGTACTGAGGTCCCCATGGCGTAATGAGCGCGCTGTGAACTTCAACGTCCTCAACCGTAAGACGCACTACTGGGCGAGCTTCGCTATCGCCGTCCCGATGATCGTGATGATCGGCAGCGGGCTCCTGCTGCAGATGAAGAAGCAGTGGGACTGGGTACAACCGCCAGAGCAGCGTGGCACCGGCAAGGCCCCCGTGCTCGATCTGGAGGGCATCCTCGCGAGCGTCAAGACCGTGCCCGAGATGCAGGTGTCGACCTGGGATGACGTGAACCGGCTCGACGTGCGACCTGGCCGCGGCATGGTCAAGGTGTGGTTGAACAACGGATGGGAAGTGCAGGTCGATCTCGGCACGGGCGCGGTGCTGCAGACCGCGTATCGCCGATCGGATCTCATCGAGTCCATTCACGACGGCTCGTTCTTCGCCGGTGATTGGACCAAGCTCGGGCTCTTCCTGCCGACCGGCGCCGTCGTCCTGTTCTTGTGGTTGAGCGGCCTGTGGATGTGGTGGGTGCCGTTTGCCGCGAAGCGCCGCAAGGCAGCCAGCCAGGCAATAGCCGCTCGGGTCGCCAAGCCGGTGGCGGACACGCGATAGCACACGCACCACCGTTCACCGGAGGCCCAATGCAACTCGCTGCTCGTGTATCCGCCTTGGTCTTTGCTCCTTTCCTCGCCAGCATGGGAGCGGAGGCTTTCGAAACGCAAGACGAGCGACGCTCCCGTCATGCCGTGCGTGCGGTGGTCGGCGATTGGAAGACCGGAACTGACGGCTCCGACCCCACCGTTCTGGTTGACGGCGAGTCGAAAGGGCCCGGCGTCAGTGATGGACCGTTCTCCCTTGGAGTGCTGACCGACGTGCCGCGCTTCACCGACGGGGTCCTTCGTACGCGCTTCAAGCTCGTCGCTGGCGCCACCGATCAGACGGCCGGCCTCGTGTTCGATCTGAAAGAGTCGGGGGCCTACTTGTTCGTCCGCTACAACACGAGAGAAGGCAACGTCGCCCTGTGGCAGTTCGCCAACGGTGAGCGCACGCGGGTCGCCGGCGGGGCCGAGAAGGTTCAGCTCCCGCTGGGCGTCTGGCACGAGCTCACGGTGACCATCGCCGGGCGTCGTGTGACCGGCGTCGTCAACGACTCGCTTCGTCTCGAGCACGAGCTGCCGTCCGCCGTGGATGGCGGCATTGGCTTCTGGACCAAGCGCGACTCGGTGACGGAGTTCAAAGACATCCGCGTGCAGGCCACCTCCCGCTGAACCATCCGGCGGCTCCGATCGTCTACTCCAATGTATCCATTGAAACTATATTCACTATGGATACAATCAGAACATGGCCGATCGCGATCAACCGCCAGACGAGCTGCTGCCGCTGCTTCCCGCGACATTCCACATTCTGCTCGCGGTCGCCGACGAGGACCGTCACGGCTACGCGATCATTCAGGAGGTCGCGGCCCGCACCAACGGCGACGTGCGCCTGAGCGCCGGTACGCTGTATCGCTCGATCCAGCGGATGCTGGAGCAGGGTCTGATCGTCGAGACCAACGAGCGGCCCGCGCCGGAGCTCGATGACGAGCGGCGGCGGTACTACCGCATCACGTCCTTCGGCCGCTCCGTCGCGCGCGCGGAGGCGGCGCGTCTCTCGCAGCTCGTCAAGCTGGCGCGCGCCAGCGGCTTCGTTCCCGGGAGAGCATGATGGGCCTTTACGCACTGCTGCTCCTCCTGTATCCCTCGTCGTTCCGGGCGGAGTA
>DAINCF010000456.1:0-5946 GCA_036732565.1 Vicinamibacterales bacterium
CGGGTAGCGCGACTCCGCGCTGGCCTGCCGCCGCTCCAGGGTCTCCTGCACGGCCGCGGCGGTGGTGCTGCGCTGCAGCTCGATCTGCGTCGACTGCGCCAGGAAGCGCGCCTGATCCGCCAGGCTGCGCACGCGCGACTGGGCGAGGTACGAGCTGAGGTTGAAGAACAGCAGCAGGCCGGCCAGCAGAAAGAAGACGACGATGAGCAGGCCCGGGACGAGGCCTACGAAGATGTACGACAAGATCAGCTTGCGGCGCACGCGCCACAGCAATCGTCGGCGCGCCCAGATGAAGAGGCGCGTCAACCCGTAGGCGCAGACCAGCACCAGGGCCAGGCTGCCGATGGTGTCGAGCGCCTCGAACAGGCCGGGCAACGGCGACACCAGGAGCTCCACGACCCAGGTGACGCTCTTGATGAGGAGACCGAGGGCGAGCAGGCGGCCGGCGATGGTACGCGAGAGCCACGTTCCCAGCCGGCGCGCTGGCGACGGCGCGGCGCCAGGCGGCAATGCGGGAGGGCGTTCGGATGCAGGCATCGAGCCGAGCGCGCGAGCCCCAGAGTCGCCAACGCGGCACCCGCGCTGGGGTGGCACGCGCTGGTTCGCGGAGCCGCACGCGATTGCGTCGCGCGATCATACCAGAGTATCGTTGGTCGCCTTGAAACTCAAAGACACCGCACGCTTCGATACCGTGTGCATTCATGCCGGTCAAATGCCGGACCCGTCCACCGGCGCCATAACGGTGCCGATCTACCAGACCTCGACCTACGTGCAGGAGGGGCTGGGCCAGCACAAAGGCTTCGAGTACGGCCGCACGCAAAACCCGACGCGCATGGCGCTGGAGGCGAACCTCGCGGCCATCGAGGGCGGAGCCTCGGCGTTCGCGTTCGCATCCGGGATGGCAGCCATCGATGCCGTGCTCACGCGTCTGGAGTCCGGCGATCACCTGGTGGTCAGCGACAATACCTACGGCGGCACGTTCCGCCTGTTCGAGCGCGTGCGCCGGAAGTTCGGCCTGGATTTCACCTACGTCGACACGTCCGATCTCGATGCGATCGAGCGGGCGATCACGGCCCGCACCAAGTATCTGTTCGTCGAGACACCGACCAACCCGATGCTGCGCGTGACCGATCTCGCGGCCGCCTCGGAGATCGCCCATCGCCGCGACGTGCGCGTCGTCGTCGACAACACGTTCGCCAGCCCGTACGTGCAGAAGCCGCTGGCGCTCGGCGCCGACATCGTCCTGCACAGCACGACGAAGTTTCTCAACGGCCACAGCGACAGCGTCGGAGGCATCGTCATCCTGAAGCATCAGGACGATACGGAGTGGATGAAGTTCGTGCAGAACGCCGCTGGAGCGATTCTCGGGCCGATGGATTCGTGGCTGGTGCTGCGTGGCACCAAGACCCTGTCCGTGCGCATGGAGCGGACCAACGCCAACAGCGAGGTGTTGGCGGCGTTCCTGGCCGCGCATCCCCGCGTGACGCGGGTGTTCTATCCAGGCCTGCCGGACCATCCGCATCATGCGCTGGCCCGACGGCAGATGCGCGGCTTCGGTGGGCTCATGTCCTTCGACGTCGGCTCGTTGGAGGCCGCACGCGCGGTGCTCGGACGCGTCCAGCTGCTGTCGCTGGCAGAGAGCCTGGGCGGGGTCGAGACGCTCATCTCGCACCCGGCGATCATGACGCACGCCTCGGTGCCGCCGGAGCGTCGCGCCGCGATCGGGATCACCGACGGACTGGTGCGAATCTCGGTGGGAATCGAGGACGTCGAAGACCTGAAGGAAGACCTCGCGCAGGCGCTGGGATAGACCGGGAGTCGGCCGTCGGGAGTGGGCAGTCACGATCGCCGCTGCTGTCGACTCGGACGGGCCTGCCGACTGCCGACTGCCGACTCCCGAGAGCATCTACCTAGCGACACTCTCCTGCATCCACGCCAGGTATTTCTCACTCCCCTTCTCGATTGACAGCACCAGCAGCTCTGGCACGTCGTACGGGTGCAGCGCCGCGAGGCGCTCGGCGACGGCGTCAACCTGTGCCGCGGTGGTCTTGATGATGACCTGCCGCTCGGCGCTCTGCTCGACCGCGCCTTGCCAGCGATAGACGGAGACCATCGGCTCGAGCACGCTGACGCAGGCCGCGAGACGCTCGTCGACCAGCGTCCGGGCAAGCGTGCCGGGGTCGCGGTCGTCGGGCCACGTAGTCAGCATCAGCACAAACGGCGCGCCATCTTGCATGAGATGCCTCTTGTACTTTGACGATTCTTCTTGTACTCTCGGCGGAGTTCCGGTATCTTGGCTGCGTCGACGCGAGACCAGCCCCCCTTGTACTCGCGCGAAGCGCCTGCTATTCTGTCACGGGGCGAATGAACGATCCGACACCAACGACGTCATCGAAGGGCTCGACGCCCAAGCCACCGGCCACCCCCCGCCACGGCCGACGCATCGTCCGCTACGTCCTCGCCCTCGTCACCCTGATTCTCATCGTCGACGCCATCGTCGGCGAGAAGGGCTTGCTGGCGCTCTTCCAGGCGCGCCGCGAGTATCAGGCCGTCGAAGCCGCGCTGACCCAGTCGCGCGCGACCAACGCCCAACTCCGCGAAGAAGCCCGCCGCCTGCGGGAGGACGCATCGGCCGTCGAAGAGCTGGCGCGACGCGAGCTCGGCCTCATCCGACCTGGCGAGAAGCTGTTCATCATCAAGGAAGCCCCGAAGAAGAAGTAGCCGACGTCCCGCAGAAGTCGCCTCCCGCCGCAGTAAGATACCCGCGCACCATCTTTCCTTGTGCGGGGTAACTCAATGGCCATACGTAATGCAGAAGCAGAGTGGAATGGATCGCTGAAAGAAGGCAAGGGACGGGTCAAGCTGGGGAGCGGCGCCTTTGAAGGCCAGTACTCGTTCAGCTCACGTTTCGAAAGCGGCACCGGCACCAACCCCGAGGAACTCATCGGCGCGGCGCATGCGGGTTGTTTCACCATGGCGTTGTCGGCGGGCCTCGGCAAGGCCGGGCTCACGCCCACCCGGTTGCACACGACCGCCAAGGTCCATTTCGGCGCCGTCGAGGGCGCGCCGACCATTACGCAGATCGATCTCGATGTCACCGGTGAGGTCCCTGGCGTCGACGCGGCCGGCTTCGCCCAGCACGCCGAACAGGCCAAGAAGGGGTGCGCAGTTTCGCGCGCCCTGGCCGGCGTCCCCACCATCAACCTGACAGCGACCCTGGCCTAAGGTCAACGTGTCATGCGCGTCCGCCTCATTCACTGGAACGAGGGCGAAGGGCGCGAGCGCCAGCTGAGGCTTGCCTCGCTTGGCTACGAAGTGGACTTCGAGGCGACCGAAGGTCCGGCGTTGCTCCGCAGCATCCGGGCCCGGCCGCCCGACGCCATCCTCATCGACCTCACCCGCTTGCCCTCCGCCGGTCGCGAGACTGGACTGGCCCTGCGCACCTACAAGGACACGCGGCACGTCCCTCTGGTCTTCGTCGACGGCGAGCCGGCCAAGGTCGAGCGGGTCCGGACCTTACTGCCCGACGCCACCTACACCTCGTGGGGCCGGCTCAAGACGGCGCTGGCCAAGGCGCTCACGAAGAAGCCAACCGATCTCGTCGTCCCCACGTCTCTGTTTGCCGACAAGCCTGCCGCGTTAAAGCTGGGCTTCAAGCCGGGCATGAAAGTCGCCTTGCTCGGGGCGCCGCCGACGTTCTCGGCGAGCCTCGCCGGCGTGCCGGACAAGGTGACATTCACCGCCCGGCCCGACGGGGCTGGTCTGCTCGTCTGCTTCGTGAAGTCACGCACGGAGCTGTCGACTCGACTGGGCATGCTGCCGGGCCTGCTCGGGGAACGGTCGGTCTGGTTCGCGTGGCCGAAGAAAGCGTCGGGCGTCAAGACGGATCTGGACGACAACGTGGTGCGAGACGCGGGCCTGGCGGCCGGGCTCGTGGACTACAAAGTGTGCTCGATCGATGCGACGTGGTCGGGCGCGCTCTTCCGTCGCCGTTCGCGATAGCGCCAGCCGTGCGTCGCGCAGGCTGTACGTAGCGCAGGCCTTCAGGCCTGCCCACCCGAGGGGGCACCATGCGCCTGTTCGAATCGATCGGCCGCGACCTTCGGTTCGCGCTGCGGCTGATGCGGCAAACGCCGATCGTGAGCGGTGTGGCGCTCCTGTCGCTCGCCCTTGGCATCGGCGCCAACGTCGCGATCTTCAGCCTCGTCAACGCGCTCCTCTTGAAGGCGCTGCCTGTTCACGAGCCCGAACGGCTGGCGCTGCTGATCGCCCGCGCCAGGGAGGCATCGGACGTCGGCGACAAGAGCGGGCCTCCGCCGAACAGCTATTGGACCCACCCGCAGTGGGAGTTCCTCCGCGACCAGACCGACTTCGGGTCCAGCATGATCGCGGTCGGCGGTGCCGGGTTCAACCTCAACGCCGGCGGCGAGAGTCGCCCTGCGGTCGGCCTGTTCGTCAACGGCCGCTGCTTCGAGGTGCTCGGCGTGACGCCGCACATCGGGCGGCTGTTCACCGCTGACGATGACCGGCGCGGAGGCGGAATCGCGGGTCCCGTCGCCGTGATCAGCCACGGGTTCTGGCAACGACAATTCGGAGGAGATGAAGGGGTCCTGGGCCGCACCATCGGGCTCGATGGGCACGCATTCACCATCGTCGGTGTGACCCCTCCTGGCTTCTTCGGCACGGACGTCGGACGCGCCTTCGAGGTCGCCATCCCTCTCGGCACCGAGCCCATCATCCGGGGAGCGGAGAGCGCGCTCGACCGGCGCAGCAGTTGGTGGCTGCGCGTGATCGCCCGGCTGGCGCCCGGCCAGACGTTCGCGCAAGCCAACGCCCAGATAGAGGCGCGTCGCCCCGCGCTGCGCGACGGAACGATGCCACAGGACTGGCGCCCCGCAGATCTCGCGACGTACCTGGACGCGCCGTTCGGCTTCGAACCCGCCGCGACCGGCACGTCGGGCCTTCGCCCGCGATATCGCCGTCCCCTGTTCGTGCTGCTCGGCATCGTCGGCCTGGTCCTGCTGATTGCCTGCGCGAACATGGCCAACCTGCTGCTCGCGCAGTCCGCGGCGCGTCAGCGTGAGCTCGTCGTCCGCTTGTCGCTTGGCGCCTCGCGCTGGCGACTGGTACGGCAGCTGCTGGTCGAAAGCCTGCTGCTGTCGTTCGTCGGTGCGGCGGCCGGTCTCCTTGTGGCGACCTGGGCAAGTCGAGCTCTCGTCAGCATGCTGTCGTCGCCGACCAACCTGGTCGTGCTCGACCTGTCGCTCGATTGGCGCGTCCTCGGATTTGCGACAGCCGTTGGCATCGCGACCACCTTGCTTTTCGGCGTGGTCCCCGCGCTCCGATCCACGCGACTCACGCCCGCGGCGGCGCTGCAGGAATCCTCGCGAAGCGTCGTCGCCGGACGGGGGCGGCTTGGTCTTGGGCATCTGTTGGTGGCGGCGCAAGTCGCGCTGTCGTTCGTCCTCGTCTTCGGTGCCAGCTTGTTCGTGCGCACGCTCGTGGGGCTCATGGCCCAGGACATGGGCTTCCAGTCCGAGCGCGTCCTGTTGGCGACCATCGATCTCCGGCGAACGAGCTTGACGAACACGGAGCGACCGGAGTTTTTCAATCGGCTGGCCGAGCGGGTCGCGAGCGCTCCTGGGGTGCAGGGAGCTGCGGTTTCGGTGGTGACCCCAGTTGGTCAGAGCGTCTGGAACACGAGCATCGAGGTCGAGGGCTACAACGCTCCCGAGCGCGAGCGCATGTCTCTGGTCAACGCCGTCACGCCGGGCTACTTCTCGGTGATGAGCACGCCGATTCTGGCGGGACGCGATCTCGCGCCAACCGACCGCGCCGGCGCACCGCTCGTGGCACTCGTCAACGAGGCATTCGCTCGCAAGTATTTCAGGGGCGAGAACCCGCTCGGCAAGACGTTCTCGCGTCGGGCGCCACCGGCGCCCGCCT
>DAINCF010000457.1:0-5941 GCA_036732565.1 Vicinamibacterales bacterium
GACTCGGGCTTGCATCAGATGACCACCCGGACGTGGTGGACGGCGCTCGCGCCGCGCGCGCTCATCACTCCGGCGGACTTCCAGTCGATGGGCTTCGGCCTGCCCGCTGCGGTGGGCGCGGCGATCGCGTCGCCCGACCGGACGGTGATTGCGGTCATCGGCGATGGCGGTCTTGCCATGTCCGCGATGGAGCTGGCGACGGCCGTGCGCGAGGGCGTGCGCCTGCTGGTGATCGTTTGCAACGATCGCGGCTTCGGTCTCATCCGCCGGCAGCAGGTGCTCTCGGGGAGCGTGCCGTTCGCCGTGGACTTCGCGACGCCTGACATCTGCGCGCTCGCCGAGGCGTTGGGCGCCGAGGCCGCGACGTGGCCGGCGACGGATGTCGTATCGCGTGCCATGCGGGAGAGCGGCGTGTACGTCGTGGAGCTGGTACTGGGTGAGCATCCCGAGATGCGGCGCAGGGCCACGCGCCAGCGCGTCAAAGCCGCGGTGCACCGCACGATTGGCCAGTCGACCATCGCGCGTCTGCGACGGTGGCTGCGGATCTGAGCAGGCCGGTTGATGCCGGCCCCCACGAAACCACAAGAACAGGCGTGGGGTGCATCCACGAAAACAGGCAGTAGGGTGTAGCAGGCGTGGGGTCCGCCTTCAGTCGGCCCTGACCATCTAAACCGCGATGCTCTTGTTCTCACTTCGGCTGGCAGCCGAGACGGGCGCCTTCTTCGAGAGCCGCAGCAGCGCCGGCACGTCACGCCGGAGGTCGTCGTACAAGAATCCACGGTGCCAGTACATCCCTTTGGAAACGTGGTAGAGCAGCTTCCGTTTCTGGGTGAGACTCAACGGACTCCGCCAGATGGCGCCCAGGTACGCGCCGTGGAACCGGAACGTGTTGAAGGGCACGCGGCGCACGTTGGCCGCGTGAAAGCGACGCGCCTCTTGCTCCTGATCGCCAGCCGCTCGGTTCCAGCTCGATGAGTCGGCGTGAAAGCGCCGGAAGAACTGCGGCTTCTTCACCTCGTAGAACTTTCCGTACAGGCTCATCTCCGCAAGGAAGCCGATGTCGGCGGACACGTGCTTGCCAAACAGTCGGGTGCGCCGAACCGCATCCGTCCGCAACAAGCCGAGATGATGATTGACCAACCTGATGTGGCTGATGAGCCCGAGGAACCGCTCTGCGGGATCGTCCTGCATCAGGTGCAGCTTGTCGAGGTACGCCCCCTGCTCGCGGCCCTCATCGTTGACAATGACGGTCTGCGGGTAGCAGACGGCGATCGAAGGGTCGGCCTCCATCACGGCGACCGCGTCCGCCAGCATCTCGGGCGCCCAGAAATCGTCCGCGGTCGACCACTTGATGTACTTGGTATGGGTGAGCGCGAACACCCGATTGAAGTTGCCGGTCATCCCGATGTTCACGGGATTGCGGTGGTACTGGACGCGGGGATCCTGCTTCACATACTGCTGGCAAATCTCGGCAGTGCTGTCAGTGGACGCGTTGTCGCTGATGACCAGCACGAAGTCACGGTAGGTTTGCGCCAGCAACGAGTCCAACGACGTGCGGAGATGCCGCTCGGAGTTATAGACCGGTACCCCGATGGTAACGAGCGGCTGCGGTGACGCGGTGGCGGACATGGCGAAGCTCCCGGAGCGAGTATGTGCGTTCACTATCGGCGACGATGCCGGTCAAGCGGATTGGTCGGCGCGGCGTTTCCCGCCTACTGGCGATAGCCACGCCTCGCGCCAATACAGTGGGTCCTCTTGCGCCAGAAACCGCAGAAATTCGCCGGAGTAAGTCACATCCTGCAATACGATGCACGGCGTTTTCATCGTGAGCATCCGTCCGGTTGCGTCGTCGATGATGCGGTCCACCCGTTTTAGCACCTCGTAGTCGTGGCCGCAATGTTTGAGCATGTCACGATCGAACCATAAGCCCCGATTCTTGAGGTTTCGGTCCAGCGTCGCGAAAATTTGTTGAGGCGGACCCACTCGGATGAGGTCGCCGGCTGCCACGCTGTGTGTGGTGGCACTCGGGTTGGGAGGAAGGCTCGCGACCGGTGGGAAGGGATAGCCTCCCCGGAGGCCCTGGACGTAGTTGAAGAGTCGCGTCATCAGCGCCAGCGTGAACGTCGCGAGCGTCACATTCCCCGCCATGAGGGGCCGCAGATCCAGGCGGGGATCCCAGTGGTTGATCGGTGTCGACGCCGCGACGAGCTGGGTGAATTGACAGCGGTACCTGATGCTTCCATCTGGCCCAACTGTCTCTGGAGGCTTCGGTAAGCCAACTCCGCGGCCGCTGGGCGGTTGCGTCCCCGCATTGGCCTGGCGAGAGACGGGCTTCAGCCACGCCTCCTTCCACAGGAGATAGCAGCCGGCCTGGCAATCGCCGTGGGCGGCGCCGCTGCAGCGCAGCTGGTGGAGCAGAACCGTGCTCTCGAGGCGACGCACGACCTTCTTGCCGCCGTAATCGTAGATCTTGTCGACTCTTTTGAAGACACGCGCGCGGTGCCCGCAGAAGCGCGCCATCTCCGGCATGAACGGCAACGCGTCCAGACCCCCGTCATCGGCGAGCGTGCGGCGAATGTCCTCGAGCGAGCGAATCTCGACTTCGTCCCCCACCAGGAGCAGTTTGGGCGCCACGATCGCCCGGACGAACCGCCTGAGCCGCAGCCCGGCGTCGCCGGCCTTGCCGGCAATCGCGGCTTCCGAACGCGACGCGTTCCAGGCGTGGTAGAGGTCGCGCTTGCCCTTGGCGACGTTGGCATCGCGATAGAGCACGGCAAGGCCGCTGGCGGCGATCACCAGCGGTGGCAACGACGCAAGATCGCCGAGGGCGATCACGACGCCACGCCATGCGCCGCCAGCCGGCGCGAGCAGCCCGGTCAGCAGCAGCACGAGCACACCGGCAGCGCCTGCGAGCAGGACGCTTTTCCAGTAGCTTCTGCGGTAGTTCGGCATGGCGACGAGTGGCGGTGGTGAATCGTTCTATTTCAGGGCACTGACGCGCGCGAGGGCCTGTTCGGCCGCGAGCTCGCCGCTCTTGATGCTGTCATCGGTCCAGTAGTAGCCCCACGCACCGTATCGGCCGCAGTACTGGATTCCGATATCGTCCAGATAGCCGTGCACGGTCTTCAACGCCGCGGTTCGGTCGTGGTCGAAGATGATGTTCGCGTACGGGATGTACACGGCATCCTTCATGACGATCGTGTCGCTTTCGTCGATGACGCCGCAGCGAATGAGATCGCGCACCGTGGGCTCGATGTAGTCCGCCGGTGACCCGGTGAATGGGCGATACTTCGGCGAGAAATAGATCTCCACCTGAATGCTGCCGCATCCCGCCGGGGCGTTGCTCTTCGCCATCATGTGCGGGTAGCTGGTTCTCGGAAAGACGACGTCGAGGTCGTAGAAGTAGTCGATGTGGGTATTGGCGAAGTCATCGCGCCCGACCCCGATGTTGACCAGCACGCACGCCGAGCATGCCAGCCGCTGCGCCGCCGCCACCACATCGCTCGGAATCCCGGCGATCAGCTTGACCAGCTCCGGAAGCGGAATCGACGAGATGACCGCGTCATATCCCACCGTGCGGCCGTTCTTGAAGGTGATCTGCCGCGCGGTCGGCTCGATGCGTACGACCTCGTGCCCCAGCGCCAGGGTGTTCTCCCCGGCCCATTTCGACAGGTAGCTGACGAAGCCGCCCTGGCGCGGATAGCGGAACTTCTGGATGTAGTGCACGTTCGGCGTCTTCGGGCTGAGCGCGCCGTGCAGCATCTCTTCGAGCTTGGGCCGATACATGCGCGGCCCCATCCAGTCCGTGGTGAGGTTGCGCGCCTCGGTCGTATGGTACTTGAACGTGTACTGGCCGGGGAACTGCTCGGCGAACGTGCGCCCGTAGGCGACTAGCAGCCAATCCTCGTAGTTCTTGATCTCGACCGTCTTGCCGCTCTGCTCGACGAAGTCGGTGATGACCTTGACGATCACGTCCGCGGGCAACCCGTACAGGTTGGTCTGCGCCGGGTGGCCCAGCCATACGCCCTTCCAGTAGTTGTTGAACTTGTAGTCGTGGGTGTCGAAATCACCGGCGACGTTCTCCGCGAGCATGTCCTGGATCCGCGTATCGCTGGTGAAGGAGACGTGCGGCCCGATGTCGAACGTGAACCCCTCCTGGTACTTGAGCGACACGGTGTGGCCGCCGTGGAAGGTGTTCTTGTCGTAGAGCACTACGTTGGCACGCTCCGCCTTCAGTCGATTGGCGGCACCGAAGGCCGAAATGCCCGCTCCAAGGATCGCGATGTTGGTCATACCAGTCTCGAGTCTCGCTCTACCGGGCCTCCGGCCCGGTGGAAGGGGTCTTCTTCTGCACCCGCCTCAGTCACTAGAAGACGTTCAATTTGCGCGCGTAGAACGCTTCCGCGACACCGTATCGGGCCGCGCATTGCACGCCGCGCAGCCGGGCAATCCCGGCGAACGTATCGGCGCTGAACCACTGCTTGCTGCGCTGCGTGCCGAAGCACTTCATCAGGTGTCGAATCTTGCGGTCGACGATCGGCCGCGTGAGCTCGACGAAGACGTTCGGGGCTCCGGTATCGCCGTCGTACTTCACGATCTCGTACTCGAGGATCGTGTGGCTGCGGAACGTGTTCCACGTCAGCTCGCACACGACGCGATGGTCCTGATGCAGGTCGTTTCGCGTGTGCGTGAAGATCACGTCCGGCGACACCGACGCCTTCAACTCCTCGAACACGTCCTTGATCAGCGGCAGCTCCGACGGAAAGTAGCTGACGCGAAACTCGTGGCAATCCACACGCGTGGCCGCCGCGCCGCGCAGGAAGAGCCGCGCCGACGCGCGCGCCTCGCGGGCGCGATCGCTGTCTCCGCTCAGCACGACCCAGACGACCGAGACATTCGGACGCGTCGCCAGCAGCTTGAGGATCGTGCCGCCGCAGCCGATCTCGATGTCGTCGCTGTGGGCGCCCAGGCACAACACCGTGAGCCCATCCTTTGCGCCGACCGCGGGGGTGAACGACAGGTTCATCGGACCGGTGCGTGCTGCTGGCGCCAGACCGCCCACGGCATGTCGCCAGACTCGTACCGCTCCTCGAGCTGTTGACGTTCCTTGAACGTATCCATCGCCATGAAGAAGCCGCGGTGCTGCTGGGTGATGAGCTGCCCTTCGTCGATCAGCCGCTGGAAGGGCTGGTAGACGAGCTCCTCGCCCGGCCGGATGTAGTCCCAGATCTCGCGGCGGAAGATGAAGAAGCCGCCGTTGATCCAGATGTCGGTGTCCTCGATGCCGCGCACGGCTTCGACGCAGCCGTCCTGATGTGCCTTGACGATGTGGAAGCTGGCGCCGGGCCGCACGCTCAGGAAGCTCGCGATCTTGCCGCTGCGCTTGAACGCCTCGACGTACTTGTCGAGATCGCAGTCCGTCAGTCCGTCCGTGTAGTTGGCGAGGAAGACCTCTTCCTTCTCCACGAACGGCTTGATCGCGTGCAGGCGCTGCCCGACGTTGGCGTGCGCGCCGGTGCCCACGAACGTGAGCCGCCACGACGCGATGTCCTGGTTCAACAGCTCGACGACGCTGCCGCCCTGCGACAACACGAAATCGTTCGAGAGCGTCTCGTCGTAGGTGCGGAAGTACTGCTTGATCAGATCGCCGCGGTAGCCGAGGCAGAGAACGAAGTCCTTGTGACCGTAATGATCGTAGTACTTCATCAAGTGCCAGATGATCGGCCGGTAGCCGATCGGCACCATCGCCTTCGGCAGATGCTCAGAGAACTCTCGGATTCGCATTCCGAGCCCACCGCAGAACAGCACGACCTTCATCACGTTCTCCCTAACTCAAACCGATGCCGGCGTAGCGCCTGACGGCTCGCTTGTCCAACATGCGGCGACCGTCGACCACCACGGGCGACTGGCCGATCTCGCCGAGCATGGCCGGCACGTCGAG
>DAINCF010000458.1:0-5934 GCA_036732565.1 Vicinamibacterales bacterium
GTCGTAGTACGGCTGCAGCACGCTCCGCCAGGCCGCCTCACGCTTGGTATCAGGGACGGGAAGCGTATGGCAGAAGAAGTTCACGTTGAACGGCTGGCCGGTGCCCCCGACGATCGCCGCGAGCTCGGAACGGATTTGATCCAGCGACAGCATCGCGCACGGAAGCGAGCCCAATCCACCCGCACTGGATACGGCAATCGCCAGCGCGCTCCCCTGCACGCCCGCCATCGGCGCCTGGACGATCGGGAGTTCGGTTCCGAAGAGCTCGGTGATGGACGTCACAGGAACCTAAGTATCACATCCGTACTTCGGCGCGATTCCTGCACTGCTCCGTATGAGCGCTCGCGGACGAGCGCCAGGAGGGCAAACATGGGCAAGACTATCTGTACCCTCTCCCTGGCCGCGCTGCTCGGGAGCGGTGGAGCACTCACGGCCCAGTCGACGACTCAACCGCGCCCGGAGTCCACGCAGCCCGCCGCCAAAGAGGAAACCAAGGTAACGGGGTGCCTGAAAGAGGCGCTGTCGCCTGGCTCAGCAAGCTCAGGAAGCGCCACCAAGAAGTTCCTTATCGAAGTGATGGCTCCGCATGCCGGTATGCCGTCAACCAATCGGAACTCCGAGACCCGGCCCCAGACACCCGATCAGACCACTCGCACTGGCGAGAAGGAAATCTATGCGCTGATGGCCATGGGTGGTGTCGATCTGTCGAAGCACGTGAACCACGTCGTGGAGCTGACTGGCACGAAGGAGAAGGAGAAGATGTCCGGCGCCTCGAGCACGGCATCCTCGACTGGCGACCATCCGATGTTCCACGTCACCGCGCTGCGCATGGTCTCGACCGACTGCAAGCAGACCTCGCAATAACACAGGAGAGGAGTCACGACATGGAGAAGTGCGCGCATCCGAGTTGTAACTGCACGGTCACGAAGGATGGGCCGCACGGGAAGTATTGCAGCGAGCACTGCCGAGCCGCGGCGGACGTTGCCGAAGTGCGGTGCGGCTGCAATCATCCGGCGTGTCGCTAGACCACACACGCACGTTCGGCACGAAGGTTCCCACATGGGTTCCTCACGATGGTTCCGCACGGGGTTCGGTGCCGCACGAAGGTTCAGTGCCGCGCCGAACCTCCGTGTCGCACCATCGTGAGGAACCACGTGGGAACCTTCGTGCCGAACCCCGTCGTTAGTCCTGCCGCTTGAGCGTCACCGTCACGGTGGCGCCGGCATTCGTCTGGATCCAGTACATCTCGCGGCCCTTGTCGACGACGACGAAATCGAACGCCCGGCCGTTGGTGAAGAGGGCCGCCCCGCGGCACTCCTCGTCGATCGTCAGCGTGCCCGCCAGATCGACTTCGGGGATGATCGTGCCGTTGAAGCTGCGGGTGGCGTTGAACACCGCAGCGCCTTCGTCGTCGATCACCATCCGGCCGACCGTCGCAAACGGTCCAGGAGGAACCGGCGCCGGCGCGGTCACGGCTCCGCTCGCGATCACCCCGTACGTCCCACGCAGGCTTCGCAGCGTGCAGCGATATCGATCGTCCCGGTTGTCCCGCCCGTCAGCCGTCCGCGCCTCCACGCGCGTGACGACGCCTTCGAAGTTGTCTCGAACGCCGACGGCAAGTGCACTCAACCCAACACACAGCACAGCTACGCAAGTGACCATTCGGTTCATGATTCCCTCTTTTCAGCTCTCAGCTTCAAGTACGTAGCGCAGACCTTTAGGTCTGCCGGTCGCACAGGCAGGCCTGAAGGCCTGCGCTACGTACGAATTCGTCTAGCGTGTCTTCACAATGCAGAGCGCGGCGAGGCCGATGTGGTCGGACTGGTCTTCGTTGGCAAACGTCGTCTTCACGCACGCCGCGGTGTTCTTCTCCAGGAAAATGTTGTCGACCGCAGCCGGCTTCCCCTGCGCCTCGTCGCCGAAATCGGCACACGGAGGAAAGTCCTGAAGCGGGGCCGCGCAATGGGTGTCTTGCGAGAACAGCGGCCGATAGCCGTTCTGCGCAAGCAGGTTGTGGCCGTCCGGCTGGTAGTTGGGACCGGAATTGAAACTGCCGACGACAACTCGCGGGGCGTGGACAAGGACGTTCTGAGCCAGATCCGGCTGTAGCGCCCCTGTCTGCAGTGGGCCCAACGCCGGGTCGATGTCGTGAAGGACGTTGCTCGGCCAATGCACGAACGCGAAGCGCACGCCCGCAATCGTCGCGTAGGTGTTGACGCGACGGTGCGAATAGGCAGTGAAAGGGACATCCTCGACGTCCGTGATCGGATACCTGCTGAGGATCAGCCTGCCCAGGTTGCCTTGGTGCGAATACTTAACGCCGTTGTTCTGACCGCACAAGGTGGTGGCACCGAACGCGCCCGGGTCACCCGACGGCAGGTTTTGCATCGTGTTGACGATGCACTCGTAACAGGGCTGATTCCACAATGCGATGTTCAGCCCCAGGAATTGGCAGAACGGATCGATCGGGGCCACAGGCTGCTCGAGGGTCCTCGTGTCGGTTCCGGTGTTGATGGCACAGGAGATGAAGTCGTTGATGCTCTGTTCGAACCCTGGCAGGAAACAGCCAGCCGATCTTTGCACCGCCGGGCTCCAGTACCGATACGGATACTTCTTTCCGACCGCCGCGACTATTCTGTCCCTGGCCTCCTCGGTCCACACCTCCTGTAGATGGATCACATCGAGGTTGGCCTTGCTCAAATTCTGAATGACGTTGATCACCCGGCTCTCGTAGGGCAGCCATGGCTGCAGCATCGTGTTCCACGTCGCGATCCGCAGCGCGACGAACGGCAGCGGCAAGAGGTGCGCCCGCCGCTCGTCGTACGATCGCAGCAGTTCCTCCGGCGTCGGCGCCTGCGGCCCCGGCCTGTCCCCGCCGCGGCCCTCGGTCTGCCGTTGCTGTTCTCCATCCGATGCCGACACCACCGCCTGCAGCAGCAGTGCGAGCACTACAACCGTTCTCTTCATTGCATCATCCTTTCTAGGGTCTGAGTCCAGACGCCCCGTAAAGGGGCGCCCTACGAGACATCGCCGGTCTTGAGAATCGTCAGCAGATCGATCAAGTTGTCCTTCAGCACGTACCCGCATGCGCCCGCCGCGCGCGCCGCCGCCCGATAGTGCGCATCGTCGTGTTGCGTGACGACGACGATGCGAGCGGAGGGAAAGGCGGCGCAGATCCGGCGCGTCGCTTCGAGCCCGCCCACGCGCGGCATCTGCAGATCCATCAGCACCCAATCCGGACGGTGTGCCACGTACGCAGCCATCGCCTCCTCGCCGTCACCGCACATCGCGGTTTCGTCGGCGACGCTGGCGACGATCGACGCCAGCAGCTCGCGCATTGGGAGTGCATCCTCTACGATCAGGACTTTCATGGATGAGTCATCACCCGGAGGTTCTTCACGATGGTTCACGATGGTTCTTCACGCTGGTTCTTCACGCTGGTTCTTCACGCTGGTGCTGCCGAGCGTTCGGTGCCCCACGAGGGTTCCTCACGGGGGGTGCCGCACGAGGGTTCGGTACCGCACGGAGGTTCCCACCTGGGGTTCCGACAAAGGTGCTGTTCCTCGCGACGGTTCTGCACACGCGTCAGAACGCCCGTGCTGAACAGCACCTCCGGCTGAAACCTCCGTGTGGAACCCGCGTGTGGCACCGAACCCCTGTGTGGAACCACCGTGGGGAACCCCTTGTGAGGAACCTTCGTGCGGAACCCTCGTTCACCAGTCCGGTGAGAGGTCGTAGCCGGTCGAACTGTTCGTCAGCTGCGTCACCGTTCCCGTGGCAGGGTCCAGCGCGTAGATCTTGGTGTTGCCGCCACGCGCCGAGGTAAACAGGATGCGGCCGCCGGCGCCCCATGACGGCTCCGCGTCGATGGCGCGATGGTTCGTCAGCCGTGTCTGGCTGGAGCCGTTCGCGCTCATCGCGTAGAGCTCCGCGTTGCCGTCGCGCGTCGAGGTGAACGCGATCTTGCCGCTGTCCGGCGACCAGGTCGGGAACGCATCGTCATCCTTGTGCGTCGTCAGGCGGCGAACGTCCGTGCCATCCGGCTTCATCGTGTAGATGTCGAAGTTGCCGTTGCGGTTGCTGGCGAAGGCAATGCGTTGACCGTTCGGCGACCACGCGGGGTTCGCGTCCGTCTTCGCGTGCATCGTCACTCGTGTGAGCTGACTGCCGTCGGCGTTCATCACGTAGATGTCGGCGTTGTTGTTGCGCACCGAGGTGAAGGCGATCTTCGTGCCGTCGGGCGACCAGACCGCCGCGCCGTCGACGAACGAATTCGTCGTCAGCCGCTGGACGCTCGCGCCGTCCACGTCCATGACGAAGATCTCGGTGCGGTTGTTGTCACGCGTTGACGTGAACAGGATCCGGGTCTTGTCCGGCGACAGCGCTGGCGCGAGATCGATGGCCGGGTGCGTGGTCAGGCGGGCGACGCCGGTGCCGTCGGCGCGCATGCCGTAGATCTCGAGGTTGAGCTGCCACCACGAGGCGGAATCGCGCGTGCTGACGAACACCACTTCGATCGGGCTGCCCGGAGTGGCGTCGCAGGCGTTGCCGATCCCGTCGCCGTCATAGTCGGTCTGGTCTGGGTTCGCAACGAGACCGCAGTTGTCCCCCGCGTCCGCGACGCCGTCGTTGTCATCGTCCACGTCGGCCTCGTTCGGCAGACCGTCCGAGTCGCTGTCGTGTAGCTCGTATGCGCCGATGTCGAGCCTGCCGTCGCCGATGCGTGGGTAGCCCGCGCCGCGCTGGTCGAACGGCAGCGGATTGTTGCCGGCGTTGAGGGCGAGGCTGCCGGGCAGCAGGGCGTGCGTCTGCGTCGGTCCGCCGTTCCAGGCGAGCGGGCCGAGCTTGGCATCGGTTTCCGAGAACAGGTTGTAGCCCTGCGAGACGACGCCGGCATCGAAGCCGTCGACAACGATTGAGTTGCGCACGATCACTTGCCCCGACTCGACCCAGATACCGTTGCTGCCACCGAACACCGGGTTGGGCTCTATGAAGTTGCCGGTGCTGGTCGAGCTGATCAGCGTCGACGTGCCGCCGAAGTTATAGAGACCGCCACCATAGGACAATGAATGGTTGCCGCTGATCGTCGAATTGATCATGACCAGAGCGGCCCGGTTCAGGATGGCTCCACCCACGCCGCTAGAGCGGTTCTCGCTGATAGTCGAACCGATGAGCGTCGCGACGCCACCCCAGTTGTAGAGGCCGGAGCCTTCGCCAAAGTTGTGGCTGATCGTCGAGCCGGTGACGGTCAGGGCACCCTCGTTGTAGATGCCGCCGCCTTCATGGAACGCGCGGTTTCTGGTGATGGTCGAATTCTCAACCGTCGCTGTGCCCAGATTGAAGATGCCGCCGCCACCGCTCGGATGCCGCGTGCCGTCGGGCCTTCGATACCCGTCGCCCGTGCCACCCGTAATCGTCAGCCCGTCTATGAGCACATTGGCGCCGGCGGAAATCATGAAGACTTGACGAGGAAGCGTTTCAGCTGTCTGGATAGGTACGCCCGACACGGTCAGGAGGTCCGCACCCGGACCGTCGATCGTCAGGCGGCCGGCCGGTTGCACGAAGAGCGTTCCGCCGGCCAGCGCGATGGTCTGCGGCGTGGCGAAGACCGTCGCGTCGAACTCGATGACATCGTCATCGGGCGTCGCGTTAGCATCCGCGATCGCCTGCCGCAGGCTTCCGGGACCGCTGTCATTCGTGTTCGTCACCGTGTAAGTCGCCGCCTGTGCCGGCGTGAGACCTACGGACAAGAGCAGACCAGCCACTGTGAGCAGCACACGCAGAGTCATATCGTCAGCCTTTCGCTCGATCGCTTGACCGCGGACTGCTGATTGACAGGCGTCCGACGGCCGAGGAGAGTGTGCGGCGGGCAGCCGCTAAAGACCATGGAGGGTTCTACGGTTTCTGTGTCCGTAGATCTGCGAATTGATCTAG
>DAINCF010000459.1:0-5917 GCA_036732565.1 Vicinamibacterales bacterium
CACCGGGCTTCGTGGTACCGGGGGTGCCGCCGGGAACGTTCTATGTGCGCCTGCTAGCGCAGAATGCTGGCGGGATGAGCGCGGCGAGCAATGAAGTGTCGTTCACGGTCGCTGCGCCGCCGCCGCCCGTGCCACCGGTCCTGCAATCGCCGGTAGTGAGCGGCTCGACCGTGCAGCTCGCGTGGAGTGGCCCTACGGGCGCCTCGTACACGCTCCTCGCGCGCGCGACGCCCAACGGATCCGTGTTGGTGTCAGCACCTGTCGGCGGCATCACGAGCTTGACCGCTCCCGGTGTGGGATCTGGCACGTACCACGTGACAGCGGTGGCCAACGTCGGCGGACAGACGAGCGCGGAGTCGAACCAGATCGTCGTCGTGGTGCAATAAACGCAAGGCCAGACTTCCGCTCGATCGGCTGCAGGTGGTTGATGTCGTGTCCGGCAGTCATGCGCACGATCTGCTCGACCGTCCCTGACCGCGTTCTCAGTGCACCCTGTAGTGCGTCCACTGCACATTTGCGATCAGCTGCTCGAGCATCGGGCCCGTCGTGGCCTGGACCGCCAGAGGCTCTTGCCCCGACACGCACCCTGTGATCCGTTGAACGTACTGCTGTGGCGTTTCGTTCATTGCGCCGGCCTCCCGTGTCTGAGTTCTGTCAACGACGTCCTGTTCAGTACGCGGATACACACCTTGCCGAAGTGCATGCCGCTCGCAAAGTAGCGAAACGCGTCATGTGCCTCTTCGAACTCGAACACGCGATCGATGACCGGACGGAGACCAGTGGACTCGATGAACGCATTCATGGCCTCGAACATCGCTCGTGACCCCACGTCGATGGCATGAATGGTCGCACTCGTGCCCATGAGCGTGACGAGATCGACGTGAGACCTGTGGTCGCCGAGCAGTCCCACAAACGACACCGTGCCGCCGACTCTGACCGCGTTGACGGCGTCAACGAGAGATCCGGCGCTGTCGACCACCAGATCTGCGCCCTCGCCATTGGTCAAGTCGCGCACCTGCGCCGGCCAGTCGGCGTGGGTCCGATAGTTGATGCCCGCCGCGGCACCCAGCGCTCGTGCTCGCGCGAGCTTCTCGTCGCTGCTCGATGTCACGATCACGCGCGCGCCGAATCCGGCCGCGAACTGAAGGACGAACAGCCCGATGCCGCCGGTACCCAGGACCACCACCGTGTCGCCCGGCTGTGGCCGGACCCGCTGCGCGACCGCGTGCCACGCCGTGACGGCCGCGCACGGAAGGGTGGCAGCCTCTTCGTCGGTCAAGTGCGCCGGCGGCGCGACCACGCCCGATTCATCGACAACGACGTACTCGGCGTACAGCCCATCCGCGCCCGCGCCGCCCAGCGGCGCCACCATCTTCTCGGTCCGTGGCGCGCCATCGATCCATCGCGGGTAGAAGATCGGCACCACGCGCTGACCTTCCTGCACCCGCGACACGCCTTTCCCAACACCGACGACCGTACCCACACCGTCCGACACCGGCACTCGTGCGCTGGTAGGTCGCCATCGATCGACGCCCTCGACGACGAGCCTGTCCCGGAAGTTCAGAGACAGCGCATGAAGTTGGATCAGGACCTGGTGCGCACCAGGCACTGGCTGCTGCCGGGTCGCGAAGGCCAGCGAGTCGATCCCGAACGGCTCACGAACTTCGACCACGCGCATCGTTGCCTCACTTTGTCGCCCAGATCGGAGGCGTGACAAGATCCGAACCTCAGATATTCATTGGGCCGCTCCGACGCCTTCCGACATGCACACTGCCGCCCACGGTGACTCGCGTACTGGTCTAAGCGAATTCCGCAAACTGGACCTTACGGTCAGGACCAGATCTCGCCGATGCTCTATGAGCGCGTTGCGAAATTGTACGTAGCGCAGGCCTTTAGGCCTGCCTGACGGGGGCTCGCCGTGCACCAACAGGCGTTTGGCAGGCCTGAAGGCCTGCGCTACGTACGCAACCGCAATTTCGCAACGCGCTCTCACGGTAATTTCGCCACGCGCTCCGTGGACGAATCATGAGGCACGCTGTGCTCGGAATGGCCGCGGTCATGTTGATGGGCGTAGGCGGCTCGATGCCGTTCGGTCAAAGCGAGCGGGGTCCGTACAACGAGGAGGCCCTCCGGACACGGTGGACCACCTGATTGCCAAGGTCACCGTCGAGATTCTGAATCTGCGGCCAACGATGAGTCATGGCCTTGTCTTCGATCGGCAGTAGTCCGTATGAACGCTGCACTCAACGATCTTCGTATCGCCCTCCGCCAACATGCCCGGCAGCCAGGCTTTGCCGTGACGGTGATCCTCACCCTTGCGGTAACGATCGGGGCGACCACGGCCGTGTTCTCCGTCGTCAACGCCGTGCTGATCAGAGCGCTGCCGTTCGCATCGCCCGATCGACTCTTCTGGATGGCGTCCGTGCGGGCGGACAATGCCAACGCGCCGTTCTCCCTGCCCGAGTACATTGACTATCGCGCGCAGACCCGCACCGTGTCCGGCTTGGCGGCCTATGCGTACTGGAGCGCGAGCCTCGCCGGCGACGATCGCACCGAGCGCCTGCAGGGTGCGCGAATGTCCGCGAACGCCTTTGAGGTGCTGGGCGTTGCGCCGTCGGTGGGCCGTCTGCTGACCGACAGCGACGATCGCCCCGACGCGCCCGGCGTCGTTGTCTTGAGCCATCGCCTCTGGCAGCGCCGGTATGGCGGTCGCGCCGATGTGGTGGGCCAGGCTGTTCGCATCAACACGGAGTCGTTTACCGTCGTGGGCGTCCTGCCTTCTCGATTTCCGCTGCCGCTCCGGGATATCGACGTGATCACCCCGCTGGCGCCAGAACGCGATCCGCTCCGACATGTACGCAATTCCGTGAATTTCTTGAGGGTCTTCGGCCGACTGACGGCGGGCGCCGATCCCCGCCAGGCAGACGCGGAACTGACCGCGATCTGCCGGTCGCTGCGCCAGCAGTTTCCCGTCGAGTACGCACGCAAGGACGCGGTTCGCGTGACGCCTCTGCGTGACGCGGTTGTGGGTGAGGTTCGGTCAGCGATGCTGATCCTGTTCGGCGCCGTCATCGTCGTGCTCGCCACGGCGCTGTCGAATCTGGTGTCCCTGTCGCTGGTGCGGGCCAGTCGCCGCGCCGCCGAGCTCTCACTCCGCGTTGCCATCGGTGCGTCCCGGTGGCACCTGGCGCGACAGCTCACGGTGGAGGCGCTGGCCTTGGCGGCGATTGGGAGCGCGCTCGGGTGCGCGCTCGCGGCGCTGGCGATCCGCGCGACCAGCGTATGGGCGCCTCCCTCGATTCCGCGTCTCGACGAGGTGAGCCTCAGCGGCGCGGTGGTTCTCTTTGTGATCGTCGTCGCCACCGTCGTGACGACGGTCCTGGCGATGGCCTCGCTGGGGGCCATGGCCCGGACGCACGCCGGCGCCGCCCTCCGATTGGCCAGCCGCGGGGCGACCGGGGATCGATGGAGCCATCGCGTCCGCAACCTGATGGTGGTGTCGGAGATTGCCGCGGCGCTCGTGTTGCTGATGGCGACGGTGGCGCTGGTTCAGAGCCTCTACCGGCTGCAGGAGCTGAACCCAGGATTCGATCCCGATCACGTCTTTCAGGCTCGCGTGTCAATCCCCCCGAGCTATGCAACCGCGAACGACGTGGCGCGATTCTACGATCGCTTGTCCGAACGGCTGATCGCCGCGCCAGGCGTCACACACGTCGGTGTGATTTCGGTGGCACCGCTCAGCGGCCTGCTGGCGGCCGTGCCGTTCTCCGTCGCGGGTCAGTCGGTCAATGAGCGCGAGCGTGCGCGAGCGAACTTTCGCGCCATCTCGCCGGGCTACCTGTCCACCGTCGGCACGCGACTCCTGGAAGGGCGGTCGTTCGCCGAGACCGATCGGTCGGACACACCACAAGTCGCGCTGGTAAGCGCCGCGCTTGCCGATCGGCTGCTGTCTGGACGCGCGCTCGGGCAGCGGCTGCTGATCAACGACAACAACGTGGGGCCACGGCCGGTCGAGGTCGTTGGCGTCGTCGACGACGTGCGTCACACGGCCCTCGACCTGCCCCCGGAGCTCGACATCTACGTCCCCCTTCGACAGTTTCATCAGAATTGGCTGTCGGCACTCAGAAACGACCAGTTCTGGATGGTCCAGACCGACGCCGACCCCGCCGCGTTTCCCGCCACGTTCCTCGCACACCTACGCGCCGTCGATCCGGATGCGGCAGTCTCCGGTGCCGGCGCGATGCGCCAGTCCATCGACACGTGGCTCGGTCCCCGTCGTTTCACGCTGGGTCTCTTCGGCGCGTTCGCGCTGACGGCGGTGTTTCTCGCCGTCGTGGGCCTGTACGGGCTCGTCTCTTTCGCCGTGAGCCAACGCGCATCCGAATTCGGGCTGAGAATGGCGATCGGCGCCACGCCCGGCGACGTGCAACGCATGATCTTTCGTCAGGCCGCGCTGCTCGGTCTCGCGGGAAGCGCCGTGGGGGCCGGCCTTGTCGCCGCAACGCGGCCGCTCATCGTCGGCTTCGCTCACGATGTCGCGATCAATCCGCTGTTCGCAGTCGCGACGAGCGCAGGGCTCATCGGCGTCGTGTTGCTGGCGGCCTGGATGCCTGCACGCCGCGCCGCACGTGTCGAACCGATGCTCGCGCTGAGAGCGTAATAACGATGTCGCCCCGTGCAATGCCGGCCATCACGTCATTGCGGGGCCCGCGGGCACCGCGCCGAGGTGTGCCACAATCTGGTCTAGATGATTTCGCAGCATCTGGGTTGTTCGGATAGACCAGTCGCTCCGAACCGACCGTCATCGTCCAGGGCGTGATACGTGCCGCGCGCCTGGGACATGGTCATCGACCTCGATCGTGACGCGACGCAGCCACTGGTTTTGCAGATCGCGCGTGCGGTCGCAACCGATATCCAACGCGGCCGGCTTCGCCCTGGGGACCGTCTTCCCGGTAGTCGCAAGTTGGCCAACGCTCTCGAGGTTCATCGCAATACCGTCCTGGCGGCGCTGGCCGAGCTGATCGCAGAAGGCTGGATCGAGACGACCCCTGGCCAGGGCACGTTCATCTCGAGAACGATACCGGATGACAGAGGCCGGCCGTTCTCGCGTCGCCTCGGCACGCGCGTGAAAGTGCCGGTTCAAGTGCCGTTTGTCCTACCGAAGGTACCGGACGCGTACCGTCCACCGGTTCTGCCGCCTGGCACACTGAACCTGAGCAACGGAGCGCCTGACCTTCGGTTGGTGCCTGTACGGTCCCTCGGCCGCGCCTATCGGCGCGTCATGGCGCAGCGGGGCGTCGAACTGCTCGGGTACGGCGATCCGGAAGGACATCCGGCACTCCGGTCGGCTCTGGCGTCGCTGCTCGCGAGCACGCGCGGCCTTGCCGTCACCGCCGAGGATGTCTTTGTCACGCGTGGCAGCCAGATGGCCCTTTCACTGGTTGCGCGTGCGCTGGTCGGTCCGGGCGACGTCGTCGCCGTCGAACAGGTGGGCTATCGACCCGCCTGGGAGGCCTTCCGGAGCGCCGGTGCCACCGTTGTGCCGATCCCCATCGACGGTGATGGACTGGACGTCGAGGCGCTGAGAAAGGTCGCGACCCGGGCACCACTTCGCGCGATCTACGTGACGCCCCATCATCAGTATCCGACGACGGTAACGTTGAAGGCTGCGCGCCGTCTCGCGCTGCTGGCCCTGGCGCGGGCGCACCGGATCGCGATCGTGGAGGATGACTACGACCACGAGTTCCACTACGACGGTCGTCCCGTGCTTCCGCTCGCCAGCGCCGATGACGCGGGCCTCGTCGTGTACATCGGGACGCTCTCAAAGATTCTGGCGCCAAGCCTCAGGATTGGCTACATCGTGGCGCCGGCCGCGGTATTGAAAAACGTGGGGGCGATCCGGTCGCTCTTCGACATC
>DAINCF010000460.1:0-5910 GCA_036732565.1 Vicinamibacterales bacterium
GGAAGAAGGACTTCCCGCTGCCCGGCGTCTCCGTGGAGCTGGCCCAGGTCAATCGCGATCTCGAGTGACGGCCTCGTGCGCGTGCGGGGCAACCGTTACGAACACGTGCTGGCCCAACGGGCGCGGGCCGACTCGATGGTGACCGCGATGGCGAGCACCGCGAGCGGCATCGTGGCGGTGGATGTCAGCCGCGGAGTGCTCGTCCAACGATCGGGCGAACTCGAAGCCGTGGTCGAGCCGCGCGCGCTGCCGGCCTCGTTCGTGATCGCGATTGCGCGGACACGCGACGGGACGTTGTGGCTTGGCACACGCGATTCGGGTCTGCTGCGGGTCGAGGGCAATGGGGTCATGCCGATTACCGAGGGCTTGCCCGACCCCAAAGTCAACGTTCTGCTGCCGCGACGACACTCGCCGCAGCTCTGGATCGGGACGGACGCCGGCCTGGCGGTCTGGAATGGGTCCGCCATTGCGCGCGCCCCTGGATTGTCGGCGCTCGACCGCATGCAGGTCCTCTCGATGCTCGAGGATCGTGACGGCAACGTCTGGATTGGCACTGCGTCGAACGGGCTGTTCCTGGTCGACCCGCGCGGAGGCGTGACGCCAGCCGTCCACGCCGATCACCCGGCCGAAACCGTCACGGCGCTGTACGAAGACCGCGACGGCAATGTCTGGGTCGGCACGAACAGCGGTCTCGAACGCCTGCGCGATGCGCCGTTCGCGACCTATTCGATCGCGCAAGGCCTGCCTGCCGAGCGCATTGGCGCCGTATACGCCGACGTGGCTTCGAACACGTGGTTCGCCCCGCTCGAGGGCGGCCTCTTCCGTCTCCGCGAAGGACGGGTAGCGCCGATCGTCGACGCTGGCCTCGCCAACGACGTCGTGTATGCGATCACCGGCGGCGTCGATGCCGTGTGGATCGGCGGCCAGCGTGGCGGCCTGACGCGCATCCCCTTGAGCGGAGACGGCCGCGCCCGTCGCTTCACGCAGGCCGACGGGCTCGCGCAAAACAGTGTCTACTCCGTGTTCCGTGCGCACGATGGCGCGATCTGGGCCGGCACGCTCAGCGGCGGCGTCAGCCGCTTCCACGCGGGCCAGTTCACAACCTATCGCGCCGGCGATGGTCTGGCGGCAGACATGGTAGCCGCCATTACCGAGACTCCCGACAACGTCATGTGGTTTGCCACCCCTAGTGGTGTGAGCCGGTTCGCCGATGGCACATGGCGCCGGTTCGCCGTGCCCGACGGGCTCCCGTCGAATGAAGTGACGGCGCTGTTCCCGGATCGCGCCGGTCGCCTGTGGATCGGTACCGCGGCCGGCCTCGCGTTGATCGATCGCCTGGATCAACCCAGCATTCGCGACGTGCCGCTGCCGACTCGCGCGGCGGTCCTGGCACTCGCGGAAGACGCGAGCGGATCGTTGTGGATCGTCACGGCCGAGCGCATCCTGCGAGCGAATCGCGATCGACTGGCGTCCGGCATCCTCGACGCACGTGAGTTCGCGCTCGCCGACGGGCTCCAGTCGCTGCAGGGCGTGAAGCGCGCCAGCGGCGTCAGCATCGACCCGCGGGGACGCGTGTGGATTGCCACGCCGCGGGGACTATCGGTCACCGATCCCACGAGCAGCGCGGGACGCGCGGCGCCGGGGCTTGTCCAGATCGAAGAGATGTCGGCTGATGGCGTGGCCCTCGACGCGACGGGCCCCATCCAGATCGCGCCGCGGCCACAGCGCATCCGATTTGCCTACGCCGGGCTCAGCCTCGCCGTGCCGGAGCGCGTCATGTTCCGGTACCGGCTCGACGGGTTCGATGTCGACTGGAACGGACCGTCGAGTCGCCGCGAGGCCGAGTACACCAATCTTGGCCCGGGCAGCTACCGGTTCCGCGTCACCGCGTCGAACAGCGACGGCGTCTGGAACGATAGTGAGGTCGCCGTCCCGTTCGAGGTGCGGCCGGCGTTCTGGCAGACGCGGACCTTTGGGGTTGCTGCAATCGCGCTGGCAGGCGTCGGAGGCTGGGCCTTGTACCGGCTGCGCCTGCGGCATGTCGCCAGAAGGTTGAACGAACGGTTCGAGGAGCGGCTCGCCGAGCGCACGCGCATCGCGCAGGAGCTGCACGACACGCTTCTGCAGGGCGTCATCAGCGCCTCGATGCAATTGCACGTGGTCGCGGATCGACTGCCGACCGACTCACCCGAACGGCCGATGCTCGACCGCGTGCTCACGCTGATTCGCCGCGTCGTGGACGAAGGGCGCAACGCCGTCAGCGGCCTCCGGACGGCGTCGAGCGCGTCGCACGACCTCGAGGCCGCGTTCAGCGGCATTCCCCAGGAGCTTGCCTTGACCGAGACCGCCGGCTACCGGGTCATCGTCGACGGCAAGCCCAAGCCGCTGAATCCGATCATCCGCGACGAGGTCTATCGCATCGGGCGCGAAGCGCTCGTGAACGCATTCAGACACGCGCGGGCGGACCACGTCGAAGTGGAGTTGGTGTACGCCTCCGAGCTGCGCCTGTGTGTCCGCGATGACGGACGAGGAATCGACGCCGGAGTGCTGCGGTCCGGCAGCGACGGTCATTGGGGCCTGATCGGTATGCGGGAACGTGCGCAGCGCATCGGTGGCCGTCTCAAGGTGTTGAGCCGCGACGCAGCCGGGACCGAGGTCGAGCTGCTGGTTCCTGGCAAGGTGGCGTACCAGGAGTCTCGCGCATGAATCCGACTCGCATTCGTGTGTTCAGCGTCGATGACCATCCGCTGCTGCGCGAGGGGCTTGCCGCGGTCGTCAACAACGAGCCCGACATGACGATGGTGGCGCAGGCGGCAAACGGCCGCGACGGGGTGCAACAGTTTGCGCTCCATCGGCCGGACGTCACGCTGATGGATCTACGGCTGCCCGACATCAGCGGCATCGACGCGATGATCGCGATTCGCAGCGCCTTTGCCGATGCGCGGATTGTCATGCTCACCACGTTCGAAGGCGACGTCGAGATCCAGCGCGCGCTGGCTGCCGGCGCGCGCGGCTATATCTTGAAGAACATGCCGCCGAAGGAGCTCGTCGACGTGATCCGGCAGGTCCATGCGGGCAAGAAACGCATCCCGTTGGACGTGGCCGCGGCGCTGGCAGAGCACGTGACCGATGAAGCGTTGACCGAACGCGAACGGGAGGTGCTGCAGTACGTCGCGAAGGGCGACCGCAACAAGGACATCGCGGAGCAGCTCCGCATTTCGGAAGAGACCGTCAAGGTGCACGTCAAGCACATCATGGAGAAGCTCGCCGCGCGCGATCGAACCGAGGCAGTCGGGATTGCCGTGCGTCGCGGCATCATCCAGTTGTGACGGCCGCGTCGTTCCGCCATACCCCTTTCGTGTGAGTCATTCGTACGACCCATTCGTAAGTAGCACGTGGCCCTTTCTCGGGATGCCAGCCGAGGCCTCACTCGCTATCGTGTTGGACCACAGAGGCAAGGGCAACGACATGATCACCATCACCACGATTGAGAGCTCGCACTTCACGACGTCCCGTGCGTCGACCGACGCGCCGATAGTGTTCGTCGTCCATGACGACGCCTCGGTGCGCGAATCGCTGGAACTGCTGATTGAGGCATCAGGCTGGCAGCCCGAGATGTTCGCGTCGGCTCAGGAGTTTCTCGAGTGTCCCCGAGCGGGGGTGCCTAGCTGCCTGGTGCTCGACGTCGCCCTGCCGGACCTCAACGGTCTGGATCTTCAGAAGCGCGTCGCGGTCGATCGACCAGACGTGCCGATCATCTTTGTCACCGGCGACGGCGACGTGCGCATGAGCGTCCAGGCGATGAAGGCTGGAGCAATCGAGTTCCTGACGGAGCCATTTTGCGACGAGGTGCTGTCGGGCGCGATCGAGTACGCGCTCGCGCGCAGTCGACGGGCCTTGGAGCACGAAGCGAAGATGAAGACGCTTCGCGAGAGTTACGCGTCGCTCACGCCGCGCGAGCGAGAGGTCATGGCGCTCGTGGTCTCCGGCCTCTTGAACAAGCAGGTGGGAGGCGAGCTCGGTATCAGCGAGATTACTGTCAAGGCGCACCGCGGTCAGGTGATGCGCAAGATGAAGGCCGATTCCCTGCCTGCGCTCGTCAACATGGTCGCCAGGCTGGGCCCGGCGACCGCGGCAATCGGCTGATCATATTGAAGGCGTGCAGGAATCCAGCTCAGAGGGGAACGGTGTCGAGACGGAGCGAAACGCGGCCCAGACCACACGCGGTGCGAACAGCGCGGACGGCCCTTCCAGCATGTGCATCGATCGGAGGAATGTGAGTCGGACGTCAGGCCGCTCCGTCGTCAGCCGAATGACGCGATCCATGTAGCCGTGCAGAACGCGCGTGAGCGCGTGTGGCCGTGCGCCAGTCGTCTGCGGGAGGCGAAGGTCTTCGCTCGTGGCAAGACGCCACGGCGCAGCATGGACTTGCGCGAGTGCCCGCTGAAACCGCCGGCTGAACCCGGTCAGTTCGAGCACACCTGTCCGTCGCGGTTGCTGCGCCAACAATGTGCCGAGCGTTTCGGCGGCCAGCGCGGCGGTCGTCATGCCTTGCGCATACACGGGATTGAACGAACACGCCGCGTCGCCCAGCACAACGAGGCCATCCGGCAAGCGACGCATCTGTTCGTATCGGCGCCGGCAGTTCTCAGTGGCGCGGTAGCCGGCGATCGGCGTGAGCGGTTCGGCACCGCGGATCGCGTCATACAGAATCGAGCTGCGCAGGCTGCGTGCAAACGCCAGAAATCCGGCTTCGTCCGTTGGCGGGTAGTCGCCGCCGACCCCGGCAAGCGTCACATGCCAACGCTGGCCTTCAAGTGGGAAGATCACGCCGCCACGCGTATGTGCGGGTGGCGCGGGCTGGACGTAGGCGCCACGCCACGCGAAGCGATCGGCATCGGGCACACGATAGACGCGGCTCGCGTATCCGAGGAATCCGTTGACGACCTCCTCGGTCGGACGCGCGAAGCCCAACGCCTCGAGCCACTCGGGTGCCTTCGAGTGACGGCCGCTCGCATCGACTACAAGCTGCGCGGGCTCGCTGCGCTCGCCTGTCGCGCTGTGGCGCGCTCGGAGCCGTACTCCAGCGATCGCGCGTTCCTGAACCAGACCGGTCACGTCGGTGGCCTGAATCGTACGGACATTCTTCAGCGCCAGCAGACGGCGTCTGAGTGCCCACTCGAGCAACTCGCGGCTGCAGGTCACCATCTTCAGTTCTGACGCGAAGCGCACGCCCCACCCCGCCGGCGTCAGCCACGCCATCTCCGATGCCATGTCGACCAACGGTGCGCCGAGCGCCAGTAGCTCTTCGCGCATTCCCGGAAACAGACGTTCGACGACTTGAAGTCCGCGCAGTAGAAGTACGTGTTGATGCGCCGCTTGCGGCGCCCCGGCCCGGTGCGCGGGTGCATCTGCGAGCTGGTCGCGCTCGACGATGGTCACACCGTCGAAGTGATCCGAGAGGACGCGTGCGGTCAGGAGCCCGGCGATGCTGCCGCCAATGACGACTGCACCTGGCGCTCGGTTTCCAGTGGAGGTTGGCGTGCTCATGTTCTTTCTTGTAACGAATGCACGTTCGCGGGTCATGAGCGTTTGGTGAGCGTGGGGTAAAATCTGCGCGGTGCCGAGTTCAATCGTCTTCGGCCCCTTCCGGCTCGACAATGACGCTGGCGCGCTCTGGCGCGGCGACGTGCTGGTTGCGTTGGCGCCGCGTCCGTTCACCCTGCTCAGCTATCTCGCCGAGCATCCTGGCCGCCTGATTTCGAAAGACGAATTGCTCCAGGCCGTCTGGCCCGACGTCTTCGTCGGGGATTCGGCCCTCAAAGTTGCCATTCGCGAAATTCGCAAAGCGCTCGACGATCCCGCAGCGGCCCCAGCCTTTATCGAGACCGTTCACGGGCGGGGCTACCA
>DAINCF010000461.1:0-5909 GCA_036732565.1 Vicinamibacterales bacterium
CGACAAGCCGAGGCAGAACGCCATTACGCGCGCGTCGATCACGATGCCGCCGAGGCGCGGAAGCGCGAATTGCGGCACCAGCGGCAGTGTGACGTCGATCGCGATCCGCGCGAGCATCACGCCGAGCGACGCGCCCACGAGCGACACCACGACCGCTTCCGTCAGCAACTGACGCACGATCCGCCGGCGCCCCGCGCCGAGGGCCATGCGGACGGACAGTTCGCCGCGCCGCGCGGTGAGGCGCGCCATCTGCAGGTTCGCGACGTTGACGCAGGCGATCAGGAGCACGAACGACACGGCCCCGGCCAGGATCAGCAGCAGCGTGCGCACCGACTCCGTGCCGTACTCCTGCAAGCCGACCGTGCGCGCGAGCGTGCGGACGTTCGGCGCGAGCGCGCCGGCGGTCCCGAGTGCGCCGGGGGCCGCGATCGACGGATCGTTGACCAGCGGCGTCAATTCCGCTTCCGCGCGTTCCTGCGTCACGCCTGGCTTCATGCGGCCCAGCAGCCACAGAAACGCGTTCCTGCCGGTGTCGCCGGGCCAGCGATTGAGCAGAAAGATGTCCGCTTCCGGCAGCGCGCCGAGCCGGGGGATCACCGGCCTGAAGCTGAAGTCCGGCGGCAGCACGCCGACGACGGTACGGGGGAGACCGTCGATGGTGATGGACTGTCCGACGATCGCCGGATCGGCGTTGAGCGACGTGCGCCACAGTCGATCGCTGACGATCGCGGCGCCATCGTCATCTGGCCCCGCGGCGCCGGTCAGGAACGCGCGGCCGCGCGCGGGAGTGACGCCCAGCGTGGCAAAGAAATTCGGACTCACGTCGAGCGCGCCCAACTGCCGCGGCTCGCCGCGTCCGGTGAGCTGCGCGTCGATCGAGGCGTAGGCCGCGAGAGAATCGAACGCGGTGACGCGCGGGCGCAGCGCCTCGTACGTGATGGGCGCCCAGGTCCAGAACGTTTTGACGCCCGTCTCGGTCTGCTGCGCTGACGGGACGATGACGAGGCGATCGGGATTGGGATACGGCAGCGGACGCCAGAGCACGCCGTAGGCGACCGAGAAAATCGCGGTGTTGAGGCCGATGCCGAGCGCGAGCGTGGCGAGGGCGGTGACGGTGAACGCCGGATCGCGCCGCATCAATCGCAGCGCGTGACCGACGTCCTGCGCGAACGTCTCGACCGTCGCGAACATCCACGGCTCGCGCGACTGTTCGCGCAGCCGCAGCGGATTGCCAATCCGCCGCCGCGCGGCCGCCCGCGCCTCGTCGCCGCTCATGCCATCCGCGTCGGCGAGGGCGTGCGCCTTCATCTCCTCGTGAAAGCGCAGCTCGTCTTCCAGATCCCGATCGAACTGATTCCGCCGGAAGAGGAACAGCAGACGTCGGAGCACAGAACCCACGGCACCCTCCTGAGAGTCAGGACCCTACGTCGTCTTCATCACGCGCATGATCGCGCCGAACATCTGGGAGAATCGCGATTCCTCGACGCCGAGCTGCTTCTTCCCGGCAGTCGTGAGCGTGTAGAAGCGCGCTCGCCGGTTGTTCGCCGACGTCTTCCACTCGGCCAACACCCATCCCTTGACGAGCATGCGCTGCAGCGCCGGATACAGGGATCCCTCTTCGATCGTCAGCACGTCCGCCGACAGCATCTGGATGTGCTGGGCGATGCCGTAGCCGTGCGTCGACTCGATCGACAGCGTCTTCAGAATCAACATCTCGAGCGTGCCCGGAAGCAGCTCGTTCTTGCTCTTCGTCTTAGCGTTCTTCATCAGCTAGTCTATGCATAGACGAACTATGGAAGTAGGAAGTTTGCTTCCTTTGAGGAGAGGCTGTCAACGGCGGGCGTTTGGCGTTATCCGACGCAGATGACCTGGCCGTCGGCCGTGGCGACGTGGGTGAGGGATATGGCTAAAAACTGTCCGACCAGACGTAGGCGTCGATCAGTTTCTGCTCGCCCTCGACGCCTGGAAACATGTTGCCGTGCTCCATGCCCCAGATGAAGTCGCGCTTCGATTCGGCGGCCTTGGCGTGCACGTGCTTGAAGATGTTCTTGTAGTTGATCTCGCCAGTGGTCGGCTCCTTGCGGCCCGGATTGTCGCCGATCTGGAAGTAGCCGATCTCCTCCCACGCCCAGTCGATGTGGGGGATGATGTGCCCTTCGTTCTTCTGCATGTGATAGATGTCGAACAGGATCTTGCACGCGGGACTCTTCACCGCGCGGCAGATCTCGTAGGTCTGGTCCGACGTCCGCAGGAACAGGTCCGGCGTGTCGCTCAACGGCTCGAGCACCATCACCAGGTTGTTCTTCGCGAGGATGTCCACGCCCGCCCGCAGCACGTCGATCACGTGCCCGGTCTGAATGCCGATCGGCAATCGGCGTTCGAAGTTGCCGGGGACTACCGTCATCCACTTCGCGTCGACGCGCTTCGCCACAGCGACCGCCGCCGTGCACGCCTTCGCGAACAGGTCGCGATTCTCGGGCTTGCCGGTCGTGAACATGCTGTTGTTGTTACCACCGACATCGATGACGAAGACGCCCATCGACATGCCGAGCTTCCGCATCGTGTCGCCGATCTGCTGCTGCACCTCGGGTGTGCGGCGCATCATGCCGTTGTCCTCGAGCGCCGCGAAGCCGCTGTCCGCCATGAACTTGAGCTGTTCGAGCAGGTCCTCGCCGGCCGAGGCCGTGAACATGCCGAAGTGCGGAGCGTACTTCAGCTTGAAGGTGCGCTTGACCGCGGGAGTCTTCGCGGCGCCGCCCGTGGCGGGCTTCGGGGGAGCTGGCACCTGACCGGCGGCCTCAGCGAGGCCGGCGGCGCTGCCGGTCAGCGTCAGGAACGAAGCCGCGGTGGCCGTTTGCTGCAGAAAATCACGTCGGTTCATGAGCGATCATCCTCCCAAAGCCGCAGCCGTCAACTGAGGGACGTGGCCCTCCGTAGAGTCTAGGCCGCTTCGGTCTCTCGCTACGTCGCCGCCCAGAGGCCCAAGCTTGCCGTACGGCACGATGAGAATGTCAAATCGCCGATCAAATTCTTTGGAACCTGCGCAGCTCGACGCTGGCCGTCGCTCGTCGAAACGCTCGAAAACAGGCGCATTCTAGCAAAGACGAATCACACACCCCATCACTGATGGGACACTTGTTGATGGCTATTCCGCAATCGGCGGCCCGGCGACACCGGCAAGAACGCGTTTCTCTTGCTGCTGGGCCGCTTGAAGTCCGGCGTGACGCACGCGCGCGGTCGGTTTGCAGGAGGGCAGCACGGAGTCGGTGCGCACGCTGCTCCTGATTCTGGTCGGTGCGGGCGTTATCCGAAGCAGATGACCTGGCCGTCGGTGAGGGCCGGCCTACCGATGTGTTTGGCAGGCCTGAAGGCCTGCGCTACGGACGCTATCGGTAATCTCGCAACGCGCTCGAAGTGGATTGGCGGTTTCTGGCGGTTCCGATCCGGCCCAAGTCGCTGAACCACTTCGCCCGCTTCCGGGCTCTTCATCGGGTCCTCGGCGGTACGAGGCCATTCATGCGGAGATACTCGACCACTTGCCCATAGTGGTTGTTCGAATGAGACACTGCCACAACGATCAGACCAATACGCGTCTCGGGCGCCGATCCGAACACCCCCTTGATCGGCGTGAACGCATTCTTCTCGTCGATGGTCGCCGCCGCCTTCCTCAGGTACCTGAACGAGTCTTCCAGATACTCGAGCACCTCGGCTTTGGTCCTCACGGCATCGGGTCCACGTTCGTCTGACATGTCCGCCGTGATCGGCTCCGCGAGAATGCTGGCCGCTACGAGGAAGTGCACAGCCGCGGCATGCTTGATCTGTCTCGCAAAGTTGCGCACGCCGCGGAAACTGATCGGCGCCAGAGTCGGAACAGGCCGTTGGGTCAGGAACTCGACCAGCACCTCAGCAAGGCCACGATCGCCCCGTCGCTCATCCCCACCAATCGTGCTCGACGGGCTACGATGCGGTCGAGAAACCCAATCGTGTCTTCAGCCATCAGTTCGTAGGTGTACTGTCCGCTGACATCCGGTGAATGGCCGTGGCCTCGGCGCTCCGGGAGATACACATGGAAATGCGACGCGAGCCCGTCGAGGTTTGGAGCGAAGGCTCTGGCGCCGACGCCGCCAGGATGCAGCATGACCAGAGGTTCGCCCGACCCGAGGTCCGCGTACCACATTCTGATGCCATTGAAGTCGCAGTACGTACCGTTCATGTCACACCAGCCATCCGTCATGCCGCGCCACGGCGCGCTTGCCCGCAACTTATCGATTGATCTGCTCCGCGGTAAAGCCAGCGAGCCGCGCATAGCCCTCGACGATCGCTTGGCGCTCGGCGTACGGAGCGATACGCTCGAGATCGTCGAAGCCCTCAGGCGCGCGAGCCTCAACGAGATCGATCACGCCTTCGTTCCCACCACGGCGATTGCTCACTACGATCTCATTCGTCAGCGGCCGGCGCTCGGCATCATAGGCACTTAGGGCGTCGACGACTGGACGGCCCGAGGCCAGGTGCCGTGTGAGCGCGCGTGCGTCCAGGATCGCCTGGCTGGCACCGTTGCTTCCCACCGGATACATCGGGTGCGCCGCGTCGCCGAGCAAGGTCGCCCGTCCGAAGGACCATTGTGGCAGGGGATCGCGATCGCAGTTCGGATACTCATAGATCGTCTGCGTGGCCTCGACGATGGCGACGGGATCGATCGCCGGCAGGTCGAAACGGCCACGAACGAACGCCAGTGCGGCCTCGCGGTCGCAGGTCCGGTTCCAGTCCTCCCGCTGCGGGGACGGCGTCCCGGCGGCATACAAGCGGGCCATGATCGCCCAATTCGTCAGCCGCTGGCCGGTCGCGCCCGCCGTCATGTGAATCGGGTAGCAGACGAATCGCGACGCGATACTGCCGGCGACGACCATCGTGTCGCCGCCGTCGAAGATCGGCCAGTTGACGGCGCCGCGCCACAGCAGGATGCCGCTCCACCGCGGCGGACCCTCGTGCGGGAAGAGAACTGCGCGAAGCGCCGAGTGGATGCCGTCGCAGCCCACCAGCACCTCACCATCGACTTCGACGAGTTGCTCGCTGTCGCGCCGGCGAAAGCGGCACCGCACCCCCGCACCATCCTGATCGAATCCCTCGAAGCGACACGCAGTGTGGATGCGCTCGACGCCGAGGCGGTCGCGCACCGCGCGGGCGAGCACCGCGTGGAGCTTCCCTCGGTGGATGCTGAACTGAGGTACATCACAGCCCGCGGCCATGCCGCGCGTCTCGCGCCAGACGACCTGGCCAAGACGCGTGGCGTACACCAGTTCCCGCGTCCGGATGCCGGCGTCGTCGAGGGCGCCGAGGAGACCGAGCGCCGCGAGCTCTCTCGTCGCATGCGGCAGCACATTGATGCCGACGCCGAGCTCGCCAAGCTCCCGCGAGTGTTCGAACACGTGCACGTCCAATCCAGCCTGGTGCAACGACAGTGCGGCGGTAAGGCCGCCGATTCCAGCACCAATGATGATGACGGTCATGATGGCGTCAGTCTCCTGTCGCCGCGACCATCGTCTGCCCTGCAGGCGCGGAGCGCGACGAGCGCTTCAGGCTCTCCCGGAATGAACGCCGTCCGGCGAGGAGGCACACCACCGCACCGATGCCGCCACCGCCAGCGACGAGAGCGACGGAGGTAGCGACCGCCGGAGGGCCGCCAAGGACGTAGTCGTTCAACGCGCCGACCGCCACCGATCCGGCCGCCATGCCGAGCAGCGAGTTACAGAACAGGAACATGGCCGCGACCCGCGAGCGCATCCGGTTCGGAGCCAGCAGCTGGATGGCCGTCGTCGACGGTGGCATCGGAAACGCCGCGAAGAACAACGCGACGCCGAGGAGCCCGACAGCGGCGGCATCGAGATCGACGGCATTGCGGTGGCCGGGGC
>DAINCF010000462.1:0-5896 GCA_036732565.1 Vicinamibacterales bacterium
GGCGCCCGGGATCTCGAGGTCGCGCGCGATCTTGGTGAGCGCGCTGACGCTCAACTCCTTGAGCGTCGAGAGATCGAGCGTTACCGGCTCGGTAGTCGTGGCGGCGGCGCCGGCTCCGGCGGTGGCTGTTTCAGCAGCCTGGCGATCAGTGTCCACAGGTCATTCAGTCCTTCGCCGGTCGTGGCCGAGACGGCCAGTACCGGCACAGCGTAGTTACGTTCCAACTCCGAGATGTGACGCCGGCGCTCGGCCTGCGTCAGTTTGTCAACTTTGGTCGCGACGATCTGCCGCGGACGCTCGAGCGTCCCCAGCCATGCCCACGCCTCCCGATCCGAGTCGAGGCCCGGATGCCGGCTGTCCACCAGCATCAGGGCCGCGCCCGTGATCGGCCGCGTGCCGCGCCCTTCGCGTCGGGTGCGGTCGAAATACGCTTGCGCCAGCTTGTCGAACTCGCGCGCGGCCTCGTCGCGGGCGGCCCTCGACGAGCTCAGGCTGCCCCTGTCCTGCTTGGACGCGCGCGCATATCCATAGCCCGGCAGATCCACCACGTAGAACGACGCGAGCCCCGCCGGCGTTACGCGATAGAAATTCGCGAGACGGGTCTTGCCAGGCGCCGCACTGGTGCGCGCGAGCTTCTGCCGCACCAGCGCGTTGATCAGGCTCGATTTTCCAACGTTGGAGCGGCCCACCATCACCAGCTCGGGCAGCCCGTCGCGGGGGAACCCGGCCGCATCGGCGGCGCTCGTCTCGAAGACGGCGGAGGCTTTCAAGCCATCAATGTGGGCGCACGTCCGGTGCGTCCTTGACCTCGACCGCGGCGTCGGCCGTCGGGGTCAGCGCCACCAGGGGGCGCTCCAGCGCCGTTTTCAATACCTCGTCCATCGAGGTGACGAGATACAGGTTCAACGAATCCAACACGCTCTTCGGGATGTCCGCGAGATCCTTCTCGTTGTCCTTCGGGATGATCAGGTTCGTCACCCCGGCGCGGTGCGCCGCCAGGAGCTTCTCCTTGACGCCGCCGATGGGCAACACCTTGCCGCGAAGCGTGATCTCGCCGGTCATCGCCACGTCGCGCCGCGCCGGCACGCCGGCCAGCGCCGAAATCATCGCCGTGGCCAAGGTGATTCCGGCCGAGGGGCCGTCCTTCGGAATCGCGCCCTCCGGGATGTGGACGTGGACGTCGACCTTGCGGTTGAAGTCCTTCGGAATGCCGAACAGCTCCGCGCGCGAGCGCACGTAACTCATCGCCGCTTGCGCCGACTCCTGCATCACGTCACCGAGCTTGCCCGTGAGTGTCAGCTTGCCGCGGCCCGGCATCAGCGTCGCTTCGGTGACGAGGATCTCGCCGCCGACTTCGGTCCACGCCAGACCCGTCGCCACGCCGACTTCGTTGTTCTCCTCGGCCAGCGTCGGACGATAGCGCGGCACGCCGAGGAACTGCGTCACCTTGTCGGCCGTGATGGCCTCGAACGTCTCGGTGCCCTCTGTGACCACCCGGCGCGCGACCTTCCGGCAGACCGAGTTGATCTCGCGCTCGAGGTTGCGGACGCCGGCTTCGCGCGTGTAGCGCTGGATGATGCTCTGCAGCGCCTCGTCGGCGAACGTGATGTTCTTCTCGGAGAGGCCCGAGCCCTCGACCGACTTCGGCACCAGGAAGCGGCGCGCGATCTCGACCTTCTCCATCTCAGTGTAGCCGGCGAGTTGCAGCACTTCCATGCGGTCGCGGAGCGCCTGAGGGATGGTGTGCAGCACGTTGGCCGTGCAGATGAACATCACGTGCGAGAGGTCGTACTCGACGTCGAGGTAGTGATCCAGGAACGCGTTGTTCTGCTCGGGATCCAGCACCTCGAGGAGCGCCGCGGACGGGTCGCCGCGGAAGTCCATCGACATCTTGTCGACTTCGTCGAGCAGGAAGACCGGGTTGAGCGATCCGGCCTTCTTCATCATCTGGATGACCTGGCCAGGGAAGGCGCCGATGTAGGTGCGGCGATGGCCGCGAACCTCGGCCTCGTCGCGCACGCCGCCCAGCGACAGGCGTACGAACTTGCGGTTCATCGCGCGCGCGATCGATTTCGCCAGCGACGTCTTGCCGACGCCCGGAGGGCCGACGAACGTGAGAATGGTCGCCTTCGGCTTCTTGACCAGTGCCCGCACCGCGAGGAACTCGAGGATGCGGTCCTTGATCTTCTCCAACCCGTAGTGGTCCTCGTTGAGCACTACCTCGGCGTTCTTGAGGTCGCGGTTCTCCTTGGTGCGCTTGTGCCACGGCACCGCGATCAGCCAATCGAGGTAGTTGCGCGAGACGGTGGCTTCCGCCGACATCGGCGGCATCGCCTCCAGCCGCTTCAGCTCCTGGACGGCCTTCTCCTCGACCTCCTTGGGCATGCGCGACTGATCGATCTTCTTCTTGAGCTCTTCGACCTCGTTGCCCTTCTCGTCCTTGCGCCCCAGCTCTTTCTGGATCGCCTTCATCTTCTCGTTGAGGTAGTACTCCTTCTGCGCCTTCTCCATCTGCTTCTTCACGCGCGACTGGATACGGCGATCGACCTGGAGCTTGTCTACCTCGGCTTCGAGAATGCCGGCGATGCGGTTGAGCCGTTCGAGCGGCGAGATGATTTCGAGCAGGTTCTGCTTGTCGTCGACGCCGACCAGGAGATGGGCGGCGATGGTGTCGCCGAGCTTGCCCGGATCGTCCACACGGACCGCGGCAATCATCGCGTCGTAGTGCAGGTTGTTCGAGAGCTTCACGTACTGCTCGAACAGCGAGACGACGCGGCTCATGGTGCCTTCGACGTCACCGGTCGCGTCCTTCGTCTTCTGCAAAACCTTGACGACGACGCGGTAGAACCCTTTGTCTTCTTTCCACTCGATGACGCGGGCGCGCTCGACGCCTTCGACGAGCACCTTGATATTGCCATCGGGCAGCTTCAAGCTCTGCACCACATTGGCGACCGCGCCCATGGTGTAGATGTCTTCCGCGCCCGGGTCGTCGACGGCGGCGTCGTGCTGCGCGGCCAGGAAGATGCGCTTGTCCTTGCCCAGCGCATGCTCGAGCGCGCGAATGGACGAGGGCCGCCCGATCACGAACGGCATCATCATGTGCGGGAAGACGACGACGTCACGAAGTGGAACGATGGGAAGTGTTTCGTAGACTTCTAGCATATTGGGACTTGCGCCAGTGGTATTCGACTGACAGCGCCGGCACTAGCCGGCTTTTTCGATGACCTCGAGCCCCGCGCCCTTGCTGAGCACCAGCTCGCGCGTCACGACGACGTCGCGCGATTTCTTCTGGCCCGGGAGCTGATACATCAGATCCAGCATCAGATCTTCGATGATCATGCGCAGCCCGCGCGCGCCGATCTTGCGCTCCAACGCCATCTCGGCGATGGCCTCCAACGAATCGTCGGTGAAGCGCAGCTTGACGTTCTCGTACTCGAAGAGCTTTTGGTACTGCCGCGTGATGGCATTGCGCGGCTGGGTGAGAATCTGCACGAGCGCCGGGCGATCGAGCTCGTGCAGCGTGCCGACCACCGGCAAGCGCCCGACGAACTCGGGAATGAGCCCGAACTTGATCAGGTCCTGCGGCTCGACGCGCTCGAGCGTCGCGCCGAGATCCCGGCCCTTGCTGGATTTGATGTCGGCCTTGAAGCCGAGCGTCTTCTTGCCGACGCGCCGCTCGATGGTCTTGTCGAGCCCGACGAACGCGCCGCCACAGATGAACAGGATGTTCGTCGTGTCGATCTGGAAGAACTCCTGGTGCGGATGCTTGCGACCGCCCTGCGGGGGCACGTTGGCGACGGTGCCCTCGAGAATTTTCAGCAGCGCCTGCTGCACGCCTTCGCCCGAGACGTCGCGGGTGATCGACGGGTTCTCGTCCTTGCGACCGATCTTGTCGATCTCGTCGATGTAGACGATGCCCTGCTGGCACTTCTCGATGTCACCGCCCGACGCCTGCAGCAGCTTCAGGATGATGTTCTCGACGTCCTCGCCGACGTAGCCGGCCTCCGTCAGCGTCGTCGCGTCCACGATGGTGAACGGAACGGAGAGGAGCTTGGCCAGCGTTTGCGCGAGGAGGGTCTTGCCCGTGCCGGTGGGGCCGATCAGCAGGATGTTCGATTTCGTGAGCTCGATGTCGTTGCGGCTGCGCGGCTGCTTTTGAATCTCCAGCCGTTTGTAGTGGTTGTAGACGGCAACCGCGAGCTTCTTCTTGGTGAGCTCCTGGCCGATGACGTACTCGTCCAGGAACTTCTTGATCTCGGGAGGCGTGGGCAGGGACGTGCGCACGCCGCGGTTCTCGAAACGGTTGTCATCGGCGATGATGTCGTTGCAGACTTCGACGCACTCGTCGCAGATGAAGACCGTCGGGCCCGCGATCAGCTTGCGGACGTCGTTCTGATCCTTGTTGCAGAACGAGCAGCGCAGGATCTCGCCGCTGTCTCCGTTCTTCTTGACCATGGGGTTTGCCTGCCTGGGTTGCCTACCCTTAATTCTAGGTTACACCCGTTTCCGGATGACGTCGTCAATAATTCCGTATTCTTTGCCCTGATCAGGGGACATGATGTAGTCCCGCTCGGTGTCCTCCTGGATGCGCTTGGCGGACTGGCCGGTATGCCGGACCAGAATCTCGTTGATACGCTCACGCATGCGCAGAATCTCTTTCGCCGCCAGATCGATATCCGTGGCCTGGCCGCCCAGTCCCGACATCCAGGGCTGGTGGATCAGGATGCGCGAGTTGGGCAGCGAGAAGCGCTTGCCCTTCGTCCCAGCCGCCAGCAGCACCGCCGCGATCGACGCCGCCTGGCCGATGCAGACCGTCTGCACGTCGGGACGGATGAATTGCATGGTGTCGTAGATCGCGAACCCCGCCGTAATCGAGCCCCCCGGGCTGTTGATGTAGAGCAGGACGTCTTTGTCCGGATCCTCGGCCTCGAGGAACAGCATCTGCGCGATCGCCAGGTTCGCGACCCCATCGTCGATCGGCGTGCCGATGAAGATGATGTTGTCCTTCAGCAGCCGCGAGAAGATGTCGTAGGCCCGCTCGCCGCGGTTCGTCTGCTCGACGACCATCGGCACGAGCTGATTCAGAGGAGTTGCCATGCCTCTAGTCTACACATTGAGGATCTTGACCTGCTCGAGGACGCGGGCCATCGCCTTCTCACGACGTACGCCATGCGCGAGTCGTGCCAAGCCGCCATCCTGCTCGAGACGTGCGCGTACCGCCGCCGGTGCCATCTGCAGTTGACGCGCGTAGCGCTCGACTTCCGCGTCGAGGTCCGATTCGCTGACTGAAATCTGCTCGCGGCGAGAAATCTCGTCGAGGACCAGCGCCGCGGAGACGGCTTCCTGGGCGGGCTCACGCTGCCCTTCACGGAATTGCGCCCAATCGATGTTGGTCTGTCGCGGATCGATGCCCTGATCGATCAGCCGCCGCGCGAAGTCCTCGACGCGGCGATCCACCTCGCGATCGACCAGCGAGGCCGGCACCGAGAACGGCACGCGTGCGGCGAGCGCGTTCAAGACCTCCGCGCGCATCTGTCGCTCCGAGGCCTCGCGCGCCTCGGCTTCGAGATCCTGTCGCACGCGCGCCTTGAGGGCGTCCAGCGTGTCGAACTCGCCGAGGTCCTTGGCGAACTCGTCGTCGATTTCCGGCAGCACGCGGCGGCGCATGTCGTGCACGGTGACGGCGTACGAGACGTCGGCGCCAGCCAACTCGGTCACGCTGTGATCGTCCGGGTAGTGCAGCGTGAACGTCTTGGTGTCGCCGCTCGCCAGGCCCTTCAGCTCCGCATCGAGGCCGGGCGGGTTCGCCGCGCCGCCAATCTCCACGGGCACGCGTTCGAGCTTCTCCTTCTCGCCGCGGGTGCCGTCCTTGGCCGTCCCCTGCCGCTCGATATCG
>DAINCF010000463.1:0-5875 GCA_036732565.1 Vicinamibacterales bacterium
GTCCATCACGCGCTCGACCGACACCTCCGACGGCTGATCGTACCGCGCCGCCAGCTTCGCGACGACCGCCAGCATCGCCTCGGGGCCGCAGCCATACACCATGGCCGTGTTGGCGCGCGACAAGCCGGCCAGTTCTTCCTCCAACGGGCCGGTGACGCGCGCCTGCGCGCCGCGGCTGCCGTCCTCCGTGGCGAGCACGACCCGGACGTTCAGGCGCTCGAAGAAGTCCAAGTGAAACAGCTCACGGTCCGACCGCGCGCCGTAGAAGAGCGTTGTTTCGGTCCCCGCGGCCGCGAGCGCCTGCGCCAGCGTTGCGAACGGCGCCAGACCGACGCCTCCCGCGACCATCCAGGCCAGAGTGGGAGGGGTGACAGGGGTGAACGGCCTTCCCAGCGGACCAAGACAGTGAATGCGCTCGCCGGGCCGCACTTCGTACAGCCGATTGGTGGTGCGGCCCGCTCGCTTGTTCAGAATGCTGATGGCGGTGGGCTCGCCACCCTGGTCACGCAGCACTTCGAACACCGAGAACGGCCGGCGCAGGAAGTAATCTCCGGTGGCGGGCTTCACCATCACGAACTGGCCAGGCGCTGTGCGCGCGCCCACCTCGGCGGCGTCTAGCGTGAGCACGTTGTAATCGTCGGACAAGCGGAGGTTGGCGAGCACAGCGGCGCCAACGTCAACCGGAGGCATCCGTTGAGTATAGTGGCTTGCCGTTGTCCTCTGCCCGATGCGCTACCTCCGAATGCTGTCGAACGCGGTGATTGCAGGCGCGCTCGCGTCTACGTATCTCGCCATTCTCGTTCTGCACCTCAACCCGACGTTCCCGCTGGGGCCCGGCGCAGTACTGCCGCTCATCGTCAGCCTCGGGCTCGCGTACGGCACGACGGCGACAATGCTGGGCTACGCGATCCTGGTGCTTCGACAGTTGTTTGCCGCGCATGGGCTCTCGCCGGGATGGGTGAGCGTGCGGCTGCTCTCGTGGCTCGGCACGTTCGTGGCCGGGAGCGTGGCCACCATCATGTGGCTGAACCTCCGAGGATTCGGGAGCGTCCTGGACGTGGAGACCGCTCGGCGCACCGCCGCTGCGGCGCTGGTGATGACGGCCGCCGCCGCGCTGTATTTGGTGCTCGCGGTGGCGCACATCGGCCGTCGGGGCGGCGGCGTCAGTGCCACGTTGCTGTCCTTGACGATTGCCGGATCGATCGGGTTGCCGCTCCTGGCGCGCGGGGTGGCACGTCAGGCGGCGACGCCGACGGCGATCGCCAACCGGGATGCCGTCGAGCCCGGCAACGTCGATGCGCGCATCGTGCTGCTGATGCTGGATGGCGCCTCGCTCGACATCATCCAGCCGGCCGTGGCCGCCGGCCGACTGCCCGGCTTCGGCCGGATTCTCGATCGCGGCGCCGTCGTCCATCTCGCGACGCTGAGGCCGACGCAAGCCGAGCCGGTGTGGAGCGCCGTCGCGACCGGACGGCGGCCGATGGCCAACGGTGTTCGTTCGGCCATGCGCTATCGCGTGAGGCCCGGCGGGCCCGCGATCGATCTCCTGCCCGACTACTGCTACGCGCAGGTGCTCCCAAGCCTTGGCGCGATCGACGAAGCGGCGCACACCTCCGCCTCGCTGGCCGCTCGACCGATCTGGAGCATCGTCGGCGACGATTACGGGGTTTCGGTCGGCATCATTGGCTGGCCGCTCACGCATCCGGTGACGCCGGTCAGCGGCGTGCTGGTCAGCGACGTGTTCCATCGTCTGACCGCGGCCGAAATGGAGCGCGAGGGCGCCGCTGAGGTCGCGCCGCCGTCGCTGTTGGGACCGGCACGGGCGGCGCTGGCCGAGGTCGTGACGCCCGATCCCGTCTCGCTGGTCACGTTCCCGTCGACGATGCCCACGGACGATCGCGAGGCGCTGCGCGAACCGGAGCCCTTGCTCGCGGATCGCATTCACCTTCAGCTTTACCGCGCGCTCGCGTCCCAGAGCGACACCCGGTTCACGGCCGTCCGCTTTCCGGGCGTCGATGCCGTCGGACACTACTATCTTCGCTATGCCAACCCGGCGCCGTTCGGAGACGTGACTGAGGAGGAGCGTCAACGGTACGGTCGCGTGCTCGAGGAGTACTACGTCTTCCTCGACGGCATCGTTGGTGAAGCGCTCGGTTCGATGGGGCCGAGCGATCTGCTCCTCGTCGTCTCGCCCTACGGGATGGAGCCACTGAGTCCAGGCAAGCGATTGCTGGAGCAGATTGTGGGGAACGCGCAGATCAGCGGCACGCACGAGCGTGCGCCGGACGGCTTCCTGCTGGCGTTCGGGCGCGCGGTTGCGGCAGGGCGTCCGGCCCGCGCCACGGTGCTCGACATCGCGCCGACGATTCTCTACTTCCTGGGACTGCCGGTCGGCCGGGACATGGACGGCGTCGCGCGCGCGGACCTGTTCGATCCGGCCTTCACCGCCGAGCGCCCGATCACCTACATCCCCACGCATGAACGGTGATGCGCGATGGTCTCGCTTCGGGACATGGCTGGGGCTACTGGGAGTCGTGCTGTGGATCTATCTGCCAGACGTCGGGCACGGCTTCATCCAAGACGATTTCGCGTGGATGCTGCACGCTCGCAGCGCCGGGCTGCTCGACGCGCTCGATCACGCCTTCACGACGTCGCTCGGTTTCTTCAGGCCGGTCGTGACGCTGTCGTTCGCGCTCAACGACTGGATGTTCGGTCTCCGGCCGTTCGGCTACGGTCTCACTAATCTGCTGTTGGCCATGGCGTGCATGCTCGGCATCCAGCGGCTTGGCGTGCGCCTGGGGCTCGCGGAGGGATACGCGTTATTGGCCGCCGCGGCGTGGGTGCTCAACTTCCACGGCATCAACATGAGCGTGCTGTGGATCAGCGCCCGCACTTCGCTGCTGGCGACGCTCTTTGCGCTGCTGGCGGCGCATGCATTCGAATCGCGGAGACACCTGCTGGCCGGCGTGTGGACGATGGTGGCGTTGCTGTCGAAGGAGGAGGCGGTGCTGCTGCCGTTCATTCTCGCGAGTTGGAGGCTCGTTGAATATTGCGCCCCGCCGCACGGAGCGCAGGCCTTCAGGCCTGCCAACGGGCGTTGGTCCGCGGGCTCGCGGTTCTGGGCGGGCCTGAGGGCCTGCGCTGCGAACGCCTGGCCCGTGTTCCTAGCCCTGGCGTGCTACGGCGTGCTCAGAAGCCAATCTGGCTCGTTCACGCCGATGACGGCGCCCGATTTCTACCGCTTCACGACCGACCCTGCGCATCTCGCCCGCAATGCCATGGAGTACCTCACCCGGTCTGCCGCGACGGGAGCAATCGTGCCGATCGCGCTGATCATCGTGGCGAGAACCCTGCCTCGCCTCCAAGGCATCCACGCGGCCATTGCTCTCAAGGGCGTGCTGTGGTGGCTGGGCGGGTTCGCGATCACCGTCTGGCTACCGGTCCGATCGAGCCTCTACGCGGTGTTCCCGAGCGTTGGTGTTGCGTTGATCGTGGCCGCGCTCGCGGCGTCGCTGGTATCGACGCTGCCGCGGCCGCGCCGGCGCATGCTCGTCCTCGCAGGGCTGTTGCTGCCGATGGTCTTATCGCCCGTCTACCGCGCTCGCAACGTGCGCTGGGTCAGCATGGCCGACACGTCCGCAGCGACGCTGGCGCATGTTGGCGAAAAGCTCCCCGAGCTTGCCGACCGGACTCTCATCGCGCTGCTCGATGACCGGGACCGGCGTGCCAGCTTCACGAACACATTCGGAGGCCTGACGCCCGAAGCGAGCCAGCTGTTTCTGCCGCGTGGGATTCAACTCGCGATCGATCCTCCGCCCGATCCCTCGCGCCCACGAGTCGAAGTGTCGCTCTTGGATGTGATGTATACTCGATGACGTCTCTTTAAGCGCGAACCTGAGAGTTCGCAAAGAGGTGCCTATGCAGACCCACCTGGACGTCCGCCCATGTCGGTAGTCATGGACGCGGATCGCATCTTGCGCGCGCTCACGCGCATTGCTCACGAAATCGTCGAACGTAACCGCGGCGTGGCCGACATCGCGTTGGTCGGCGTCCGTAGCCGCGGTGTGCCGATTGCCCGACGCCTGGCGCGGTCGCTCAAGGACATCACCGGAGATGACGTGCCGACCGGCGCACTGGACATCACGCTCTATCGCGACGATCTGATGGGGCACGCCGCCGGGACCCAGCCGGTCGTGCGCAAGACCGAGATCCCGTTCTCGATCGACGACCGCACCATCATCCTGGCGGACGATGTGCTGTACACGGGGCGGACGACCAGGGCCGCCCTCGATGCGCTGATCGACTTCGGTCGTCCGCGCGCGATTCAACTCATCGTGCTCGTCGATCGCGGACATCGCGAGCTGCCGATCAAGGCCGACTACGTCGGCAAGAACGTGCCGACCTCGCGCAGCCAGCAGGTGCACGTGCGGCTGCAGGAAATCGATCACGTCGACGAGGTCACCATCGAGCAGGAAGGTTGATCATGGAGAGCGTTCACGCCACCACGCCGCTCACCGCCCTGCGTCACAAGGATCTGCTGGGCATCGCCGACCTCAGCCCGGAGGAGATCGTCCTCGTCCTCGACACCGCCGACGCGATGAAGGAAGTCGGCCGCCGGCCGATCAAGAAGGTTCCGACCTTGCGAGGGCGCACGGTCGTCAACCTCTTCTTCGAGCCGAGCACCCGCACCCGGACGTCGTTCGAAATCGCCGAGAAGCGGCTGAGCGCCGACACGCTGAACGTCGCCATCAGCACGTCGAGCGTGGTCAAGGGCGAGACGCTCGTCGACACGGCGATGAACATCGAAGCGATGGCGCCGAGCATGATCGTGCTGCGCCACAGCTCGTCGGGCGCGTGTCATCTGCTGTCGCGCATCTGCCGCGCCGCCATCATCAACGCCGGTGACGGCATGCACGAGCACCCGACTCAAGCGCTGCTCGACGCCTTCACCATTCGCGAGCGCAAGGGCCGCGTCGCCGGCCTCAAGGTCGCGATCGTCGGGGATCTTCTCCACAGTCGGGTGCTGCGGTCCAACCTCCTGCTGTTGACCAAGCTCGGCGCCAACGTCTGGGTCTGCGGGCCCACGACGTTGATCCCTCCAGGCTTGGATCGCCTGGGCGTCACGGTCACGTCGCGGGTGGACGAGGCCGTCGAAGGCGCCGATGTCATCATGATGCTGCGCATCCAACTCGAGCGCATGGAGGGCGGCTTCTTCCCGTCACTGCGCGAGTACTTCACGACGTTCGGGATGACCGAAGCACGCGTCGCACGGGCAAAGCCCGACGTCATCATCATGCACCCGGGCCCGATGAACCGCGGTGTCGAGATCGCGTCGGAGGTGGCGGACGGGCCGTTCTCGGTGATTCTCGATCAGGTGGCGAACGGAGTGGCCGTGCGCATGGCGGTGCTCTATCTGTTGGCTGGCGGAGCGGACGAACATGAAACGGCTGCTTAAGGGCGCGCACCTCGTCGATCCGGTGAACGGTCGCGACGGTGCGTTCGACGTGCTGATCGACGGCGATCGTATCGCGCGGGTCGATCGCGATCTCCCCGTCGATCTCGCGGATGGCGGGGAAGTCGTCACGCTTCCCCCGGGAGCGATCGTGTGCCCCGGCTTCATCGACATGCACGTGCACTTGCGCGAGCCCGGCCAGGAGCACAAGGAGACGGTCGCCACGGGCACGGCATCCGCGGTGGCCGGCGGCTTCACGGCGGTGGCCTGCATGCCGAACACCAATCCGGTCAACGACAATGCCGGCGTGACGCGGCTGATCTTGCAGAAGGCGCTCGAGGCGAACCTCGCGCGCGTCTATCCGATCGGCGCCGTGTCCCGCGGACAAAAGGGCGAGCAGCTCGCCGACATCGCCGAGCTGCG
>DAINCF010000464.1:0-5863 GCA_036732565.1 Vicinamibacterales bacterium
GAACCTTCAGATCTCGTAGGGGCGGTTCGCGAACCGCCCCTACCTTTCTTGGGAAGAACCCTCTCGGATCCGCAGAACCTGCTTGCCGGGCACGTTCTCGACGACATCGACACCGCCGTTGGGCCAGCGGACTTCGATGCGGTCGGCGCGTGTGGCGCTGCCCAAGCCAAAGTGAACGCGGAGATCGTTGACCGAGTAATAGCTCACCTGACTCAACACCGCCTGCGTCTGCACCCGACCACTGGCGGTGAGACGGACAGTGGCGCCAATGCCGTCGCGGTTCGACTTGACGCCTTCGAGCTGCACCTGGATCCAGCCGTGATCGGTCCGCACATCGTTCCTCAGCAATGACGGGGGCTCGTTCATGTTCATGATGAGCATGTCGACGTCGCCATCGTTGTCGACGTCACCGAAGGCCGAGCCCCGGCTGGAGTGGCGCGCGGTGCTTGCGGGACCGCTGCTCGCTGACACATCTTCGAAACCATCGCGGCCGAGGTTGCGAAAGATGATGCGCGGTCCTCGATGCGGGTACTGCGACAGCTTCGGCTCGACCTCCGGGTACACGCTGCCGGTCACGTAGACGATGTCCGGGAGGCCGTCGTTGTCGAGATCCGGAAAACCGGCGCCCCACTCGACGTGCCGGTTCTGCACGCCGAGTCCGGCGGCGGTGGCGACGTCCTCGAACAAACCGCGCTCCAGACCGCGATAGAGTGCCGGGATGTCGTCGGCGAAATGCGTCTTCAACAGATCGAACCGGCCGTCGACGTTGAAGTCGCCGACGGCCACGCCCATGCCCGCCTGCGGATTGCCAAGATCGTTGTAGGCGGCGCCGCGCTCAAGGGCAACGTCGGTGAACGTGCTGTCATGATTGTTGTGGTACAAAATCGCGGCAGTCGAATCAGTGGCCACGTAGATATCGGGCCAGCCATCTTCGTCGAGATCGACGGCCACGGCTGTCATCGAGTAGCGGCCGGTGACGCGCGCGATCCCCGATGGCCCCGATTGGTCCTCGAACGTCCCGTTCCCGCGATTGCGGAACAGCAGATTCGTGTCGGTCGGCAGCCCCTTCGGCCCGCAGTTGACCGGAATTCCCTTCCAGAAGCAGTTCGCAGCCGCTCCTGGCTCGAGCGCGGACTGAAGATCGAACCGCAGGTAGTTGGCGATGAACAGATCGAGATCGCCGTCGCGGTCGTAATCGATGAAGGTGCAGCCGGAACCCCAGCGGGTCTCGTCTCGAGCGAGTCCGGCCTTCGCGGTCGCGTCCTCGAAGCGGGCGCCGCCGCGATTCTGGTAGAGGACGTTGCGGCCGTACGAGGTGACGAAGAGATCGAGCCACCCGTCGCGATCGTAGTCGCCAGCGCAGACGCTCGATGCCCATCCCGTCCGGCGCAAGCTGACGCGATCCGTGACGTCAGCGAACGTGCCGTCGCGTTGATTCCTGTAGAGCCGGTTCGTCGGGGCATCGGCCGGCTCGAACGCCACCTCGCGCCGCTGACCGTCGATCAATCGCGTGCCGCTGAGGACGAAGGCGTCCAGCCAGCCATCGCGATCGTAGTCGACCAGCGCCACGCCCGACCCGTTGGCCTCGATGATGAAGCGCTTGCGATCGACGCCACCGTAGATCGACGGATGGACGAGTCCGGTTTCACGCGCGACGTCCACGAAGCTGACGGGCCAGTCGGCGATGGTGTGGACCGCAGGCGTCAGCCACAGCCACACCAGACCCGCGGCAGACATGCCCATCCACGCGCGAGTCCGCGTCATCGGCCCGACTGCCCCTGGAGCTTCTCGGCGATCGCGAACTCGGCCTTCGCTTCGTCGAAGCGTCCCATTTGCTGGAGGAGCTGTGCGAGCACGTAGTGCGCCGTGCGGTTGTTCGGGTCGTACTGAATCGCCCGACGCAACATCCCCTCAGCCGTCGACGGCTGTCCCTTCCGCATGTAGGAGCGGCCGAGCAGGATGTAGGGCCCACTGTAGAAGGGATTGATCCACAGCGAGCGCTGCAAGGTCACGACGGCCTCGTCCCACTTCGACTGCCGCACGTAGACGTCGCCAAGTTGGTACCAGGCCATCGCGTTGCCGGGGTTGATGTCCAGCTCGCGCTTCGTCAGATCGGCGCTCTCGTCGAGACGTCCCCGAAACAACGCGACTTGGCCCAGCAGATAGTGCGCCTGCGGCAGCCGCCGATCTTTTTCCAGCGCGCGTTTCAGCTCCTCGTCCGCCGCGGTGTCGAGATTCAGCCGAATCAGCATCTGCGCCGTCATGAGATGCGCGGCCGCCGAGTCGGCCGCCAGGCCGAAGGTGACCGCCAGCGCTTCCCGTGCGCGATCGACCTTGCCGGTCTGGAGATACGTCAACCCGAGGATGTACTGCAGCTCCAGGTTGCCGCTGGCCCAGGCCCGTGTGGCTTCGAGATACGGAAGCGCCTCGCCGAGGCGTCCCGCGCCATACAGCGAGAGCCCCAGAATCTGCTCCGCCTCTCGACGCTCCAGGGAATTGGCTTGCAGCTTCGAGACGTTGCCCGACAGCAGCTCGATCGCTCTGAGGTTGTCGTCCGCGTGGTAGTGCGCCAGCGCCATCAAGTGCACCACCAGCGGATGGGAGGCGTCGAGGGCCGCGAGTCGTTCGATGGCTCTGGCGAATTGGCCCTCGTCTATCAGCGTGCGAATCGCCGCAGCGGTCGCCTCATCTGGTGCCGGCGACTGCCCAGCGTCCAGCGGTGGCGCGACATGCAGCGCGATGAGCAACGCCAGCACGAGACCCGTCATGGCTTCTCACCCTGGCCTTCGGTCAGGGTGGTGATCGTGCGAATAGGCACGTCGCGCCAACGCTCCTCGCCTCCATTGGGCCAGCGCACGACGACGCGATCGATGCTCGCGGCGCGGCCCAATCCGACGTGCACGCGAAAATCGTTCTGCGAGTAGTAGCTGCCACCGCCGCGCACCTCGCGCACGTAGGTCAACCCGCCGGCGCTGATCGTGACGCGCGCGCCGATAGCGTTGCGATTCGAGCGCGTGCCCACCAGTCTCAGCATCACCCAGTTGGTCTCGCCCGCGATATCGAGGCGATAGAGATTGGGCGCGTCGTGGACGTTGTTGACGATGACGTCCTCGTCGCCGTCGTTGTCGATGTCGCCGAACGCCGCGCCGCGGCCGGCGCGTGGGATCGTCACCGGCTCGCCGAGCCGTTCGGTGATGTCCTCGAACCGTCCCTTCTGCACGTTCCGATAGACGACTTTGCGCTGCTTGTAGCGCGCCTCCGTCTTGATCTGCTCCACCTCGGGATAGACATGCCCGTTGACCAGAAACAAGTCGAGCCAACCGTCGTGATCGAGATCCAGAAAGCCCACGCCCCAGCCGAGCCAGCGGGTATTGACCCCAACGCCGCTGGCAAACGTCCGATCCTCGCAGAGCCCATCACCGGTGTTGGCGTAGAGCGTCGACGTGTCGCCGGCGAAGTTCGTCTTGAAGATGTCGACTGTGCCGTTGTGATCGTAGTCGCCGAGAGCGACACCCATGCCAGCCTGCGGCTTGCCGTCCTGGCTGTAGGCACAGCCGGCCGCGATCGCGACGTCGGTGAACGTGCCGTCGTGATTGTTCCGATAGAGCGCGCTGGGATTGGAATCGTTCGCGACATACAAATCAACCCAGCCATCGCCGTCGAAATCGAGTGTGCCGACCCCCATGCCGTAGGTGCCGGACGCGCGCGTGATGCCTGACGCATCGGACACATCCGTGAAGCTGCCCCGTCCCGTATTGCGATAGAGCACGTTCTTGCCGCCGGTCAGTCCCGGAGGACCACATGCCACCGGAACGCCTTTGTATCGGCACAACCCGGAGTCGGGGACCGGCGCCGACTCCAGATCGAAGTCGATGTAGTTGGCGGCAAACAGATCGAGGAAACCGTCGCGGTCGACGTCGGCGAAGGCACACCCGGCGCCCCAGCGGCGCGGCGTTGCGAGACCGGCCGCGGACGTCACGTCTTCGAATGCACCCGCGCCCCGGTTGCGAAACAGACGGCTCTGTCCCCAGAACGTCACGTAGAGATCGTCGCGTCCATCGTTGTCGTAATCGCCGACACACGCGCCTTGCCCCCAACCGGTGAGCGCGAGGCCAGCACGGGAGGTCACATCTTCGAATTTTCCGTTCTCGAGATTGCGGTACAGATGACTCGTCGGCTCGCTACCGCGAGGCGTGCCCTCCAGCGTCGTGCCGTTCACGAGGAAGATGTCGAGCCAGCCGTCGGCGTCGTAGTCCATCAGTGCGACGCCCGTGCCTGTGGTCTCGAGGAGGTACTTGTTCGTGCCTCGTCCGCCGTAGACCGTGACCGCGGTCAGTCCCGCTCCAGCGGCGACGTCGGTGAACGAGAACGGTAGCGTTGGAGGCGCCTGGCTCGACGCCTGCGCGAGCAGACCCACAACCACGGCTGCGCTCGCAAGACCGATTCGCGCACACGCGCTCATCGCGGGCGGTCCTGATCCAGATCGCGGAAGCGAACCCGTGGCGCCAGACGACGCGCCTCAGCCAGGTGCGCGTCGGCCTCAGCCTTCCGATCGGCGCGCGTGAGCGCGCGGGCGAGCTCGTAGTGGGCCTCGAAGTTGTCCGGCGCAAGCGTGAGCGCCTTTTCGAACTGCGCGATGGCGCTCACGAGCTCACCGACCTTCAGCTGCGCGCGTCCAACGCCCACGGCAAAGGTGGACGCCTGCACGTCGGCCTTCTTCCGATTCAGGTCGCGCGCGCGATCAAAGGCTTGGCTCGCTTCGGTCCGCTCGCCTCGCTGCTGCAGCAGTTGCCCCAGGCTGAGATGCGCTTCGGCCGATGACGGACGCAGGCGAATCGTCTCGAGAAACTCACGCAACGCCCCCTCATCGTCATCGAGCTGACGAAGCACGGTGCCGAGCATATAGTGCGCTTCGTCGTAGTCCGCTCGCCGGGTCAACGCCTCGCGAAACGCCGCCGCGGCGGCGTCGGGCTTGCCTGTCTGCCACAACACCACACCGAGTGTGAACGGCGCATCCGCCAGCGTCGGCCCAAGCGTCATCGCGGTACGCAACGCCGCCTCGGCGCCGGCAAAGTCATCGCGCTGCTTCAGCGCGATGCCGAGATTGTAGTGAGCCTCGGCATTTCGCGGATCACGTTCGATCAGCGCGGTGAACACCAACGAGGCGGCTTCGAGGTCGCCTTGCTGCATCAGCGTCGTGCCGAGGTTCAGGCGGCCGGTGTGGAAGTCAGGCTCCTGATCGACGAGCGCGCGGAACGTCTCCACCGCGGCAGTGCCCTCACCGTTCTGGAGCAGGGCGAGGCCCAACGCATTCCGCACGTCGCGGGATTTCGGATCGAGTTTCACGGCCCGCCGCAAGTGCTCCAGTGCGCTCGCGGCATCGCCGGCCTCTGTGAGCGCGATGCCCGCCTGCAGCGCCGCCACAGCTAGTCCAGGGTTCAGGGTCGTCGCGCGCTCCAGGGCCTCGATCGCCGCGAGGGGCTCACCCTCCTTCTTGAGCGTCAGGCCGAGGTAGTACTGCGCCTCGGCGTGGGCGGGTTGCAGGCGCGTGGCCGTCTCCAACGCGGCACGCGCGCGCTTCGCCTCGCCGGTCCACCAGAGCGTGGCTCCGAGGTGATAGTGCGCGTCGAACAGCGTGGGATCCGCCGTCGCCGCACGCTCGAACGCGGCGATCGCGTCCGGCGTTCGGCCCTGCAGGCCATACACGAAGCCGAGCCGATCGTGTGCGACCGCCAGTCGCGGATCGAGCGTAAGCGCGCGCTCGTAGGCGTGCGCGGCTTTGTCGAGCTCGCGGTTGGCTTCGTGCCGCGTGCCAGCCTCGTACTGACGTCGCGCCTCGCCGCTCTGCGCCCGATCCTGCGCG
>DAINCF010000465.1:0-5835 GCA_036732565.1 Vicinamibacterales bacterium
GGCGGGCAGCGGCTCCAGCCACAGGGCGCGCCGGCGCTCGGCCGGCATGCGCTGCGCGGCCAGGGCCCACGAGGCGGCTTCGAACACGTACCAGTCGCGGACGTCGCGATGCGCGAGCACGTGCTCCAGATCGCCCGCGAGCGACCACATCGCTCGCTCTTCGACCAGATGGATGGCGGACGCGGCAATCACCTGATCTTCGTCGTGCACGAGCTGCCCAACGGTGTCATCGACGTCGCGCACGCGCGTCTTGTACAAGACGTTGCCGCGACGGATGCGCTCGTCGGCCGGCATGTCCTCGACGAGCAGCACCACCCGACGCCGGACGGTGCCCGACAGCAGGTTGTCCAGATACTCGAGCGCGCTCGATCGAGCCCGCGCATCCCCACGCCGCAGCGTTTCTTGAACCGCGTGGATGCCTCCAGGATCGTGCACCAGGCCGAGCAAGCGGAAGACGCGACCGACCGCGCGTTCCTGTTTCTCGCGGAGCGCGCGCGCCAGCAGACTCGCGCCATCGAGGCCTCCGGCCACGAACAGGTTGTGATGCAGCGTCAGGGCGCTGAATGCGCGCGTGGTCTCCGCCAGCACCTGCGATTCGACGAGCTTCGGATCGATCGTCAGGTCCGGGTGATCGCGATGCAGGCGCTCGATGGCGGTGCCCGCCTTGTAGCGAACAAAGCTGTCAGGATCGCCCAGCGCTTGCATCAGCACGTCCATCGATCGCTGCGTCGGAATCAGTGCCAGCGTCGACGGCACGTGGCGTCGCACCCACGGATCCTCCTCTTGGTCGTTGAGGAAGTAGACGAGTGGATCGATCACCCCTTCGCCGTAGCCGACGAGCACCTGCCGGGCAGCGGACTTCAATCGACGATTGCGCAGCAAGGACACCAGCGCGGGCACGAACAGGAAATCGCCCCCGCCGAGCTTGCCGGCACTCTGCAAGGCCTCGCGTGCGACACCGAGATTCGAATCGTAGATGAGCGGCAGCAGAAGCGGCCGGAACCCGGGGTTCGTGACCTGACCGAGCGCCCGGGCCACGTCCATGCGAATCGGCGCGGCCTGCTCGCGGCTGTCGTCGACGAGGCGCTCGAACGCGTCTTCCGCGGCCTTGACGTCGGACTCGCCCGGGCTGGAGGCGAGACTCGTGGCCGCCGTCACGACCAGATACGGATCCCGATCCTTCAGATACGGCCGCATGATGTTGGCGGCGCCTTCGCGCCGAACGGCGGCGATGGCACGGACCGCGGCCAGGCGTACGTCGCCGTCCGGATCCTTCAACGCGTGCTCGACGCTGGTGCCCCAGCGCTCGAGGGCGCTCGGTCCGGCTTCCTCGGCCACGCGCAGCGCACGGGCCCGCACCACCGGGGAGCTGTGGCTGAGCAACAGCGGAGTGACGAGGTTCCGCTTGTCGAGCGCCTCCAACAGGTCGATGGCATAGACAACCCGCTTCGGATCCGATTGGCCCAGCTCCTCGACCAGCGTCTCGAGCGAGGACAGGTCTGCCGTGTCGATGCGAATCTCCGCGGCTTCGACCGCCTGGCTCTCGATGCTGCGCCGGAACGCGGCCAGGTACTCCTTCCGTGCGCGCAGCGCCGCGAAGACCCACAGCGCCATCACCGACAGGCTGGCGAAGCTCAATTGCTGCCACGACAGGTTGAATCCCCAGTCCTTGATCAGTACGAGCAGGAGCAACGCGCCGATGCCCTTCGAGAAGCGGTCGACGGTGACGTCGACGAACGGCTTGGCGCGGTACTTGATGTCGGCTGGCAGCGGCAGGAAGAGAATCTCTCGTGTCGTCTTGTCGACGGTGTAGCGCAGCGAGGTATCGAGAATGCGCGCGAGGCCCGGCGCCCACAGGCTCGAATTGAACAGCATGATCACGGCCGTGGTGCCCAGCCCCATCGGCAGGATCATCAGCGCGAAGCCGATCCCGAGGAAGCGATGGATACGGCTCGTCAGCAGCACTTGCACCGCGAGGCCCACGAGCGACAGATAGATCGTGACTTCGGCAAGGAACGCGGTGATGGCGTCGGTCGACGTCTTCTGCTCGGCCGTGGCCATGTTGAGCTGCTGCTCGATGATCGCCGCACCGATAGCGGCGAACGCGATGACCATTGCGATGATCTGCAGGTGCCGCGACTCGCGGAGCAGTTTGATCGCCTCGGCGCCGCCGACGCCTTCCTCTTCACCGGTCTTGGTCGCGTCGGACTGCCCGGCCTTTTTCTCGCGCCGCAGGACGAACGTGACGATGAAGAAACAGCCGGTGAGGATCAGGGCGCTCACCAGCAGCATGTTGTTGGTGCCGAGCTCCTCGACGAGGAACCGCGTCATCGCCGCGCCGGTGGCGCCGCCAAGACTCGATCCGCCGCCGATGAAGCCGAACAGCCGCTTCGCCTGCCGCGGATCGTAGACGTCGTTGGCCAGCGTCCAGAATTGGCTGATCAACAACAGCCCGAGGATCAGACCCAGGAAGTAGAACCCGACCGACACCCACTCGGCGCCCACCTGCGTGAACAGCACCCAGAAGAGGACGAGCAGCCCGATCATGCCGATCTGCGTCACCGGAATCGTCCATCGGCGTGGCACCGTGGCGATCGCGCGGCTGTAGAACTGCATCACCACGCCAATCAAGATGCCGGAGCCGAATTGCACCCACGGCAGATTGTCGGCGCCCAGGCTCGAGATGAACTGGGAGCGGGTGATCGGTTTGACGATGTTGTAACTCGTCATCGCCAGGAAGGAATACGCGAACATCAGGAGGGCCGTGAGGCCTTCTCCCTCGCGCACCTGAGCGAATGGGCTGATCAGTCGATTGAGAAGAGTGCCCTGTGGGCGATCGGCCATGATGGGGTTTGAGACTGACGAATCTTACATTACTAAGGCCTGAAGGCTCGAAGGCTTGGGGGCTTGAAGCTACCGAGGTTCAGACCCGGGGTTGAACCCTCGTACCTCCAAGCCTCCAAGCCTCCAGGCCTCCAAGCCTCCAGGCCTGCTAGGGTACACTCGGACCCGACGCTTCCTGCATGTTAACCGTTGCCGAACGTCTGCTGGGCCTGACCGGGCGGGAGCTGCGTCGCGCCCTCCCGCTTTTCGCCTATCTGTTCCTGACGATGGCGGCGTCGGTGGCCAGTCGTGCGGCGCGGGACGCCCTGTTCCTGGATCGTTTCAGCCCCCTCCAGCTCCCGTACGTCGACATCGCCATCGCGCTCCTGGTGGCGGTCGTGGCGTCGCTCTACATCCGGGTCGGCCAGCGCACCAATCTGCGAAACCTGCAGATCGGAAGCCTGCTGGTCTTCGCGGCGCTCGCCGCGGGCTTCTGGTGGCTCTCTCAGGGGAGCAAGCAGGAAGACGGCACGCTGTTCGTGGTCATCTACATCTGGGTCGGCGTGTTCAGCGTGCTCGCACCCGCCCAAGTGTGGACGCTGGCGAACTACACGCTGACGACACGCGAAGCGAAACGGGCGTTCGGACTGATCGGCAGCGGCGCCATTCTCGGCTGGATCGTCGGCGGCCTCGCCACTCGCGAGTCGGCGGGACGCTTCGGCACCGAGAGCATGCTGCTGATCGTGGCCGGCACGCTGGTGCTCTGCGCGGTGATCGTCGTGATCATCTGGCACGGCCGGCCGGCCTACGTCGATGAGGACGAGCCCGCCAGTCGACCACTGGAGTCCGGTGAGACCGGCGGCCTGAGCGCCAGCCTCGCGCTCCTCCGCGAGTCCCGGTACCTGCAGGCGATTGCCGCACTGATCTTGTTGTCGGCGTATGCCACCACAGTAGCGGGCTGGCAATTCAAGGCAGTCGCCAAGGCTTACATTCCCGACACCGATCGGTTGGCCGAGTTCTTCGGGTCCTTCAACGTGGTCGCGGGCATCGTGTCGTTCCTGCTGCAAGTGACGCTCACGAGCCGTCTGCTCAGGCAGGCAGGCGTCGGCGTCGCCATCTTCATCGTGCCTACGGCCATGGCGCTCAGCTCGATCGGCCTGCTGGTCACCGGGACGCTCTTGGCCGCCGCGGCGTTGAAGGCCAGCGATCAGGTGCTGCGCTATTCCATCGACAAAGCCACGGTCGAGCTCTTGTACCTGCCGGTGCCTGCGAGCCAGACCTTTCGCGTCAAGTCGTTCATCGACACCGTCGTTTACCGCATGGGCGATGCCCTGGGCGGGCTGACGGTGCTGGTGTTTGGCGCGCTGCTGGGCCTGAGCGCCATTCAAATGTCGTGGGTGTGCTTCGTCCTGGTCGTGGCCTGGGCGGTGGCGGCGATGACGGCACAGCGGCAGTACGTCCTGAACCTGCGGGACAGCATTCATCAGCACCGCGTGGACATCGAGCGGGCGGCGACTCCGGTGATCGAGAAATCCACCGGAGAGCTGCTGACGCAATATCTCGCCGGCACGCAGGAGCAGGTGCTGTACGCGTTGCGCCTGCTGGACAGCTCACGCGATCGATCGACGCCCCACGGGGTTCGCCCCCTGCTCCAGCACGGGTCGCCGCGCGTGCGTGCCCGTGCCGTCGCGCTGCTCGCGCGCGCGGGGGACACCAGCGTCAGCGCGGACGTCGAGCGAATGCTGTACGACGCCGATCTGACCGTTCGCACGGAGGCGCTTCTCTATCTCTCCGAGCTCTCGCACATCGATCCGCTCGAGCGCATCGAGAAGCTTGGAGATTTTCCGGGCTTCACGATTCGCGCCGGCATGGCGGCGTTCCTGGCGCGGCCCGGCCGCACGCAGAACCTCGACGCGGCCCGGTTGATCCTGAACGCGATGGCACGGGAGCCCGGCACGACCGGCCAACGGACGAGAGCCGAAGCGGCGCGGTTGATCGGCATGCTCCCCGATCACTTCGATCACGAGCTGCGCCTGTTGTTGCAGGACGAGAGCCCGGAGGTCGTACGCGAAGCCATCCGCTCGGTCGGCAAGCTCGGCAAGCGCACGTTCATCGCCCGCATCGTCGAGCGGCTCGGCGAGCCCGAATTCGCCGAAGAAGCCTCCGCGGCCCTGGTGGAGTTCGGCGATCGCGTCGTCGGCACGATGCGGGACTACTTGATCGACGCGCACACCGCGGTCGAGATTCGACGCGAGATCCCCAACGTGCTGTTGGCGATTGAGTCGTCGATCGCTCAGGCGGTGCTCACAGAGGGGGTGCTGGACCGCGACGCGGTCGTGCGCTACCGCGTGATTACCGCGCTCAACAAGCTGGGGCAGCAGCATCCCGATCGGCACATGGACCGGCCCATGGTGGAGACGGTGCTGGCCGCGGAGATCATCGGTCACTACCGATCGCAGCAGGTCCTCGGCAGCGTCGGCCCCGCGGACGATCGCGGCGATCCGGTGCTGCGGCAGTTGCGCAAGGCGTCGGAAGACGAGGAAGAGCGGATCTTCCGGCTGCTCAAGATCCTCTATCCCAATCACGACTTGCACAGCGCCTACGTGGGACTGCAGTCGACGGACCCCGTCGTCTACGACAACGCGCTCGAGTTTCTGGAGACCATTCTGACACCGGCGATCCGCGCGGTGCTCATCCCGCTCTTCGATCGGCAGGTCAGCGCGCAGGAACGCAAGAGCGCCACGCATCTGCGCAGCTCGTCGACCATCAACCGGATGGAGGTGCTGCGCACGATGATGTTGAGCGACAACACCTGGCTGCAGTCGTGCGCCGCGTACGTGATTGGCGAGCTGCACCTTGTGCAGTTCGGCGCGTCGCTCGACAAGTGGGCGGCCGACCCTGACACGCTGCTGCGCACCACTGCCATCGACGCGCGAGAAAAGCTCAAGCGCGCGGTGACCTCCGGCGCGGGCACTGAGCTACGGTAGGAATTCGTACGTAGCGCAGGCCTTC
>DAINCF010000466.1:0-5832 GCA_036732565.1 Vicinamibacterales bacterium
CGGCGCTCGCGGCGATCGCGGTGAGGTTCCGGAGGAGCTATGCCCGTTGAGAGAGCCGCAGGCGGTACCAGCCTCGTCGATGTTCTCGATCGCGTCCTCGACAAAGGCATCGTCATCGATGCCTGGGTCCGGGTGTCGCTCGTCGGCATCGATCTGATCACCGTCGAGGCGCGCGTCGTCGTCGCGTCGATCGACACCTATCTCAAATACGCTGAAGCGGTTGGCCAGGTCGGCTCGGCTTCACGCCCGGCGCTGGAGCCGGCCATGGCAGAGTCGTTGGAGGCCGAGAACGTTGTGCTGCGGGCCGAGCTGGCCGGTCGCAAGCGCACCTCCACGACCACCAAAACCACCGTCAGGCGCACACGGAAGCGAGGTCCGACGCGTCCATGATCGGCAGCGATGCCAAGCTGGCGTTCGTCGAGTTCCTACTCGGCAGCGATGACGTTTCGGCCTGCGGGCAGGAAGGGCTGAGCTGGCTGGCGCGGCAGACGGGCATCGGACGCGCACTCTTACTGGCGTCTGCCCGCGATCCGAGGCGCCTCTGGGGCGTCACCGGCGTTGGCATCTCGAACGCCCGCACGGGCGAGTACTCCATCGACCTCACCGATCGACGCCATCCACTGGTCGCGGCCGCCTGGTCCACCCGCCCCACGCACTTTCCGACGGGCTCACGTCAGCCGGAGACCCCCCTCGAGAGCGTCCCGTTCGTGACGTTACCGATTCGTCCCGAGCGGAGCGGCCCGCCGCTCGCCTTGCTGCTCGTTGAGCACGAAGCGTCGCTTCCGCACCGCGATTTCATGTGGTTTGCCGAGGTCATCGGCGACAAGCTCGAGCGGCTGAAATCGCGCCAGCACGACACCTCCGATGGATTCGATCGCGAGCGCCAGCTGCTCTACAGCATCATCAACGCGGTCACCGATCCGATTCTCCTGACCGACGAGAACGGGAAGTTGATTGTCGGCAACGCCCGCGCCGAGCAGCTGTTCGCGTCGCGTGACGAGGGCAGCGAAGGCCGCCGCCGCGCCATCGAGATGAACAACTTGTTCTTCTCGTCCGCGCTGGCCGGTCGCATGATGGGGACGGTCGCGGGCTCGCGCGAGCTGATCCTCGTCGACCCCGAAGACGGCTCGGACCTGCTGTTCGAGCTGCTGATGTCACCGATCGGCGTGGGCGGCGAGGAAGGCTCGGTAGTCTCGGTGCTGCGCAACGTCACCGACCTGTGGCGTGCGCGACAAGAGCTCGAGGAAAACTATCGCCGGCTGGGCGTCACCGAGGCGAGCATGCGCGCGGAACGCAACCGCCTCGACCTTGTCGTCGACGCCGTCGTCGATCCGATCATCCTGACGAACTCGGCCGGCGACATGCTGGTCACGAACGCACCGGCCGAGCGATTCTTTACGGCCTCCGGCGCGTCCAGTCCGGCGGGACAGCGTCATGTGCAGAACAACGTCGCGCAGTTCTCGTCGTTCGTCTCGTCGCTGCTGGTGAGCGGCGTCGAGCGCCGAGCGGTGGCGAGCTTTGCGCTCACCGAACCCTCGACCGGACGTCAGGTGCCCATGGAGGCGGTCGCCGAAATCATGCTCGGCGCGCAGAGCGAGGACACGGGCGTGGTGACCGTGCTGCACGATCAGACGGAAGCCCTGGAGCGCGAGCGGCTGTATCGCGAGCTGCAGCAGGCCTCGATGCTGCTGGAGCAGAAAGTCCGCGAGGCCACGGCGGAGCTCGCGACGCAGAACGAACTGCTCCGCCGCCAGGCCCTGGATCTCGAGCAGGCGTCCGCGGCGAAGTCACAGTTTCTGGCCAACGTCTCGCACGAGTTCCGGACGCCGCTCAACGCCATCCTCGGGTACTCGACGATGCTGCTGGGCGGGTTTTACGGCCCCCTCTCATTGGATCAACAGAAGACGGTCGCGCGCATCGACGCCAACAGCCGGCATCTGGCGACGCTCATCAACGACGTCCTCGACATCGAGCGCATCGAAGCGGGCAAGATGCCGATGGAGATGTCGGCGTTCGGCCTCGACGAGGTCCTGCGCGAGTTGATGGAGGAATTGGAAGGCGTCATCGCGCAGTCGCCGGTGGGCGTCGACGTGACGCTGCCCGACGATTTATCGGTGCGGGTGCGCAGCGATCGCCAGAAGGTCAAGCAGATCCTCGTCAACCTGCTCTCGAACGCGCTGAAATTCACCAAACAGGGGCGCGTCGAGATCGTCGCCCGGACCGATCCCGAGCACGGTCGCTTCTCGGTGACCGTTCGGGACACGGGCGTGGGCATTGCCGCGTCCGATTTCACGCGCATCTTCGAACCGTTCCAGCAGGCCGCCCATCGCGCGTCGTCACGGGCCCTCGGCGGCACCGGTCTCGGGCTCGCGATTTGTCGTCGCCTGGCTCAGATGTTGGGCGGCGAGATTCACGTCGACAGCCAGGTCGGTGTAGGCTCGACGTTCACCGTCGACCTTCCCTTGCGCGCGCGCATCAGGACTGCGCGGCGCGCGCCGGCGGGAGCGCATCGGCGCTCCGCTTGATACGCGAGACACAGACGGACCATGGCGAAAAAGAGCAGAACGGCGTCGAAGACGCGGCGGGCAGGGGCGAAGCGGGTTGGGCGGGTCACCGCGATGCGAGCGTCGCGCAAGGCCGGACCGCCCAAGCGTCTGCCATCAGCGCGCGTTGCCCCGGCGGCCAACGCCACCCGATCGGCGGATCGACTCGGCAAGTACGTCTACTGCATCATTCGCAATCGATCGCCGCTGTCTCTGGGCCCTATCGGCATCGGCACGCAGCAGACCGCGGTCTACACCGTCACCTACAACGAGCTGGCCGCGGTGGTCTCGGATTCGCCGCTGACCGTCCTGGATCCGACGCGTGACAACGTCGTCGCCCATCAGCGGGTCAACGAAACCGTGATGCAGGATCACACGGTGCTTCCGATGTCGTTCGGCACCGTGTTCAAGACGGGCGACGATGTCGTGGCATTCTTGCGATCGGCCTACGATGCATTCTCGGGCGTGCTCGACAAGATGCAGAACAAGCTCGAGTTCGGCCTCAAGGTCATCTGGGATCGCGACGCCGTCGTCGAGGAGATCGAGGTCGAGAACGACGACATCCATCGCTTGAAGAGCGAAATCGAGTCACAGAAAGGCTCGACCTACTTCGCGCGCATGCAGTACGGTCGGTTGGTGGACGCGGCGCTCCAGTCGAAATCCGAAGAGTACATCTCGCGAATCTTCGATCGCTTGCGTGACGTCTCGGTCGCCTCGCGCGCGAGCCGTCCGATCGGGGATCGCATGATCCTCAACGCCGCGTTTCTCGTCATGCGAGCGCACGAGACGCAGTTCGACAAGGGCGTCAAGGAGCTGGGCGCGCACTTTCCCAAGCTCACATTCAAGTACACGGGGCCGTGGCCGCCCTATAACTTCGTCAACATTCGCCTGAAGCTGGAGCGGGCCTGACCATGTTTCTCTTGGACAGCCTGCTGATCGGCGGGCTGCGCTTCGTTCTCGACAAAGTGGCGGCAGTCGCGGAACAGGAGCTGGAGTCGGTCGATTCGCTCAATCGCGCGCTGGTCGAGGCGCAGTTGCAGCTGGAGGAAGGCGCCATCAACGAACAGGAATTCGTGGAGACCGAGCGCACGCTGCTGGCGCGCCTGCGCGAGCTGAAACGCGAGACACCAGGCGGACTCGCCGACGCCAACAGCTTCGACGGCATCGAGGTCACGGTCGACGACGATGACCGTACATAAACGGGCACGATCGTCGCCAACCTCCAGCGAACGGCGGACTCATGCGGCCGCCGACGACGTCGTGACGTGGGTCTACGGCGTGCTGGCGGGCGGCGTCTCCGACGCGATCGTGTCGCGATCGCCCAGATTGCCGGATGGTGGGCCCGCGCGTGCGATTCCGCTTGGCGATGAGCTCTTCCTGATCGTGGCCCATCTTCCCCGTGCGCCCTTCGAAGCGGGCACGCTCGAGGCGCATCTTCAGGACATCGATTGGGTTGGGCGCTACGCCTCGGCGCATCACGCGGTGGTGACGCGGCTCGGACAGCGCGCGACGGTGTTGCCGCTCCGCATCTTCACGGTCTTCGAATCCGACGAGCGCGCGAAGCGCGTGATCGGACGCAACCGTGGACGATTGTCGGCGCTGGCGAGACGCATCGGCGCGCGTTCCGAATGGGTGCTGCGGGTCCATCGTCCCGTCCCGGCCGCGCCGAAGGGGCTCCCTCGGACCAACGCCGAGAGCGGGACGGCCTTCCTGCACGCGCGAGCACGAGCGCAGCGTGAGCGCGTCGTCCGCGCTCAAAAGATCGACGCGGGCGTGACCGCGCTCATGGACGATCTGACAACGTTGGCGGACGACACGGTGGAACGTGCGGTCGAGCCCGGGACCAGCGCGCTCGCAGAGGTGGCCTTTCTCATCGGCAGCAGCAACGTCGCCCGCTTCAAGCGCGCGCTGACCAAATCGAGCGCGGACCTGCGACGAGAGGGCTGCCGCATTGCGTTGACGGGTCCCTGGCCCGTCTACAGTTTCGTCGAAATGCCCAAGAGCCACCCGTGACTGACCGCGCTCGGCCGACCCGTGCCTCACTGGCGGCGACGTTGCTCGACACGCCCGATGCTTCGTTGCTGGATCTCGTCGACAATTTGCTCGACAAGGGGGTCGTCCTCGACGCCGAGCTGGTGCTGGGTCTCGCCGGGGTGGATCTCATATACGTTAGACTGGCCGCGTTGCTCTCGGCCGCAGACCGAGTGGCGGGCGACGAGCGCTCCTGAGCACGCCGATGGCAGTCTACGTGTACGCGATCACGGATGGCGTTGGCGACGTGTCCGACCTGCGCGGACTACACGACGAGCCACTGCGCACCGTCACAGTCGGATCGTTCGTGGTCGTCATCGGCCACGCCGTGGAGCGCGTGTCGCCCACGCGTGAGCTGCTGGCGACGCAGGATCGGATCGTGCGGGCGCTCCACGCCCGCGCGCATGCGTTGCTCCCGGTACGGTTTGCCGCGGTAGTGCCGGACGTCGATGCGCTGAGCCATCACGCCGCGCTCAAGGATGCGCGCCTGGCCAGCGCGCTGCGCAACGTGCGTGGCTGCGATCAGATGACGCTGTGGCTCCTCAAGCGCGGCGCCATGCCGCCGGTCGACGGCGCGCCCGTCGTGCCGTCACCCAAGACTGGTGTGGGCCGACAGTATCTGGCACAGCGCGCGGCCGCCCACACGGTCTGTCCAGAAGCGCAAACCTTGGCCGAGGTCCTTCGGCCGCTCGTGCACGATGAGCGCATCGAGCGCGGCAAGGTCACGGGCGTTGCCGCGAGCGTGTATCACCTGATCGAACGTGCCCACGGTCCGGCCTATCGACGTGCGGTCGTGAAGGCCGCCGCGGATCTCCCGACGGTGGCGATTCGCGTCTCCGGTCCGTCGCCGGCCTATGCGTTCGCAGCCTTGACGGGGGCGTGACATGTCGGACTCCGAGGCGGATCGCGCCATCGAGTCGATTGCCCAGGAGCTCCGCGCACGGCTGGCGGCGCAGACCGAGCCGGGGCGCTGGAATGCCGAGCCCGAGGACGTGAGGCGCTCGGTCATGAAGCTGGTGCTGACGCTCGTGGATTTCCTGCGACAGCTGATGGAGCGCCAGGCGCTACGCCGCGTTGAGGAGGGCACGCTCGCGGACGACGAAGTGGAGCGGCTGGGGCTGGCCTTGATGCGGCTGGAGGACACGGTCCGCGAACTCGCCAGCCAGTCGGGTCTGGACCCTTCGGAGCTGAACTTCGACCTCGGCCCGCTCGGCAAGCTCAAGTAGGGGCGGCTCGCGAGCCGCCCCTACACGCGAGT
>DAINCF010000467.1:0-5811 GCA_036732565.1 Vicinamibacterales bacterium
CGCGTCGCCGCTGTTCGCGCGATGCCCGAGCCCGAGGAGGTTACGTGGGCGCCGCCGCGCCCGGAGGAGCTGCCACTGCGGCCCGAGACCGCTCAAGTGCCCGCGGTGCGCGAGGTGTTCCTCGGCTCGACGCCGCGCCAACCCGGCGGCGGCCAAGGCGCGCTGGCCGTGGCGGCGGTGCTGCTGCTGTTCGCGCTCGGCGCCACCGGCGCATGGGTGTACTGGACGCCAACGACGTCAGGGGCAGCCGCCGCCGTCGAGCAGACACCGCCGCTGGAGCTGATGTCATTGCGGCACGTGCGCGAAGGCGATCGTCTCTCGGTGACCGGCCTCGTCCGCAATCCCTCGTCAGCGCCGATCGTCGATCATCTGTCGGCGACCGTGCTGCTGTTCGATCAGCAAGGTGGCTATCTCACCAGCGCGCGCGGGCAGATCGACGTGCCGCGTCTGGATCCCGGTCAGGAGTCACCGTTCACGCTCTCGGTGCAGGCGCCGGCGGGCGCCACGCGCTACCGCGTCAGCTTCCGCACCGACGAGCGCATCGTTCCGCACGTCGATCGGCGGAGCGAAGCGCCCGCCACGGCGGTGAGCTCGCTGCCCGGTAACGCCGCCGCTCGGTAAGTAGAAGGAGAACAGGCCATGCGCCCCACGCAGATTCGTCGTTTGGCTGCCGTCGCCACGATGTCGATCGCCGCGCTGGTCCTCGTCGACCCGCCGATCGCAGGTCAGGAAGGGTTTCGCTTCAAGAGCGGCGTGGAGCTGATCAACGTCACCGCCACGGTGATCGACCGATCCGGCCGCTTCGTGCCGGGACTTCAGCAGACCGACTTCGTGGTCTACGAAGACGACAAGCCCGTCGAGGTCACGCACTTCAGCGCCGAGCGCGTCCCCGTCAGCCTGGGCATCGTCCTCGACACCAGCGGATCGATGGCAGGAGACAAGATGTCAGCGGCGAAGTCGGCCATCGAGCGCTTCCTGCTGGACCTGCTGGGTCCGGATGACGATGTGTTCCTCTACGTCTTCAACTCCGGAATCGATCTCGTGCATGAGTGGACCACCGATCGCAACCGCGTGGCCGCATCGCTGCGGCGCCTGCACCCGGCGGGTGGAACCGCGATGTACGACGCGGTCGTCGAAGCGGTGCCGATGGCGCAGGGCGGCCAGAATCGCAAGAAGGCCGTCGTCGTGATCTCGGATGGAAACGACACGAACAGCCGGTCGGATGTGCGAGACGTCAAGCAAGTCGTCCGTGAGACCGAAGTGCTCGTCTATGCCGTCGGCATCGACGGACACGGCGATCCGACGTTCACGTCGCCGCGGACGCAACCGCCGATCCTGCGGCCGCCTGCGCCGATTCCGTTTCCGGTTCCTGGTGGGCGCGGCCAGCCACGCAACCCGTGGCCACAGCCACCAGGTCAATACCCACCGGGCGGCGGAGGCGGCGGCGTCCGCTCGGACGATCGCGTGAACGTCGTCGCGCTGCGGGAAATGACGGACGACAGCGGCGGCCGCACCGAGATCGTTCGCGATCCGCGCGATCTGGATCCGGCGACGTCGAACATCGCCGACGAGCTGAGCAAGCAGTACTACATCGGCTATCCCAGTCCCGGTCATCGCGATGGCAAGTGGCACACGATTCGTGTGGAGCTGAAGAATCCCTCGATGCGCGTGCGCGCCCGCCGCGGCTACGTCGCGACGCCATAGTGAAGGTCCGCCTAAAGGCGGACCCCACGCAAGCTTTCCATCTCGAGCATCAAAGCCTCAGCGAGTCCGCACGAACGTAGGTCCAACGAACGTGGGGTCCCAAACGTACGTGGGGTCCGGCTTTTGCCGTGTCCTAAACGTCCGTGGGGTCCGGCTTTAGCCGGACCTTCCCGAGACAGCCGTTCTGAACACGAGGACACTGTCCTGTTACCAGCGCAGTCACCCAGCGGAACGGATCCTGCAAACCATTGATTCGCAAGATCTTGTCGGCACGAGCTGTTGGCACGAGGGTCGCAATACTGACTGGCGTGCGGCGAAACAGCCTGCACCACATCTGGCATCTAACAGGTGTGAGAGAGGAGTCAAGGTCATGTTGAAGAAGGCAGCAGCCATCATCCTTTCCCTGGCGCTGCTCGGGTCATCGGCAGCGTTCGCGCAGGAGCGCGAGAACCTGCAGGTGTTTCGCGACATCTCGAACCAGGTGAATCGCTACACGCAGTTCACGATCTTCGACAGCGTATCGGCCAACGTGCAGGACGGCACCGTCGTGCTCGAGGGCTGGGTGACGATGCCGTACAAGAAGGACGACATCGAGCGGCGGGTGCAGAAGGTCGACGGCGTCGCGACGGTGCAGAACAACATCCAGGTCTTGCCGGTGTCGCAGTTCGACAACGAGCTGCGCTTCCGGATCGCCCGAGCGATCTACGGGAACTCGTCGTTCTGGAACTACGCGGCGATGGCGAATCCGCCGATTCACATCATCGTGAACCGCGGCCGCGTGACGCTGGTCGGCGTGGTGAACAGCAACGTAGAGCGCGTGCTGGCGCGATCGCTGGCCACCGGCTTCGGCGCGTTCGACGTGAAGAACGAGTTGAAGACCGACGCCGAAGTGCAAGCCGAGCTCGAGAAGATCTCTGAGTAACGATTGATCGTAGCGGCCGCATGTGCCGTGCGACGTAGGGGCGGTTCGCGAACCGCCCCTACATCGTTCTGTCGGCTGGACGTCCTCGTCGCATTACCCACCAAATCGCCACGACAAACGTCAGGATCGCCAGGACCGCCATCAGCGCGAACAAGCCGAGCGTCTTGAACAGGATCGAGTCCTGCTCCATGTGGACCTCGATCGCGAGCGGCGTGCCGGCGAGGCGGGCGTCGAGCGGCTGCTCCCACGGGATGATATTCCCCCGCTGAACCGGCACGTTCTGCTGGTTCTGGAAGGTGACGCGGCTCGGCAGGTGCAGCCTGACGGCCACCAGCTCTCCGCCCGTCCAACCGACGTCGCCGACGCTCTCGCCCGCGGACGCGCCGATCCGCTGCTTGTAGACGTAGAGGGCTTCCTGGGCGTCCCACTGATAGGTCGACCACGAGAACGGCGCCGCGGTCGCGAGCCGGGTGATGTCCGGCGTCTCGATGCGCACGTGGACATAGCGCCGGCCATCCCGACGCGACGTGCTGACGTTGGCGACGCGCGACACCGGCGACTCGAAGATCGCGCGCACATCGGCGCGGTCGAGCCTGGCTCTCGGATCGAGCGGCAAATCGACGCCGCGCAGCGCCACGAGCGCGGGCACCGACGCATTCAGGTAGATCGTCGCCGATCCATCGAGCGAGAGATGGATGTCCTCTTCGTACTCGTAGGTGCGCGACAGCACGCCGCGACACCCGCCAATCATCAACACGCAGATCAACGCGAGAAGAATGACGACGTTGCCGCGCGGAGCGCGGCAAGACAGCACGACCACTGCCGAATGATATATTGAATGGTTTCCTCTCCATGGCCGACGCGCCCACACTCTTCCTGATCGACGGCAGCAACCAGATGTATCGCGCGTATCATGCGATACGTGGACTGACCGGCCCGGATGGGCGTTCGACGAACGCCGTGTACGGGTTCGTGACGATGCTTCGGAAGCTCATCGCGGATCATCGACCCGAGTACATCGCGGCCTCGTTCGATCTTGCCGGACGCACGTTTCGCGATCAGCTCGTCACCGACTACAAGGCGAATCGCTCGGCGATGCCCGACGATCTCGTCGAGCAGGTCGCGTGGGTCCACGAGGCGTGCGAAGCGCTCGGTGTGCCCATCCTCACCGTCGAAGGGTTCGAGGCAGACGATGTCATCGGCGCGCTGGCGCGGCAGGCGGACCAGCAAGGTTTCCGGGTCGGAATCGTGACCGGCGACAAGGACTTCTTCCAACTCGTCGGCGGCGGCATTCGCGTCTACAACCCACGTGACGAAGGGGCCTGGTTCGACGAGGCGGGCGTCCTGGAAAAGTTCGGCGTGCCGCCGTCGAGTGTGATCGACGTGATGGCGCTGACCGGCGATACGATCGACAACGTCAAGGGCGTGCCCGGTATCGGCGACAAGGGCGCCAAGGAGCTGATCGCCACCTACGGCAGCCTCGACGAACTGCTCGCGCACGCCTCGGACGTGAAGCAGAAGAAGTATCGCGAGGGCCTGCTGACCTACGCCGATCAGGCGCGCCAGAGCCGTGAGCTCGTGACCATCCGCACGGATGTCGCGGTCCCGTTCGAAGCGGACCGGCTTCGCTTCCGTGGAGCGACCCGCGAGCGCTGCTACGACCTGTTCTCACGTCTGGGCTTTCGCACCCTGGTGGTGGAGTACGCGCCGACGGCCGACACCATCGCCAAGGACTACGCGGCGGTGCGCACGGATGAGGAGCTGCAGGCGCTCGTCGTCGAGCTGCGATCGGCCGGACGCTTCGCTCTGCACGTGCTCACCGACGGTCATGCCCCCGTCGGCGCCACCATCGTCGGCATCGTCGTCACGACCAAGCCCCGCCAGGCGCGCTACGTGCCATTGGGTCATGCCGGGCTCGGCGGCGCGGACACGACGCTGGATCCGCGCACGGCGCTGGCGGTCCTGGAGCCGGTGCTCGCCGACGCGTCGGTGCAGAAGGTCGCGCACGACGTGAAGGCGGCGATGGAGGTGCTCGCCGACCACGGCGTGACGTTGCGGGGATACACCGTCGACACGATGCTGGTCGCCTCCTTGCTCGACGCAAACCGATCGAATCAGCTCCTGGAACCGATTGCCCTCGAGCAGCTGGGCTACAAGGCCCTGACCGAGGACGACCTGCGCGGTAAAGGCGTCAAGGCGCTCCCGTTCTCGCAGATCCCCGTCGAGGGTGTCCTGGACTACGCCGGTGAGCGCGCCGATCTGGCGCTGCAACTGGCAGACACGCTCACGCCGATGCTGGCGCGGGAACAACTCGGGCCGGTGTATCGGGATCTCGAGCTGCCGCTGGTGCCGGTCTTGGCCGACTTGGAACGCGCCGGCATCAGAGTGGACGTCGGCTTGCTGGCGCAGCAGGGGGCGCGCCTCGATCGCGAGCTCGAGGCCCTGAGCACGAAGATCTTCGAGCTGGCCGGCGGCGAGTTCAACATCGGCTCACCGAAGCAGATCGGGGAAGTGCTGTTCGATAAGTTGAGGCTCCCGATCCTGCGGCGGACGGGCACGACGCGGTCGGCGTCGACATCGGTCGAAGTGTTGGAGGAGCTGGCGGCCTCGCACGAGCTGCCACGGTTGATTCTCGACTGGCGCGGGTTGTCGAAGCTGAAAGGCACCTACGTCGATGCCCTGCCGCAGCTCGTGAACCCGAAGACCGGACGTGTGCACTCGTCGTTCAACCAGGCAGGCGCGGCGACGGGACGGCTGTCGAGCAGCGATCCGAACCTCCAGAACATCCCGATCCGCACGGCGATCGGAAGGGAAATTCGCAGCGCGTTCATCGCCGCGCCCGGCAACGTGTTGATCTCCGCCGACTACTCACAGATCGAGCTGCGCGTCCTCGCCCACATGTCGGGCGACGAGACGCTGACGAGCGCGTTCGCGCGCGGCGACGACATCCACGATCAAACCGCGTTGAAGGTCTTCGGCGAGAACAGCGGCCTCGAACGCCACGAGCTGCGTCGCCGCGCCAAGATCGTCAACTACGCGTTGCTCTACGGCAAGACGGCGTTCACGCTGGCCAGGGATATCGGGGTGGTGCAGCAGGCGGCGCAGCAGTTCATCGATGCCTACTTCGCGGGCTTCCCGCGCGTGCGCGCCTTCCTCGATCGCACGCTCGAGGAGGCGCGACAAAC
>DAINCF010000468.1:0-5783 GCA_036732565.1 Vicinamibacterales bacterium
ATCACGTCGACCGTCCACGCGCCGGCGGCCGGCCAACAGATCAACCACTGCGGCTGAAGGAGAACGTCGAGGTCACCGCGACACGCAGCCCGATCGGCACCGACGCGTCGCCGGCGTCGTCGACCGTCGTGCTTCGATCGGATCTCGAGAAGCGCGACATCGTGATGATCGATCAAGCGCTGACCACGGTTGAAGGCGTGTACGCGTACCGGCAGCGCGGCATCACCGACAACGAGGTCGGCATCGGCATGCGCGGCTTCAGCGGCCGCGGCGCTGGCCAGGGCCGCGTGCTCATTCTGCTCGACGGCATGCCGCTCAACAACGCCTACACCGGTGCGGTGAACTGGACCGGCATCCCGATGAGCGAGGTGGAGCGCGTCGAAGTCGTGCGAGGTCCGTTCTCGTCGCTGTATGGCGGCAACGCCATGGGCGGCGTGGTCAACGTGTTGACCCGACCCATCGAACGCCGGTCGGCCGAGCTGTACGCACAGTACGGAACCAACGACACGCTGCACTACTCCGGTCGCGTCGGCGCGCGGTTCCTCGAGCGGCTGGGCATCGGCCTCGCCTACGAGTCGCTCTCGACCGGTGGCTACCCGACGCAGGAGGTGCTGCGCACGGCCACCGACAGTTCGCCGACCGGCGGTGTGCCCGTAAGTGGGGTCGTTCGCTATCTCACTCGGACAGGCACCGTGAACTACGCCGTGGGCATGCGCGGTGACAACACCTACGACCGCTACAACGTTCGCGCCCGCGCCGAGTACACCTTCGGGCCGACGACGTTTGGATCGTTCCAATACATCCGGCAAGCCAACGATTTTGGCTGGGATGGCTACACGAGCTGGGCACGCACGGCGGATGGCCGCCTCCTCGACAGCGGCGACATCGTGTTCGACGACAACGGCGTGTGGAAGCGCGCCACGCTGGCGCCGAGCAATTTCCTTGGCGTCGCAGGCGGTGGCTCATCGAACTTGTATCAAGGACAGGTGCTGCGTAGTACGGCGTCTTTGGGTGAGTTCCGGATGCAGGCCGGCGTCCTCGACTCGCCGCGCGACCGTACAGGGACACCCGGTGCGACCGCCACGCTCGCCGGCGGTCCTGGCAGCTTCTCGCTGCAGGCGAATCGCGGGATCTTCGCGAACGGGCAATGGTCGAAGGTGATGGCCGTACGGCACACCATCGTGACTGGCGTCGATGCCCGTGTCGATCGGGCCTCGGTCGAGTCCTTTCAGACGTCCGACTACGTGAACGGCGGAGACTTCTCGCCGCGCGAGACCTTCGCGAGGGGCGAGGCCACGTCATGGGCGGTCTACGCACAGGACGCGGTCGCGATCTCGGATCGCCTCCAGCTCACCCTCGGCGGTCGCTACGATGCCTGGCGCACGCACGACGGCGAGAGTCAGAAAGCGATGACCCTCCCGGTCGAGCCGTTTGCCAATCGATCGGCCGATGCCCTCACCGGCAAAGCCGCGATCGTCTATCGCGCTCGGGAAGGCTTGGTGATCCGCTCCAGCGTGGGCACCGCTTTTCGCAGCCCGTCGGTGTTCGATCTCTACCGTGACAGCCGGCTGTCGTCGGGCGCGCTGCTGCTGGGCAACTCGCTGCTCGAGCCCGAACGGATGACGAGCTGGGAAATCGGTGCGCGGCATACCGCGCACGCACGCGCGTCGTTCGACGCGGCGTACTACGAGAACCGCATCCGCGATTTGATCTTCCGGTCGGTGGACGCGTCGGATCCGTCAGGACAGACGTCACGCAACTTCAACGCCGGCAAAGCGCGGACACGCGGGCTCGAGTTGGCGACGACGATTCGACCCGCCGGGTGGCTGACGCTCCGGCCTACCTACACCTTTACCGATCCGGTCATCGTCGAGAACGAGCGATCTCCGGCCACCGTCGGCAAACAGATTCCATTCGTGCCTCGTCACGTCGCGGCGGGGACGATCACGGCGTCGATAGCGCAGCTGACGCTGACTGGCACAGGCCGATATCAGTCAGCCGTGTTCGCCACCGACACGAATACCGACACCGTCAAGCACGTGCCCGGCGCCTACGACGAGCTCTTCGAGGCCGATCTCGCCGCGAACTACGCCCTGATGCGAACGGTCTCGCTCAACGTGGCCGTGGAGAACGTGTTCGACCGGCAGTACTACCTCTTCTTTCGCAATCCCGGCCGCACGGTCATGGCCGGCTTGCGGGTGCGCTACTGATGCTCTCGGTCGACACGCTCAGGGAGATCTTCCACGCGATCGCCGGTGTGCTGGTGTGGCCGGTGCTGCTCGGCCTCTTCGCTCTGGCCGCCGCCATGCTGGTCGCCATCGGGTCGTTCGCACGGGAGCTGTGGGATCGCTGGCGCGGTATACACGCCTCGCTGGATCGCGACCGAGCGGCGCTCGACGCCGCCGCACTTCGTCAAGAGGACCTCGACGTCCGTCTCGAGGAGATCCTTCAGACGGCGGAGCGACGACGATGGCGTTCGCTCGGCCGATTGCGGCTCGCCGTTCGGGTTGGGCCGTCGCTCGGGCTGATGGGCACGCTGATCCCGATGGCCGATGCGCTGCAAGGCCTTGCAGAGGGCAATCTGCCCGCGCTCGCCAGCAACATGGTCACCGCGTTTGCCGCGACGGTCATCGGACTGTCGATCAGCGTCGTGGCGTACCTCATCGCAGCGGCGCGGGAGGACTGGGCGCGCGCCGACACCGAGGCGCTGGCGTTTCATGCCGAGCGCGTATCTCGAGACGCCACACCGGGCCGCAGCGCGGAGCGGCGAGTGTCATGAAGTTCGTACGACGGCATCGCCTGACGCGTCATGGCCCGCCGCCGGGGCACGACGAGGATCCGCTGGCCGGCATCGCCAACCTCTTCGACGTCAGCGTCGCGTTCATCGTGGCGCTGCTCATTGCGCTCTTCGCGCTGTTCTCCGCCGGGTCACTGCTCGACCCGACGAGCAAGGTGACCATCGTCAAGCAAAGCGATGATGGCGCCCTCGAGATCATCACCAAGGACGGCACGCAAGTGAAGATTCAGAAGGTTACCGATCGCGAGATGAGCGGGCAGGGCACTCGCCTCGGCACCGCGTATCGTCTGGCCAACGGTCAGGTCGTCTACGTGCCGGACAGCGAGGCACCGCCGCGATGACCTCGCCGCTCGTCAAGCTGGTCGTCGGACTCGCGTTGGTCGCGCTGCAGCTGGACGCGCCGGTGCGCATCGCGTTCATCTATCCGGGCGGCGAGTCCACGGGACCGGTGGAACTGCGCCGCGCGATCGAGCCGCTCGGCGTCGCCACGACGATCTTCGCGCCCGGTCGCGGCGGCCAGAACCTCGCGGACGACACCGACCTTACGGCGTTCGATCTCGTGTTCGTCGATGGTGCCACCGAAGGGCTCGAGCGTCACGCCGCGCAGCTGACGGCCGCGACCGCGCGTACCCGGGTCGTTGTCGTCAATCCGACGACTGGTCTCACCGGGAACGTTCCAATCGATGGCCATCCATCAATCGCGCGCTACTGGGCAAACCAATCGCAGGACAACTACGCAGGGATGGCACGCTACCTGATCGCACGCGTCCTGAATCGGACACCACGCCCCGAGGTTGCGCCGCCCATCGAATACCCAGCGCAAGGTTTCTACCACCCTGACGCGCCGCGGCTCTTCGAGTCGGCCCAGGACTACCTGACGTGGTACCAGCGGCACGACACGTCGAAGGTGACGCTGGGCATCTTCTTCAACCTGACTGCGTACCAGCAGAAGGACCTTGCGCACGTCGACGCGCTGATTCGGACGATCGAGGGGCGCAGACAGAATGTGATGGCGCTGGCCTACAAGTCCGGTCCGGTGCTGCAAGCGTTCCTCGTCGATGGGCGACCGGTCGTCGACACACTGCTCTTCGTCGGCAGCTTGCTCAACTACAAGGATCGAGCGGCCGCACTCGCGGACCAGCGGGCGGTGGGCGTGCCGATTCTCGGCGCGGTGCATCACGCGGCAATGACGGCCGAGGAGTTCGCCCAGTCAGCGAACGGTCTCCATCCCGGCCTGACCGGGCCGATCGTCGAGGCCGAGCGCGACGGTCGCATCGAACCGATCCCCACGTCGGGCAAAGGCCCAGTCGTCGGCGAGCGCTCGTTCATCGCGCCATTTCCCCGGCAGATCGAATGGCGTGTCGATCGCGCGCTCGCCTGGGCGCGGCTGCGACGCGCCGCCAATGGGAACAAGCGCGTGGTGTTCACCTATTGGAGCGAGGGCGGCGGCAAAGCGAACATCGGCGGCGATCCCGACGACTTCCTGGATGTGCCGGCGTCCACCGTGCGGTTGCTGCATCACATGAAGGCGCGCGGCTACGACGTTGGGCCCTCGCCCATTCCCGATCGCGATGCGCTCGCGCGGCGGATGTCGTTGCGTGCGTCGAACGTCGGCACCTGGGCAGCGGCGGAGTTGGCCGCCCGCGTCGAGCGTGCCGAGGTGGAGCTGATCCCGGAGGCCGTCTATAAGTCCTGGTTCGATCGGCTGCCAGCCGCGCGACGCCGCGAGATCGTCGAGATGTGGGGCCCACCGCCCGGCAAGGTCATGGTCCACACGAACCAGCGAGGGCAGCGCTTCCTCGTGATCCCAACTGTCGTGTTCGGCAACGTCCTGCTCGCCCCGCATCCAGACTGGGGCTACCTGCAAGACAACAAGGCGTTGATGTCCACGGGCCAACTGCCGCCGCATCATCAGTACGTGGCCTTCTTCCTCTGGCTGCAGCGCCAGTGGCGCGCGGACGCTTGGGTCAGCCTGTTCACCAACATCTCGCTGCAGCCTGGCAAATCGGAAGGTCCGGCGGCGGACGATCACGTGGCGCTGCTGGTGGGTGCGATGCCACACGTTCACCCCGAACGGCTCGGCGCGAATGGCGGTCCGGGAAACAAGCGAAAGACCATGGCCCAGACCATCGGGTGGTACAACCTCCTCTCGTTCTCAGGTCCGTCCGAGACCGAGCGCTCGCTGGCACCGCATGGCAGCAAAGTGCTCGGCGACGCGGCCGAAGGCATGGCGCTCGACGACATGGTGACGGCCATGATTGGCAAGACGCAAGTGGACGAGGAGGCCAGGCGCGCGCTTGCGAACGACTACGCGAACCTCCTTAGGACCGCGCCTCGCGAGATCGAAGGGATCCTCGAGGCGCTGGAGGGCCGGTGGATCGAGCCCGGTCCGATGGAGGAGCCGGTGCGCCGGCCGGACTCCCTGCCGCCAGGTCGTGCGCTGTACAACTTCAATCAAGCCGCGATGCCGACACCCGAGGCCGAGGCGATTGGCGTCAAACAAGCCGAGGCGCTCATCGCGGCACACCGCACCAAGAACGATGGCGCATATCCCACGACGCTCGCGTTCGTGATGTTCTCGGGCGAGATCGCCAAGAACCTCGGGGTCACCGAGGCCCAGATTCTTCATCTGCTCGGCGCGCGGCCGGTGCGCGATTGGCGCGGCGACGTCACCGGCGTCGAGCTGATCTCACGGGAGGAGCTCGGGCGCCCGCGCGTCGATGTGCTGGTCACCACGAGCGGCACGTATCGGGATCACTACCAGGACAAGATCGAGCTGATCGCCGAAGCGTCACGACTGGCGGCGGCGAGCCCTGAGGCCGACAATCCAGTGGCCACGGCGGCGCGTGCGACCGAAGCGTCGTTGCGCGCGGCTGGCGAAACCCAACAGCGAGCGAGCTCCCTCGCGCGCGCGCGCGTCTTCTCGCCCGCGCCCGGCGCCTACTCGCCGAGCATCCAGTTCCTGGCCAAGTCCGGCGATCAGCGC
>DAINCF010000469.1:0-5777 GCA_036732565.1 Vicinamibacterales bacterium
ACGCACGTCGCCGGGATCGTCGCCGGCAGCGGCGCCGGGTCGGATGGCGCGTACGCCGGCGCGGCACCTGGGGCGGATATCGTTGCCCTGAAGGTCTTGGACGCAAGCGGCGGTGGGCAGACCAGCGATGTCATTGCGGCACTCGAATGGGTCGCGGCCAACTACACCGTCCACAACATTCGTGTCGTCAACCTGTCGCTCGGCCATCCGGTGTTCGAGGAGGCCTCCAGCGATCCACTGGTGAAGGCCGCGCACGCGTTGGTGCGCCGCGGCATCGTCGTCGTTGCATCGGCCGGCAACCTCGGTACCGATCCGCGAACGGGTCAAGTGGGCTACGGCGGCATCACGTCGCCGGCGAACGGCCTGGGTGTGATCGCGGTCGGCGCGGTGAACACGCAGTACACGCCGACGCGCGGCGACGATCGCGTGACGAGCTACAGCTCGCGCGGTCCGACTCGGTTCGACCTGCAGGCCAAGCCTGACATCGTGGCCGTCGGCCATCGCGTCGTGTCGTTGGCGGCGCCCGGCAGCACGCTCTACGAGCAGTATCCGGCGTTGCGCGTGTCCGCGAACAACGCGGCGCAGCCGTCGTACATGACGCTGAGCGGAACGAGCATGGCGGCCCCGGCAGTCGCCGGCGCGGCCGCGGCGATGCTCGCGCAGAACCAGGGTCTCTCAGCCGGCGCCGTGCGCGTCGCGCTCGCGTTCACCGCGCAGGACGTGCAGGACAGCGATCGGCTGTCGCAGGGGGCGGGCTATCTCAATACCCGCGGGGCGCGCCTGCTGGCGTCGATGATTCAGCCGTGGCGAGGGCATAACTCGTATTGGTTGTCCGAACGACCCGTCGCGCAGACCGACGCTGACGGCGAGCCCATCGTCTGGGCCAAGAAGATCGTCTGGGGCGAGACCACCATCGGCGGCGACAGCGCGTACTACCACCTCTCCTACTGGGACGATGAGACCGCATGGGGCGCGTTCGGGACCAACAGAAATCAGGCCGTCTCCGGCAATCGCGTCGAGTCCCACAACATCGTCTGGGCCGAGCGGCTGAACGGCCAGGCCGGGACGCGCGGCCAGAACGTCGTGTGGGGCAACAACGTGGTCTGGGGCAACAACGTCGTCTGGGGGAACAACGTTGTCTGGGGGAACAACGTTGTGTGGGCCGAGAACGTCGTGTGGGGCAACAACGTCGTCTGGGGCAACTGGGCGGACAGCGTCATCTGGGGATTCTGGGATGACAACGTGGTGTGGGGCAATCTCACGCGCGCCGAGCTCGACAACGTTGTCTGGGGCAATGCCTATCTCGATGCCGTCCTGTCGGGCAACAACGTCGTCTGGGGCAACAACGTGGTCTGGGGCAACACCATCGCGATCCTCCTCGGCGAGGGTGAGTGATGTCGTCGATGCCGATGCTCTATCCGAGCAAGCCGGTCGCTCGCGCCTCGGCGCCGGCGTCATGGCGCGCGGGCCTGCCCGTGCTGTCGACGCCTGACGTGACGTTGCGCGAGCTGCAGCTCCAGGATGCGACGTCACTACTGTCGATGCTGGGCACCGACGAGGTCTCACGCTTCGTCTCGCCACCGCCGACGTCGCCCGAAGGCTTCGGGCGCTACATCGAATGGGCCGCGCGCGAGCGCGCCGCCGGTGGCCATGTCAGCTTCGCCGTCGTGCCTCCGGGCATGTCCGAGGCGATCGGAGTCTTTCAGCTGCGCGCGATCGAGCCGGGATTCAGCGTTGTCGAATGGGGCTTCGCGCTCGGGTCGCCGTTCTGGGGGACCGGGATCTTCCCAGCGGCCGCGCGGCTGGTAGTCGACTTCGCCGTCGATATCATCGGCGTCCTGCGCCTCGAGGCGCGCGCCGTCGTGGCCAACGGTCGCGGCAACGGCGCGCTTCGGAAGATCGGCGCGCTGCAGGAAGGTGTCTTGCGGCAATCGTTCCTCCGGCACGGTCGCTATCACGATCAGCTCTTGTGGGCGATTCTCGCCGAGGACTGGAAACTACAGCGGAGCGCTCCCAAACCCAGCGTCCACTGAGCCAAGCCTCAGGCCATCAGGCCTCAGGCCCAGGTTCGGTTTGCCCTTCAACGGGTCCGGCATTCCAGGGGTGTCGGACCCTTCTTTTTGTACACTGCACGCTTGCACGTCTCAGACTTCGATTTCGATCTGCCCGCCGAGCTGATCGCGCAGGATCCGCCAGCGGAGCGTGGTGGCTCCCGACTGCTCCTCCTGGACCGCGCGACCGGCACAGTCGCTCATCATCGCGTTCCCGATCTTCCCACGCTGCTTCACGCCGGCGACCTGCTGGTCGTCAACGACACCAGGGTATTTCCGGCACGATTGCTGGGCCGCCGTCTACCCGGCGGGGGCGCCGCGGAATGCCTTCTCGTGCGTCGCATCGACGACGATGTCTGGGAGTGTCTCGTGCACCCGGGTCAACGATTGCGAGAGGGATCGACGCTGGTCTTCGAGGGTGCCGGTCACACGCTGCGCGGCGAGATTCTCGACCGACGCTTCCATGGCCGACGCGCCGTCCGCTTCACCGTGGCGTCCGGCGCGCGGCTGGATAGCGTGGTCGATGCCATCGGTCACATTCCGCTTCCGCCGTACATCAAACGCGACGATCGAGCCGACGATCGCGAGCGCTATCAGACGATCTACGCGCAGTCGCGGGGCTCGATTGCCGCCCCGACCGCCGGCCTCCACTTCACGCCCGACCTGCTGGAGACGCTCGAGCGCCGCGGCGTGGAGCGGACGTCCATCACGTTGCACGTCGGCTATGGCACGTTTCAGCCGGTGCGTGTGGATCGCGTCGAGGATCATCTCGTGGAGGCCGAACGCTTCGAGGTGTCTCCGGCCGCTGCCGGCGCGATCGACGGTGCGCGTCGGGATGGTCGTCGCGTGATCGCGGTGGGGACGACGACGGTCCGCGCGCTCGAAACGGTTGCCCTTCGACTGGGCTCAGGGCAAGGCATTCAACCCGGAGTGGGCGCGACCGATCTATTCATCCACCCCGGCCACGAGTTTCGTGTGGTCTCGGGCCTGATGACGAACTTTCACTTGCCGAAGTCGTCGCTATTGATGCTGGTCGCCGCCTTCACCGGCCGCGAGCGCCTGATGGCTGCCTACCGCGCCGCCGTGGCCGAACGATATCGGTTCTACAGTTACGGTGACGCGATGCTTATTATCTAGAGCCAGAGTGCGCAGGGTGCTCGGGGTGCCCAAGGTGCGCGGGGTGCCCAAGGTACTCCGAGCGTTGCACCTCGGGCACCCTGCGCACCCTGGGCATCTCGGGCACCCTGCGCACCCTATGCGTTATCCATACGAAGACTTCGATCTCTCCAGCGTCCAGACATATCCGCTGGCCTCGCGGCCGAGCAAAGTGCGCGTGGGCGATTTCGCCGCGCCGTATCGACCTGGCAGCGGCGTTCGCGGGCTGATGGCGAGCCTCCCGGACATTCTGGCGGGGGCGGACTTCCGGGCCATCGTCGGCGCGATTCGCGAGGCGCGGCGCCAAGAGCGGGGCATCGTCTGGGGCGTGGGCGCGCATGTGCTCAAGACCGGGCTCTCGCGCGTGCTGCTGGACCTCATGGAGCGCGGGTTCGTGTCGGCGATCGCCACCAACGGCGCTGGCATCATCCACGACTTCGAGATCGCGGTGAGCGGCGGCACGTCCGAGGACGTCGACGCGCAACTTGGGCCGGGGCGATTCGGGATGGCCGAGGAGACCGCGACGCTCAACCAGGTGATCCACCGCGGCGTCGACGAGGGCCTCGGCATCGGCCAGGCTGTCGGACGACATCTGGTCGAGACGCGCCCCCCGTTCGTCGACGTCAGCATCGCCGCTGGTGCGTGGCGGATGGAGATCCCCATCACCGTGCACATCGCGATTGGCACCGACATCATTCACATGCACCCGGCGGCCTCTGGCGCGGCGCTCGGTGAGGGCAGCCTGCGGGACTTCCGCTATCTGACCTCGTCGGTGTCGAAGCTGGCGGGCGGCGTGTTCATCAACTGCGGGTCGGCCGTGATCCTGCCGGAAGCATTCCTGAAGGCCGTGGCGCTGGCCCGCAATCACGGCCACTCGCTCGACGGGCTGACGACCGTGAACATCGACTTTCTGCGGCAGTATCGGGCGCAAACGAACGTCGTGGCGCGCCCGACGGCCGGTGTCGGCCGCGGCTATGCGCTGACCGGACATCACGAGCTGGTGCTCCCGCTGCTCGCGGCCGCGCTGATCGAGGACGAGACCCAGTGAGGTGGCCGCTCGTCGCCGGCGCGCTCCTGGGCGCCGCGTTCTTTACCTGGATTGCCGGCGTTCGCCTGATCACCCCGACCGAGGTCGCCTGGTCGATGCAACTCGACTGGCACTGGCACTTTCTCGGCTGGCATTTCTTCCGTCACGAACCGTGGTACCTTCCGCCCGGCCGCATCGTGAGCTACGTCGAGCCGCTGGGCACCGCTATCGGATTCACCGATTCGATTCCCCTCGTTGCGTTGGCCTTGAAGCCGTTCTCGTCGTGGCTCCCTCCGGCGTTTCAGTACCTCGGCGCGTGGATGCTGATCTGCTTTGCGTTGCAAGGTTTCTTCGGAGTGCTCCTCATGCGGCTGTGGACACCGAAGGTCGCGCCGCAGCTTCTTGGTGCCGCCTGCTTCATCGTTGTCCCGACGCTGTTGAGCCGCGCCGGTCATCCCGCGTTGTGCGCGCATTGGCTGCTGCTCTGGGCGTTGTGGCTGTACTTGCGCGAGGCCGAGCGCGCCTTCGTGCCGATCCGGCAGAGCGCGGCCCTCGGACTGGTCGCCGGCCTCGTGCATCCCTATCTCGCGGCGATGGTCCTGGGACTTCTGCTGGCCCTGACCGTCAGGCTGCTGATCGCCCGCCGCATGACGGCGATAGCGATGCTCGGACTGGCGATCGGCGGCGTCCTCGCGGGCTGGTGGCTGTCTGGTCTCTTCACCATCACGGGTGCCGCGAACCTGGCGGCCGGTGGGCTCTCGCAGTTCTCCATGAACGTGTTGGCACCGATCACGCCATCGGGGTGGTCGACCATCCTGCCAGAGCAGGCCGTGGTCAACGATGGACAGGTGTGGGAAGGGTTCCAATATTTCGGCGCGGGCCTCCTCCTGCTGGTCTGGGTCGCGCTGTTCGTGGCCGTATTTCATTCCGCCCACTACGCGCCACTCCAGGCGCTCTGGTCTCGGCCGCCTACTGTTCTTCCCCGCCAGCCTGGTCGCTCGACGCTGTGGCCGCTTGCGGTCGTGGCGACGCTCTTCGCGGTCTACGCCCTCGGACCACAGATCTCGCTTGGCGGCACGATTCTCGCGCGATTCGATCATCCGCTGCTGGACCGGCTGGCGTTCTTTCGCGCCACCGGTCGCTTCTTCTGGCCCACGACCTACGCCCTCATCGCCGCGGCCCTCGCGGCCGTCGTCCTGCGACTGACGCCACGTGTGGCCACGGTCGTCTTGTGCGCCGTGCTGGTCGTGCAGTTCGTCGACTTGCGCGCGTCGTACGCGTTTCGGCGTCGCGTGTCCCGCGATCCGGGTTTTCATGCGTGGCAGCCTTCGTTGGCCTCTCCCGCATGGGCGCGTCTGTTGCCGCGCTACGAACACGTAGTGCTCTATCCGCCGTCGTACTGTGGCGGCGCGCCGGTGGACCTCGCGAGCATCGGCTACCTGGCCGGATTGCACGGCCTGAGCCTCAACAGCGGCCTGGTGGCTCGGCTCGATGAGCCGCGGCGGCGCGCGGCCTGTCGCGAGATCGCCGACACGCTCGCCCGC
>DAINCF010000470.1:0-5764 GCA_036732565.1 Vicinamibacterales bacterium
GGAGCCCTCGCGCGTAGGTCACGCGTGCGCCCTCGGGCGTCGACAACGTCGGCGACGCGCGAAACGCCTCGCTCGTGCGGGTGAACATCACCGTGTGGTCCGTGTGCGGTCGCCGGCGGACGGGCGAACGACGAACACCGCGAATTCCGGCCGCGTGTCACGGGGCTGAATCAGCACGCCCGCGTCGGACCTGCGGCTGCCGACCGGCTGCATCGACACCTCGATCGGCTGGCTCGCGTCCGCATCGGCGGCGGCGGGATGGCCAAACGGATCGTTGACGTCGACCAGGTCGACGCGCTGCCCGTGCTCGAGGCCCAGCGCGTCGAGCGACACGAGCACGGTGGGCTCGCGGTCCCAGTTGTAGACGACGACGACGCCGCGGCCAGGGTCGTGCTCGTCACGCCTGACGAAGATCTCGACACCGGTCGGCCGTTGCCGGCCGTAGCGGCTCTCGCCATCGAACTTGTTCGCTTGCCGCCATTCGTTGTAGTTCAGGTTCCCGCCGCCATACGAGTTCGTCGCCTGGTTGAAGATGAACGGATAGCCCCGTTCGGTCTGGTCGACGTAGCCGTTGCTGTTCCAGGTGTACCCGCCAGACGCGTTTGGCGTCTGCACCCGCGCGATGGTCTGATCGACCGTCGGGTTCGGCGCGTTCTGCAGGTAGAACCGGTTACCGGTCACCGTGGCTTCGCGCCAGTTCGCCATCGTGATCGACGACGACCCGCCAACGAGGATGCTGTCGGCGACGGTCACGGCGCCGGGCTGGCCGCGGCGGTTGTCGAGGCGAACGTTCTGGCCGGTCGTGCCGGGCGCGTGATATAGATGGCTGTTCGTCACGCGAACGGTCGAGCCCGCACCTTCGACGAACAGGTTCTCGAGCCTGAAGGCGGCATCCCCACCGGCTGACTGACCGTTGTTGAAGCTCACGAGACCATCGAGCGCCAGCCGGCCCGTCGCGTTGCCGGCGCCGGCGTTGATCCCTCGACCTTGATTGTTGAAGGTCACGACGTCGACGAGGTCCACGCGACCGATCGTGGAGAGCAGGATGCCGTGTCCGACGCCGCCCTGCGGCTCTTGGATGCCGTTGCGGAAGATCAAGCAGCCGTGCAACGCCGACCCATCTGCCTTTTCCGAGATCATCACGCCGGTGAAGGCGTCATGGACGGCGAGGTCGACGAGTCGAACGCGCGGCGCCAGTATCGCAACCCCAGTGGCTCGTCTGGTGTTGCCTTGGCTGGGCGTGTCGAACGTACGCTGCGGATCCGAATTGGTGACCTCGAGTCCCCAGAACCACACGTCGGGTCCCGTGATCTCCAGTGTCGCGCGCAGCGATCCCGCGCCGTCGAGCACCACGTGCTCGCCGGGAAACGCCTTCACGTAAATGGTGGCGTCGGCGCTGCCACTCAATTCGCTGGCGAACGATCCCTTGTAGGTGCCGCCGCGGAGCCACAGCGTGTCGCCGGGTGCCACCGGCCCCTTGGATGACAGCGCCGTCGTCAGGTCCAAGGGTTGCTCGTGGCTGCCGTCGGCGGCCGCCACGCCGCTCGGCGCGGCGAAGTAGCTCTGGGCGGGCCGTCGCGGTGCAATCGGCGCCGGTGAAGCGACCGCCGCCATCGGGTCCGGAGATGGAGCTTCGGACGACACGGCGCGCATCGCGAACACACCGATCGCGACGAACGCGGTGACGAGCACCAACGGAATCCACACCGTCCGCTGGTGAAGCCGGCCTCGAGACGTCGAGGACGGTGCTGTCGAGTCGGACGAACGGTGACGATCGGGCGCGTGCGACGACGTTCGAGTGGTCCTGTTCGTGGTCATGGCCTGTAAGGAGACGAGGAGACGGATCGCGTTCAACGTCGTGGGGGGCGGCTTCCCGCCTTCGCCCGGCTTCGGCGAGGTCTCGCCGTAGCGCGCTTGGCGCGGAGGCGGACAGCCGGCCCCATCAGGTCCGCCTGAGGGCGGACCCCACGCCAGTTTCTGCCGGTTCGGGGGAGGTCATGGCAATGTCGATCGCGGGCGCGAGCGGGTCCGTCGCCCGTCGTCCGCCGCGCGCCGCCGCGCGACGATCCGGCCGGCTCGGCTCTCGCCGGTCCGCGATGACTTGCACGTACTCGAACGACGATCGGCCGGTGAACCGACGCCGGATCATCACCGGGCCTCGTCGGGTATCGCGCCGAGTGCGCGCGAGGCTGCCGACCGGCGTCTCGGGCATGAAGGTCCGCACCACGTCCCGGAGGTGATGCATCACCGCCGATTCGTCGCCGCGGTCGGCCGCCTGTTCCAGTTCCGCGATCTGGAACGCCAACAGGTCCGGCGCGACGCCCGCCCGCGGCGTCACACGCAGAATCTTCTCGACCGAGGAGGTCTCGATCAGCTCGTCGCCACCAGCCAGTTCTTCGTACAACTTCTCACCAGGACGCAGGCCCGTGTACTCAATCTGGATGTCTTGTTCGGGAATGAATCCGGAGAGGCGAATCAGGTTGCGCGCCATCTCGACGACGGGGATCTGCTCGCCCATGTCGAGCACGAAGAGCTCGCCGCCGGTGCCGAGCGCGGCCGCCTGCAGCACCAGCTGCACCGCTTCGGGAATCATCATGAAGTAGCGGCGGATCTCGGGATGCGTGACCGTGACCGGCCCACCGGCCTTGATCTGGTCCAGGAACCGCGGCACCACGCTGCCGTTGCTGCCCAGCACGTTCCCGAACCGCACGGCGATGTACCGGCAGCGCTTCCGCTGGCTCAGGCCCTGCAGCATCAGCTCGGCGACGCGCTTGGTCGCGCCCATGACGCTCGACGGATTGACGGCCTTGTCGCTGGAGATCAGCACGACCCGCTCGACGCTGAAGCGATCCGCGGCCTCGGCCACCAGGCGCGTGCCGATCACGTTGTTCTTGATGGCCTCGCAGACGTTCAGCTCCATCAGCGGGACGTGCTTGTGCGCCGCGGCGTGGAAGATGATCTGCGGCCGGTGCGCGGCCATGACCGCGCTCAACCGGCGCTCGTCCGTGACATCGCCGATGGCGGTCTGGAACGCCGTGAACCCGATCTTCTCGGACAAATCGTTGGCCACGGCATAGAGGCCGTTCTCGTAGCGTTCGTACAGAATCAGCGAGGCCGGTGACAGCGCCGCGATCTGGCGGCACAGCTCGGAGCCGATCGACCCACCCGCCCCGGTGACCATCACCCGCCGGCCCACGATCAACTCGCGGATCCGCGTCATGTCCAAGCCCACGGGCGCCCTCGACAGCAGGTCCTCGATGGAGAGCGTGCGGATCTGATGGACGTGGACCGGGCCATCCAGAACCTCGCGCAGATTCGGCAGCGTCGTCAGGCGCACCTTGAACGGCCGCAGCGCCTCCACGAGGCCGCGCATCGTGAGCGAATCCGCGTGGGGCACGGCGACGAGCACCTCGTGCGGCTGCTCCCGCTCCATGATGCGAGTCAGATCGCGTCGCGTACCCAGGACCGGGACACCGTGGATTCGCTGGCCGACCTTGGTCTCGTCATCGTCCACGAAGCCCACGGGCACGTACTGCACGTGGCGCTTCATGTCGCGGACGATCATCTCCCCGGCGTCGCCGGCGCCGTACACCAGCACGCGCTTCTCGTCTTTCGAGCGGCCGCGGCTGCGACGCAACCGCGTGACCAGGCGGATGCCGCCGACGGCGACGAGCAGCAGCAGGGCGTCGATGATGAAGATCGAGCGCGGATAGGTGGCCACGCCAGCGACCCATCGCACGCCGACATAGAAGATCACCGAGCTGACCGCTATCGCCATGGCGATGTTGCGCAGGTCCCAGAGGCCCGCGTAGCGCCACAGTCCGCCATAGAGCTGGAAGGGCGCGAACACGAGACCGCGCAACGCGATGAGCCATGGCAGCGTGTCCTGCAGCAATCGCCACTCGCGCTCGGGAATGTTCCCGTCGAATCGCAGCGCAAAGGCGGCGTAGTTGACGAGCCCCACCAGAATCAGGTGCACGAGCACGATCGCCGCTCGGCGCACGGAGGGGGGCACTCGCTTGACCATCTCCTCGGGTATGTCCACGCTCGTCCTTCCGGCTCCGGTGAACGACTGCACGGCGACGAGGCGCGGACCCGGTATGCGCTTCATCTCAGCCGGCGGCGGGAACGATCGCCGGCCCAGCATGGACGCGCCGACGATGGCCAGCGTGCGCCAGACGATTTTCGCGTCGTACAACAGGGACGCCTCGCGGACGTAGACCTGATCCAGTGCCAGCTTTGTCGGGAGCACTTCGTCGACATAGCGACGCTCCGCGTCACCGTGCGCGAGCAGCGCCTCGCCGTGCGTGTAGTTGTAAAGGCTCCCCGGACTGGCCAGCCCTGGAAGCACATCCAGCGTCTCGGTCTGCGCGCGTGTGAAGTGGTCGCGGACGATGCGAGGGTCTTCGGGTCGTGGCCCGACGATCGCCATCTCGCCGCGCAGGATGTTCACGAGCTGCGGCAGCTCGTCGATCTTCGAGAACCGCAACCAGCGTCCCACGGCAAACACGCGGGGATCGCCGCTGGAGGTGATCGCACTGCTGGCATCGGCCCCGGGGTGCATCGTGCGGAACTTGTAGAGCCAGAACTCGCGTCCGCGGCGGCCGACGCGGCGCGAGCGATAGACGATCGGTCCAGGGCTGCTCACCCACACGCCGATCGCCCCCAGCAACAGCGCTGGCGACAGGACTACGAGCGCGAGCGCCGCCAGCGTCTTGTCAAGCAGGTGTCTGTCCATTGCGGTACACACGGCGGACGGTCATGAAGACCTCCGCGACATCGAGACAGGTTTGATTGCCCCACGCCTTGGCGCGGTGCTCGAGCGCCTCGAGCGATCGCGGATGTGGGTACTCGCGGACCTCGCTGCGGTAGCACGCCATCGCCTCCAGCTTGGTCTCGAGCGTGTCGGTGATGTCGACCCACGTATCGGGCACGAACGTCCGCGGAAACGCCCACTCCGTGCTGCTCGCCGTGTCGAAGCTGTAGATCGCCTCGATGTAGTGCTCCAGCGGCCGCGTCGCCACCAACAGCGCCTTGAACAGCACCTCGTGATCGCGGTTGATGTCGCCGCCGTGCTGCGTATACACCAGGCTCGGCTTGGTTTCGCGCACGATCTGCTCCAGCGGCGCGATGATGTCGGTCAACGTCATCGTGTCCAGTCGCTGATCGGCAAGGCCGAGCAGGCGGATGTCGGTGACGCCGAGCCTGCGCCCCGCGGCCATGGTCTGCGCGCCCATGTTCTGGGTGCCGCGGCCGTAACGAAGCGATTCGCCTTCGCACACGATCACCGCCGTGACGCGATCGCCGGCGCGCGTGTGCAACGCGATGGTGCCCCCGCACCCGAGAAGCTCGTCGTCAGGATGCGCGGCGACCACGAGCACGTTCCGCGGTGCCCGCTCGCCAGACGCGTCCTGCCCAGGGTTGTTCGCTGAGAGCTCGGCCGGAAATGACCCTACCATCGACATCCTCAACCTCGAGCAGCACGATGCTGCCATTGCCGCATGCGACCAATTGCCCGCAGGCACCAGCCTGCGGGCTCACGACAGATCCGATGACCGTTCCGGGGGGTGCGATCGGCGCCAGCGCGCGCGGCAGCAGCGCGCACTGCCAAATCAGGAATCGCCGTTCATTCAGGCACCCGAACGCGCCGGGGTACGGCCGCGTGAGCGCGCGGACGAAGTCGTACACCGCGACGTCGTCCTGGCTCCAATCGATCTCGCCGTCCTCGGGAATGCCGAGGATCTTGGGCAGGCTCACGAGCTCC
>DAINCF010000471.1:0-5746 GCA_036732565.1 Vicinamibacterales bacterium
CGACCGGCGGGTCGGAGTGCGAGCGCGAGGTTGGCCAGGACCTGGGCATTGGCCGGCTGCAGCGCCGTGGCTCGGTGAAGCGCGTCGATGGCGCGATCGTACTGGCGCCGGACGATATGGATGGCGCCGAGCGTGTTCAGCGCCTCCACGTAATCGGGATCGATTTCGATCGCGCGGCGTTCGCGTTCCTCCGCGCGGGCGAGATCGCCCTGGATGTAGGCGAGCGCGGCCAGATTGTGCCACGCGCGGGCGTTAGCGGGTTCGTCGGTGGCTACCCGCGTCAGCTCCGCTTCCGCGCGCCGCGCATTGCCCAGCTCCAGATACGCGAGGGCCAGCTTGAAACGCGCCGTGGCATATCGTGGGCTCAGCTCCAGCGTCCGCTCCAGGGCGGCGGCCGCCTCCTTGAAGCGCCGCTCCTGTCCAAGCAGCGTGCCCCGCAGGAAATGCGCCTGGGCGATGCCGCCGTCGAGCGCGAGTGCGGCGTCCGCTTCGGCCAGCGCGGCCTTGGTCTGGCCGGTGGAGGCGCGCTCCATCGCATTCATCACGCGGAGATAGACAGGGAGCTTCTCGCGGGGAAGCGGCAGATTGCCGTTGCCTGCGCTGTCCCCGCCGACGGCCCCGATATACCCGAGCGCCATGAAGCGCTCGGCCATCAGTGAGTCAGCAGGCACCGTCCGCGCCGATGCTTCTCCTGCTGTGCGAATCGAGCCGAGCAGGCGCGCGAGGCGCTCGGTGCTCTCCGCGCGCGCGTCAATGCCATTGGACTGTTCGCCAGGGTCTGCGGCCAGATCGTACAGCTCGCGCCCCGCACGCCGATCCGAGGCGCTCGTCGCCTCGATCAGCTTCTGCCCGTCGACACGCAGCCCCTGCAGCTCGCTCCACCCGAACTGGTGGCGGGGCAGCCAGGTTTCGACGAACGCCTCCAGGCGCGGCACGTGCCCCTCGCGCACGGCCGCCGCGAGGCCGACGCCATCCACTCGCGCGGGGTCCCATTTCACGCCCGCGCCTGCCAGATCGACGAGCGTTGGCAGGACGTCGACGATGCGGACCTGATCGCGCAGAGTGGTGGGAGCGACGTCCGGCGCGCGGACGATCCACGGGATGCGTACGGTGGAATCGTAGACAAAGAAGCCATGCGTCTGTTCGCCGTGATCGCCAAGCGCCTCGCCGTGATCGGCGGTGACCGAGACCACCAGATCCGGCCAGAGCCCGCGATCGCGAAGAAAGGTGAAGAAGGCGCCAAGCTCGCGATCGGCCAGCGACACCTCCTGCGCGTAGCTTCCAGTCTTGTACGGAGCATGCGGCTCGAACAGGTGAATCCAGGCGAAGAAGGGCGGTCGCGCGGCCGCAATCCACTCCCGCGCCCGCGCCAGCGTCTCGCTGGCCGCCCGTTCGGCGTCGCCCACATCGTCGTCGTAGACGTCGAAGCCGTGGTCGAGACCGAAGCGGGAGTCGAGCACCACGGCGCTGACGAACGCGCCCGTGGCGTAGCCGGCGGCCTTCAGTTGCGGGACGAGATTCGGGACCTCCGGCGTCAACGCGAAGATCGCGTTGTCGCGCACGCCGTGCCGTGGAGGGTAGAGCGCGGTGAGGAGCGACGCGTGAGACGGGAGCGTCACCGGGCTGACCGTGACGGCCTGTTCGAAGCGAAGGCCCTCCTCAGCCAGACGAGCCAGGCTTGGCGCGACCTCACGTGTCACATGATCGGCGCGAAGCGTGTCGATCGTGACGAGGACGATCGATCGGGGCCTTGGTTCGCGCGCGGGTTCAGGCACGCTGCTGCAGGCCGCAACGGCGAGCCCGACGAGCAGCAGCGTGCCGAGTGTCGAACGCCTTACCAAATCACCTTCAAGCCAAGTTGAATCTCACGCGCCGGGTGCGACTCGCTCGCGCGGCCGAACTGCGCCGACGCCAGGTTGCCCGACGCGTTGTTTGGTGACAGCCGCAGGTTGGTGCGGCTGAACAGGTTGAACGCTTCGGCCCTGAACTGCACGCGTACGCCCTGCACGACCTCGAAGTTCTTGAACAGCGACAGGTCGACGCTGGCGTAGCCCGGGCCGCGATAGGCGTTGCGGGGGAGATCGCCGAGCACGAACCCCGTCGTCGGGAAGTCGGAGGCGTTGAAGATGCCGGTGATGAAGTCGTCCCTCGAGCGGCTGATATCCGTGCCGAACGACGGCGTGTTCGGGCGGTCGTTGTTGTTGCCGTCGCCGTTGAAGTCGCCGCCCGCCGCGTAGGACAGGTTCGTGAACACGTTCAGCGGGAAGCCGCTTTGCAGCGAGACGATGCCGTTGAGCTGCCAGCCGCCGAGCAACACTCGCTTCAGCCCCGAGGCGTCCCGGAAGAACGGCAGCTCGAGGAGCCCGCTGGCGACGAATCGATGCCGCACGTCGAAATCGGTCGGCCCCCACTCGCGATCGAGATCGCGCGCGTCGACGGGCAGGCCGCCCACCTGCACGTCCGAGCCCGAGTCCATCGCGCGGCCGAGTGTGTACGACGCTTGCCCGGACCAGCCTCGCGCGTAGCGTTTGTTGAATTGCAGCTGCATCCCGTGGTACTCGGTGCGAGCGACCATCGCCCGGAAATTGATGCCGCCGAAGGTCGGGTTCAAACGATCGAGCCGGCCATCGAACAGATCGCCGCGCACGGTGTTGTAGTCCACCAGCCGTCCGTAATTGCGACCCAGGTTGGCGAGGTAGTTGGCCTCGACGCTCATCTCGTGCGCGAGCTCGTACTGGGTGCCCACGAACCAGTTGTAGCTATGGGCGTCGCCGCGCGTCATGTCGGGGACCCTCAGCGACTGCTGCGAGGTCCCGAATCGCGGGTTCCACCCGATGATGTTGCCCGGAATGTCGAGCTCCGGTACGACTCCCGGGTTGGTGTTCGGGCCTTCGATCGTGATCCCATCGTTGCGTCTCGTGCCGTCCGGATTGGTTGGGCCGTAGACGATCGGAATGCCGGCATGCCCGGGCACCTGAACGGGGTTGGCGGCGGCGAAGGCATAGTCCGGTGGATTGAAGCGGATGTTCAGGATCGAATTGTTGAAGAGCCGTTCGTAGGCGATGCCCGCGCCACCACGCACCGCGAGGCGGCTGTTGCCGAGCACGTCCCACGAGAAACCGAACCGCGGCTGCACGTTGTTCCAGTCGTCGGGGATCACCTGATCCACCCGGCCGACCGTCGCGTTCGCCGTCTGCTCGAAGATGTCCGCGCCAGGGCCGAGAATCATGTTGTTGAGCAGCCCGTTCGCCTCGCTGGGGCGGCCGAACCAGTCGTGGCGGATTCCCAGATTCAGCGTCAACCGCGGGTGGATCTTCCAGTCGTCCTGGAGGAATATCCCGGTCTCCAAGAACCGGAAATTCCGCACGTTGGGTGCGATCAGGCCGGTGGCCGGGTCGACGCCGAGCACCGTCACGGCGCGCGGCTCGTCGCCGGCGAAGTCGTGGATGCTGTAGAAGGCCATGCCCGGCGTCCGCACGGCGAAATCCGTGTCGTCGCGGACGTGCCGCAGCTCTCCGCCCGCCTTCACGCTGTGATTGCCGAAGCTCATGGTGACGGTGTCGGCCCAGTGGAACGTCTTGGTATCGAAGACCGCCGGGTTCGTCGGCAGGTTGCCGAAGGAGATCACGCCTTCGTCGAACGTGATGTTTGGCACGCCGCGATTCGTCGTGTCGAGCGTCCGCTTCTTCCGCTGCCACCCGAACCGCGCCTCGTTGACGATGCGGGAGGACTTGACCCACGTGTGCGACGCGGCGAAGTTGTGCGCCCGGTGCAGGACCGGCTGGTCGAACCCGGACCGGACAATCGTCCGGTTGTCGGACTCGTCGCTGTCGTCCCAGATCAGCCGGGCGAACGCGTGCTGGCTGGCGGAGACCTCGTGATCGATCCGCATGCCGAGCTGATTCCTGTCGGTCGTTTCGGTGATCGGCATGAACACGTCGCCGATATCCGGAATGCCGTCGGGCGTGGTCTGAATGGCGTTCCGATACAACGTGCCGCTCTGCAGGACGTAGTTCGGGTTGTTCACTACGCCAGGGTTGTTGATGGAGCTGTCGGTCGCTAGACCCGGCACCGGCCGTCCAGTATCGCGAATGTTCGTCGTCGGAAGCGGAGACGGGAAGTTGGCGAAGAGGAAGGCCGCCACGGAGTTCGGATAGAGCTGCTGGATCAGCTGCCGGTACTCCGGTGTCTCCACCGTGCGGCGGAGGGTCGCGCCGCGCGTCATCCGCAGGCCCTCGTAGGAGCCGAAGAAGAACGTCCGGTTCGGCAGCACGGGACCGCCGAGCGTTCCGCCGAACTGGTTGAAGCGGAGCGGGTCCTTCTGTGTGGCGAAGATCGTCTTGGCGTCCAGCGCGTCGTTGCGCAGGAACTCGTACGCCGTGCCGTGGAGATCGTTGCTGCCCGACTTGGTGACCACGAGGATCGCGCTGCCGCTGTTGCGGCCGAACTCGGCCGAGAACGTGTTGGTGGCGATCCGGAACTCCTGGACGGTATCCACGCTAGGGTTGACCGCCGATCGGCCGGCCGTGAACTGGTCGTTGTTGTCGGTGCCGTCCAGCAGGAAGTTGTTCGCCCGGTTCCGCTGGCCGTTGATGAAGGCAGAATCGCCGCCGGCGGAGCCGCCCAGTACCGCGTTGCCCGGGTTCGACACGGCGCCAGGCTGCAGCTCGGCGAGCTGCATGACGTTGCGCCCATTCAGCGGAAGCTCGCTGACGCGCCGCTCGTCGACCAGGTATGAGATCCGCCCTTCCTCGGTGTTGATGAGCGAGGCGGTGCCGGTGACCGTCACCTCCTCGGTGACTTCTCCCAGTTCGAGCACCAGGTCCAGCCGCACCGTGTCTCCCACGGTCAGCTGGACGTTCTCGCTCCGGACACGCTTGAATCCCGGGAGCTCCGCGGTGATCTCGTACTCGCCGCGCGGAAGGTTGGTGATGCGGTAAAGGCCCCCATCCGCCGAGATGACCGTGCGCGTCTCGTTGGTGCCCACGTGCCGCGACGTGACGGTTGCGCCCGGCACCACGGCGCCGCTCGTGTCCTTGACGGCGCCGGTCAGTGTCGAGGAAGCCGACTGGGCCAGGCCGGTGCCGGGGGCCAACGACAGGCACAGAACTGCGAAGAGGCCGACGCGTGCGCTCATGACACTCCCTCCACTGCGCCGGACGCGACGCAGCACACGGATCTACCGATGACGCAGATAACGCGGCTAACGCAGATCGCGCTGATGACAGGGACGTCGTCGATGCCAAGGCTCGACGAGCCTGGCCGTCATCCGCGCGTTCGTATCGCGGGGATTATACGGTCCTGCGTGGGGTGTATCAACGCCAGGCGTCCGCGAGCTGCAGAAGGATGGGACGACCGCCGACGGAGTAGACGCCGTGTGATCCTACGGAACCGTGACCGACTGCGCCACGGTCTCGAGACCCGAGCCGCAGGGGTTCACGGCCAGCACGGAGAGGTGTACCTTCCCGGCGGCACGGCGCCACTGATGCTCGTTACAAGGGCCAATGTGGTCGTTGACAGTCCTGCGAGGGACAGGGGGCGGTGCAGTGGCCCGTTGCGCTTACTGCACCATAACGACGATCTGGTTCGACTCCGCGCTCGTCTGTCCGCCGACGTTGGCGACCGCTGTTACGTGGTACGTCCCAGATCCGACGCCGGGAACGGTCAAGCTCGTGATGCCCCCGACAGACGCTGAGACCAGCACGGGCCCACTGGGCGTCGCGCGCGCGAGGAGCGTGTACACGGC
>DAINCF010000472.1:0-5693 GCA_036732565.1 Vicinamibacterales bacterium
GCGGGTATACGGCGACCCTGGGCGAGCTGGAATGTCGCCAGCAAATCGCCGGTTTCGAGCACGCCGTGTTCGGCGTGCCGCGGCTCCGCACCGAACACATCGCGATCGGCCTTGGCAGCACCCAGCTCACGCACGATCTCTTTCGCACCCTGCTGGATCCTGGTGACACCGTCCTGCTGCTCGATCCGACCTACGCCAACTACGAAGGGCAGCTCGCGTTCGCCGTACCAGGCGTGAACATCGTTCGCCTCCCCGTGCTCGACGCGCGGACGTGGGAGTATCGACCGCTGTCAGCGCCGGAGCGGACACTCGCGGACTTCAACCGACTCTTTGACGCTCATCGTCCGCGTATGGTCCTGTTCGGCGCCCCGGACAATCCCACGAGTCAGATCTTGCCGCAGTCGCTCGCGGAGGCGATGCTGGCGCGGACGGCGGACGCGGGCGCCTGGCTGGCCATCGACTTCGCGTACAAATGCCAGTTTTTCGAGACGCCACCACCCTACTATGCGTGGTCGCCGGCCGATCATCCGACGCTCGTCGCCATTCACTCGAATTCGAAATGGGCCCGCGGCCTGGGTCGTCGCCTCGGATGGGTCGAGGCCGATCCGCAGGTGATCGATGGACTCGAGCGCGTCCAGCAGTGCAGCATCCTCTGTCCCGACACGTTGTCGCAGATGACGATGGCGCGGTATCTGGAGACGGCGATTGCCGACGGATCGCTCCTGGAGTATGTGCGGGCGACGAATGCCAGCTACAGCGAGGCCGCCCGGATCACGATCGCCGCCGTCGACGAGCACCTTCGTCGTCCTCGGCTCCAACCGGCGGGGGGACTCTACACCGTTGTCGACGTCGGCATGAACGCCGACGAGTTCGTGCCGGCCGCGCTGAAGGCCACGGGCGTCCTCGTCGTCCCCGGCAGCGGGTTCGGGCCGTCGCTGACCAACGGCGTGCGCCTGTCCTTCGGCCCGCTCGTCGCCACGCCTGACAAGATCGACGAAGGTCTGGCGCGGCTGGGCCGCTGGATGGGAGCACGCTCCTGACGTCGCTGTCGACCTTTCTCGATTTCGCCCTCGACGCGGCGTGGCAGGCGGGACGCGTGACGCTGGCGCACTTTCAGACCGGTGTCGCCGTCGACCGCAAGGGGGATGGCTCGCCCGTGACCATCGCCGATCGCGATGCCGAGCGGCTCATTCGTCGCCTCGTCGAAAGTCGCTTCCCCTCACACGCGGTCATCGGGGAGGAATTCGGCGAGGCCGATCGTCAGGCATCGCATCGATGGATCGTCGACCCGATCGATGGCACCAACTCCTTCATTCGCGGCGTGCCGTTCTACGGCGTGCTGATGGCGCTCGAGATCGACCGCGATCCCGTCGTGGGCGTCGTCCACTTCCCTGCCTTGGACGAAACCGTCGCCGCCGCTCGCGGATTGGGCTGTCGCTGGAACGGACGGCTGGCGCGCGTGTCGTCGGTCTCGTCGCTGGCCGACGCCGGCCTCGCCTACACGGACAGCCAGCAGGTGGAGGAGCGCCTCGGCCAGCGATGGCGGGCGTTGCTGGAGAGCACGGCGATTCAGCGCGGCTGGGGCGACTGCTACGGACACTGCCTGGTCGCGACCGGCCGCGCCGACGTCATGCTCGATCCGCGGATGCACGCCTGGGACTGCGCGGCGCTGATTCCGATTCTCGAGGAAGCCGGCGGCCGCTTCACCGATTGGCGCGGCATCCGCACCATCGATGGAGGCGACGCCGTCAGCACGAACGGCGCGCTCCACGACGCCATGCTCGAGAGGCTCAGCGAAGGTCGTACGGATAACCGATGAAGCCGGCGTCGCTGTCGGGTCGGAGTATGAGGCGCGTGAACATGAACTGCAGCCCGTAGCGACCGTCGGGCTGGCGACCGACCATCAACTCGCGCTGGTTCTTGACGTGCCAGTCGTAGATTTCGAAGAACACCGCGATGCCGACCTCGCAGTAGTCGGGGAACTTGGCGTTGGCACGCAAGAAGATCTGCATCGCCTCTCGCAGCCTCGAGACGTTACCGACCGGGAGCGCCGCGCCATCGGCAATCGTGCGCAGTTGCGTTTCGAGTCGGTCGAGATTCTCCCCGATCCGTTTCGCAGCTTCCAGCGACTGCGCGTCTTGGGTCGTGAAGCCGCTCATCACACTGCCCGCCAAAAGCTCCCGTCGAGAAACCATGTGCGACGCTCCTTCCCCGGGATCCCCAGCGCGGCAGCCGCGCTGGGCTGGGCTTCATGATCGTGCCGCGCTCGAGCTTCCATTCGGCTCGGACCGAGCAAGGCTCAGGGCTTGCTCATGGCAAGCCATGGGCCACGTCGAAGGGCGTCGAAGGGTAAACTGAGCGCATGCGTGCTCTACCTTTGATTGTAGCTCTGGCGCTGGTCGCCGCCGGATGCGGCGATGACACGTCGCCGACGCAGCCATCTCCCACGACCACGAGCATCACGCTCGCGCCCGGCGGAACCGCCAACGCGCTGGGCCTGACGGTGCTGTTCGAGCAGGTCGTGTCCGACTCGCGGTGCCCCGCGGATGCCCTGTGCGTGCAGCTGGGCGATGCCGTCATCGGCGTGAACCTGTCCCTCGGCGGCGTCGGCAGCCGCTACCAATTGGCGGCGGTCGACGCGACACGGCGTCGGGTGACGTATCAGGGCTACGAAGTGGAGCTCTCGACGTTGCAGCCGTATCCGTTGGCCAGCCGGCCCACCGACCCGACGACGTATCGCGCGACGCTGCAGGTCACGCAGACGTCGAACTAACGCGTCCGGATCGTCGAGCGCAGGAACGCGTAGTCGTCCTCGAAGCGCGGCCGCTGGCTCTCGTCCCAGTAGCTCATATGATCCAGCGCCGTGGTCTTGACCGCGAGGCCACCGGGCGTCCAATTCTCGCCGGCGCGATCGCAGTAGCGGCCGATGTACTCGTCCACCGTGCGCATGGCGATCTCCGGGCTCATGTTCGCCATGACCCAGTCGCGCGGCGCATACCGATCGACGTTGCGACAGATTTCCAGCAAGCGGTCGGGCAGGCCGCTTTCGGTGGCGAACGCGCCGGTCTGCGCGTTGATGTAGGGATAGCGATAGCCGTAGTTGAAGCCCTGCCGCAGAATGCCAGGCGTGCCCGCGAAGAAGCCTTCGATCAGGGCGCGGTTGAAGCCCTCGCGACGCGACCATAACACGTTGACCTTGGCGCGATTCAGCTGCCGGTTCACTTCCTGCAGCGGGATCCGCTCGTAGATCTCCAGTTGATCGGCGATGCCGTATTCACGCGCGAGCCTCAGGATGTCGTCACGCGTCATGTCGCCGCGATAGCCACACAGCACCGTGCGCAGCCGCTCGCCGCGAGCGCGGAGCTTCGCCAACGCGGCGAAGAACGCCTCGTGACGCTTGTATCGTCCCCAGGCCGCGATCAGTAAGACGTCGGCATCGCGCGTCATGTCTGGCAAGGGACGAAAAATTCGGTGGTCCACCCACCAGTTCGCGGCAATCGGAATCGAGATGAGGTTGGTCTTCAGACCGTCCAAAAACGCGATATCGCGCGGCTCGTAGTTCTGCACGAACACCGGGAAGTCGAGGCCCGCATAACACAGGAGATCGAGCTCGTAGTAGCCCGACCAGCTCGGCTCGAGCACCAGGTGGTAGCGCGACGCAATCTGCTTGACGTCGAACCAACGGGCGAACATCGGAAACACGAAGAAATAGTCGAGGAAGAGCACGCCCTTTTCGTCCGGACGCGCCGACTTCACCGCCAGGATGCGGCGACCGAGCAGCCGGGCGGGGTCGTTGAACAGCGCTTCGGTCGAGGGTTGCGGCGTCAGCTCGTCGACGTGCTGCTGAATGAGCGCGCGTTCGTGCGCCAGCGTGTGGCGCAACCGACCCTCCAGCACGCGATCGGCGGTCCTCGACAGGTTGTTCCGGTGAATCGTGGCCTCGAGCCGCAGGGCCTTCGCCCGCCGGCCGGTCAGCCGAAGACCGGTCGTGGCCGCGGTCGCGCCGAGGCCGATGATGGAACGAAGAAACCGGGCGTCGTAGCGTGCGTACTCGCGCGCCTGGTCGACGAAGCGCTCGACGGCCACTCGAGTGCGAGGGCGTACGGTAGGCTTGCGGTCCTCCGCCGGGAGAGGTGGTGTTGACGAGGGCGAACTAATGGCCATGAGGGCTGTGGATGAGGCGATCGGTGAAGAACGCTCGTAGATTATCACCACAGAGCCGGACAGCTTCGTCCCACGATCGGGCACTGGCCAGGCGTTCCGGCGCGCAAAACCACGCGAATGCACGATTCTGCGAAGCCTGGCCGCCATTGACGGGGTTGGCATGGTGTTCGCCAGACCGATGACGTCATGTCGAGCCTGACCCAGGACCTCCGCTACGCCCTTCGCACGCTGCTCCGCACGCCCGCCTTCACGATCGTCGTGGTGCTGACGCTCGGCCTGGGCATAGGCGCCAACACCGCCATTTTTTCGCTGATGGACCAGATGTTGTTGCGGCTGCTGCCCGTGAAGAACCCCGCGGAGCTCGTGCAGCTCGACGGCCCGGGGACCTTCCGCGGTCGAACGCAGGACGAGCGCACGTTCTCGTATCCGATGTACGCGGACCTGCGCGACCGCAATGAGGTGTTCACGGGTCTCGTCGCGCGCTTTGGGACCAGCGCGACGCTCACGTTTCGTGGACAGGCGGAGCGTGTGAACGCCGAGCTGGTCTCGGGCAACACGTTCGACGTGCTTGGCGTCTCCGCCATCGTTGGCCGGACGCTGACGGCGGATGACGATCGGACGCCGGGCGCCCACCCGGTCGCGATGGTGAGTTGGTCGTACTGGCAGCGACGCTTCGCCGGCGACCCGACGATCTTGAATCAAGTGGTCACCATCAACGCGACGCCCATGACCGTTGTCGGTATCGCACCGTCCGGCTTTGCCGGCGTCGTGAGCGTGCAGACGCCGGATGTCTTCGTCCCCTTGATGATGAAGGCCGAGCTCACGCCGACGTGGAACGACCTCGACAATCGGCAGAGCCGATGGGTCCACATCGTCGGACGGGTGAAGCCGGGCATCACGGCGGCGACCGCGAAGCCCCAGGTGGATGTGGTCTACCGCCAGATCAACGAGCACGAGATCGTCGCGGTGCCGGGATTCGCCGAGGCGTCGCAAGCCTTCAAGGATCGGTTCCGGGCCAAGCAGCTGGATCTCTACCCCGCCGGGCGTGGACTGTCGGATGTGCGCTCGATGGTCGCCTCGCCGTTGTACGTGCTGATGGCGATGGTCGGTCTGGTGCTGCTCATCGCGTGCGCCAACGTCGCGAACTTGCTATTGACGCGAGCGACGGCGCGACAGAAGGAGATCGCGATTCGCCTCGCGCTCGGCGCCGGCCGACGACGGCTCGTGCAGCAGACGATGATGGAAAGCGTGGTGCTGGCGCTGGCTGGTGGCGCCGCCGGCATGGTGATGTCGATCTGGCTCGGCGACCTGCTGATGAGCGTGCTGCCGTGGGACAACGTCACCCGGTCCATCTCCACCGCGCCCGATCTCCGCGTCGCCGGGTTCACGGCGCTGCTCTCGCTCATCACGGCGGTGCTTTTCGGCATGGCGCCGGCGCTCCAGGGCTCCAAGCCCGAGCTCAATCGCACGCTGCGTGAGGAAGCCGGCTCACTCTCCGGCGGCCTGCACCACGCGCGCTTCCGCAAAAC
>DAINCF010000473.1:0-5668 GCA_036732565.1 Vicinamibacterales bacterium
CCTGCACGATCGAGACGAGCCGATCGGCAGCGGGGTAGGGCAGCTCGCGGAGCACGACGCCGTCGACGACGGTGAAGATCGCCGTGGTGCCGCCGATCCCGAGCGCCAGCGTCAGGATCGCGACCAGCGTGAAGCCCGGAGACCGCCGAAGCGAGCGCAGCGTGTAGCGGACGTCCTGGGCCAGGGCGCTCACGAGAGCTCCGTCTACGCCCCGCCAGAGGCGGGGCCAAGCAATACTGCGTTGAGCGAGGCGGAGACGCACCGCATCTGGTTCCGATCGGAAGCGGAGCCTCGCCTAAACAACGGCCGCGTTCTCTTCGACGACACGACCGTCGAAGAGGTGAATCGATCGATCGGCGTGCGCGGCGTAGCGCGGATCGTGGGTGACCATGCAGATGGTCGCGCCCTGGCGATGCAGCTCGCGCATCAGGTCCATCACGGCTTCACCGTTCTTCGAGTCCAAGTTGCCCGTGGGCTCGTCGGCGAGCAGGATCGACGGCTGTCCGCCGACGGCGCGGGCAACCGCGACGCGCTGCTGCTGACCGCCGGAGAGCTGTGAGGGCAAGTGCTTCGCGCGATGCGCCATGCCGACGCGCTCGAGCGCGGCGTTGGCGCGCTCCCGGCGCTCCGACGCCTTCATGCCGCGATAGATGAGCGGCAGCTCGACGTTCTCGAACACCGTGAGGTCGCCGATCAAGTTGAAGCTCTGGAAGATGAACCCGATCTCGCGATTGCGCACCCGCGCCCGCTCCGACAGCGACAGGTTCGCCACCTGCTGGCTGTTCAGCATATAGGTGCCCTCGCTCGGCGTGTCGAGCAGGCCGAGGATCGCGAGCAGCGTCGACTTACCACACCCCGACGGGCCGGCGATGGCGACGTACTCACCCTGCTGAATCTCCAGGTGGATGCCGGACAGGGCGTGCGTCTCGACCTCGTCGGTCAAGAACACCTTCTTGATCCCGTCGAGATGGATGAGGGGTTGCGCTGAAGCGTTCATCGTCACGGCTCCTTTATTCGGCCGGCCTAAAGGCCGGCCGCTACGTACGTTTCGGTACCGCTCTTCGTAGGGGCCGGCCTTCAGGCCGGCCCAATCTCTATCGCAGTCGAATGCGATCGAACTGATCCCACGCCGACATGTCTGACAGCACCACCTGATCCCCTTCGGCCAGGCCGCCGAGAATTTCGATGGTGTTCACCGAGCTGCGGCCCAGTTGCACCTGGGTGCGGCTCGCCTCGCCCGTTTCCTGATTCACCTTGAACAGGCCGACCGTGCTCTGTTCCTGCCCGAACGCGGGCCGCCCAACGAATAGGACGTTGTCCAGCCGTTCGAGTTCAACCGTGCCGTCCACACTGAGGTCCGGCCGGGCGCCGCGTGGCAGCGCGCCCTCGAGGCCGACGTCCACGGTGACCGTGCCGTTGGCGGCCGACGGATCGATGCGGATCACCTTGCCCTGGATGATGCCGTTGCGCGTGTCGACCTGGGCAATTTGACCGATGGTGAGATCGCGCGCCTGGGTCTCCGCGATGCGCAGCTCGGCCTTGAGCCGCGTGGGGTCGGCGACGCGCACGAGGTTGGTGCCGGCGACGACCTGCTGGCCGACTTCCACGGGCACCTGCTCCAGCACGCCTTCCATGCCGGCCCTCACGCGAAGCTGATCGACCTGCGATCGCCGCAGCTCGTAGAGCGACCGCAGCTGATCGATGCGCGCCTTCTGGGCGAGAAGCTGCTGCTTGATGTTCTCTTCCGCGACCTTGAGACGGTCTTGTTCGATCTGGTTGCGCACGGCCAAGGAGTCGGACCGGACGACCGATTGCTTGAGGATGAGATTGGAGACCAGACCGTCCTTGGCCAGGCCTTCGTTGACCTCGCGATCGAGCTTGGCCTGCTGGAAGTCCGCCTCCACCGTGGCCGCGACCGAGCGCTGATTGAGCCGCTCGGTCTGGAGCTTCGCATCGAGGCTGGCGTAGTCGGCCTCGCCCGCGCGCAGCTGCTGCTCGGCGTCACTCATGGCTTGCTGGACCGTCGGATCGCTCAGCTCGAGGATGACGGTGTCAGGTTTGACCAGCGTGCCGGGCCGCATGATGATCCGCTCGACGCGGCCTTGCGTGTACGCCGGAATCCACCGGCGGGCCTCATCGACGGGAACGAGCGTGCCGAGGCCGCGCACGCTGCGCAGCATCGGTCCACGCTTGACGGTCTCGCGCCAGACGGTAGCCGCTTCGACGGTCGGCGCAGCCGGCTGCAGCTGCCCCAGCGCCACCGAGACGACCCCGATGATCACAACGCCCGTGACGACGAAGGCGATCCGACGGAGCTTTTTCTGCCGCGCCACGGAGGCAGGTCGCTGAATGTCCATGTCGTTTTGTCCGTTAGCGGAGTCTACTTTTGAGAGTGCATCTGGACCGTTCCGTAGGAACGGTCCCATACTGCTCCCCGAGCACTCGGCAGACGGTTGCGCCACTGTTGATACGCACCGTTAGACGAGTCTTACCCACCAAAGAGATGGCAGACGTTTGCCTCATGTATCACAAACGCCGTGCCACGGGTCGAGGTTCCGTCAAACGGAACAAAAACAGGGGTTAAGCCGTTGTTAACCCGTAAGTCGGCGCTCGTGAGTGTCCGAATCCGGGACGCCTCGCTTCCGCGACAGGACGCCGGCAGGGCTAGGCCGTTTGCCCGAGCGTCATATCGTGGTCACGGCGACGTGATGCGGATACGATATCTTACTGAGAACGAGGGACTTAAGTGCGCGCCGCCATCGTTTCGGACACCCACTTCGGCGACGACCTGTGCACCCTGGTCCGCGAGGACGCCCACGGCAGCGTCGTCCTCGGCCCAGCGTATGACCTGTTCCGGGACGCGGTCGGAAAGGTCGACTACCTCATCCTCCTCGGCGACGTGCTCGACTTCTCGGTGGCGAGCTACGAGAAGGCGTACCGCCACGCGAAAGTGTTTTTCACCCAACTTCAGCAGGATGGTCTCGCCGAGCAGCTGATCTACATTCCTGGCAATCACGACTTCGACATCTGGCACATCGTCGAGCACCAGGTGAACGTCATCAACCAGCTCAAACAGGGCGAGCTGCCGCGCGCGTTCAAGCGCTCGGTGCCAGGCGTCCTGGATGACCGTCGCGCCGATCCCGCAGAGAAGTTCACGCTGCCTGACGTGACGCCCAAGCCCGAGTGGCATGACAACCGCGCCAAGTACGGCAACCTGTTCTTCGACCACATCACGCGGCGGCGGTCCACGCGGCGCGGCATTCGCGCCGAGGGACGCAAGCTGACGTTCAACTTCGCCTACCCGAATCTGTATCTCGTGAGCGACGCCGGTGAGTGCGTGCTGGTGACGCACGGCCATTACTTCGAGGCCTACTGGGCGCTGGCATCGGACTGGCTGCTGCAGTTCGCGGGCGACGAGGTGCCGCTGGAGACGCCAGGGGAACCGACGCTGCAGGAGCTCGTGGGCATGAACCTGCCGCTCAATCAGCTGGCCTGCACCGGCATCGGTCAGGCGGCGCCGCTGACGCACCTGGTCCGGCGCATTCAACAGGAAGTGGAGGCCGGCCGGGTCGCCGTGCTGGCGAAGTCGTTGGATCGCATCGAAGCACGGATGCTGGCCGAGCGGGCGCACGTGTCGCGGATGCGCCGGGCCGCGGAGCGCTACGTGCTCCGGTGGATGAAGCGGTGGCTCCTCAACGCGCTCGCGACCACCGAGCAGGCGCGCTACAGCCGGTTGTTCATGAACCGCCCGCAGGTGCGCGACCGCTTCCGCCGCTACTTCCACTACAGCATCAACGAGATTCGACAGCTCTCCCGCGAGCATGGCATCGACATTCCGATGCCGTCGCACGTCGTTTTTGGCCACACGCACCAGCCGATTGCGTGGGGGGACCAGGAGCTCATCGACACCATCGAGGGCCGCGAGGTTCGGTTCTGCAACACCGGCGGGTGGCTGCTGCGCGAGGAGCTGGATGGCAGCCACAACTTCGTCGGCGCCGAGGTCGTGTTCTACGAGACGGGCAAGGGCTTCTCGTCGACCTCGATCCGCAGCGGCGACCTCGAGGCCGTCGCCGCCCGCGCCCAGGCGCTCGCCTCCACGGCGTAGAACCCTAGAACCCCGTTCTTATTTCTGTTGAAACGCTGCGGCCACCCCGGCCACTATGTGCCCGGAGGTGCGCATGTCCCTGCTTCCGGTCGTCGTTCTCGGCGTCGCCGTGACGGTATTGGCGGCAAGCCCCTTCGCGTCCGCTCCTGGCACGCCTCTCGATTCGCGCAACCTCGGGCTCACTCAGGCCCAGCCACCCGCGGCGCCGGTCGCCGTCACCACGCTCACCCGGGCCGAGCAGACGGCGTTTCTCGAACGCGCCGAGATCACCCGCGAGCGGCGCGTCTCCAAGGGCATCACCGGCACCGTGCGCGCCACGCTGAGCGACGGCGTCTACACTCACGACGCCAGCATCCAGGTCGTTGACCAGTACAAAGCGATCTTCGAGGGCACGAAGGGCACGGAGCTCGGTTTCAGAGACTCGTGGCGCTACAACCTGGCCGCCTATCATCTCGACATCCTGCTCGACCTCGGCATGATTCCGGTGACCGTGCATCGCAAGTACAAAGGGCAAGACGCGTCGTTCACGTGGTGGGTGGACGATGTGATGATGGATGAGGGAGAGCGCTACAAGAAGAAGGTCGTCGCGCCCGATCTCCTGGCGTGGAATCGCCAGTTGTGGACGCTGCGGATCTTCGATCAGCTAATCGAGAACACGGATCGAAACCTCGGCAACATGCTGATCGATCGCGGCTGGAAAGTGTGGATGATCGATCACACCCGCGCGTTCCGGCGCGGTGAGGACCTCCGGAGCCGGGAGAACCTGACGCGCTGCGACCGGCAGCTGCTGGCCAGGCTGAAGGCGCTCGATGCTGAACAAATCCGACAGGCAGCCGGCCAGTGGCTGAGAGACGGGGAGATCGTGCCGATGCTGGCGCGCCGCGACCGCATCGTCGAGCACTTCGAGCGCGCCCCGGATGGCGCCCTGTACGACGTTACGCGACCGCCCGTTGTACGCTGAACGCGTGCGCGTCGAAGACCTTCCATTTCGCTACCGGCTGCTCCTCAGGACCTACAAGTGGCGTTCGGTGCAACCGGTGCCGTGCGCCGTCGCGCGGAAACCGCTTACGGCATCCCGGGTTGCGCTCGTGACCACGGCCGGCCTGGTCGGCGTGGAGCACGTGCCGTTCGACCTCTTCGCCCGCGGTGGCGACGTGACGTTCCGGGTCATCGCCGGCGACGTCGACCCCCAGACGCTGCAGGTCCAGCATCGCAGTGAGGCATTCGATCGCACGGCCGTCGATCGCGATCGCAACGTCGCGTTCCCGCTGGATCGTGTGCGGGAGCTGGCGGCGGCCGGCGCCATCGGCGACGTCGCGCCTCGTCATCTGTCCTTCATGGGATCCATCACGGCGCCGGGGCGCCTGCGTGCCGAGACGGCGCCGCACGCGGCCGGTGTTTTCGTCGAGGATCAGGTGGACGTCGCGTTGCTCGTCCCGGTGTGACCGTTCTGCCACCAGACCGTGAGTCTGGTCCAAAGTGCGCTCGAAGCCCGCGGCATCGCGACGGTATCTCTGACCGTTCTCCCGGAAATCACGCGCCGCCTGATGCCGCCGCGCGCCC
>DAINCF010000474.1:0-5660 GCA_036732565.1 Vicinamibacterales bacterium
GGGCCCCTGTAGTCGAGCGGCTTCAGCAGCACGCCGTTGACCAGCGAGAAGATCGCCGTATTGGCGGCGATGCCAAGCGCCAGCGAGAGGATCGCGACCGTGGCGAAGCCGGGGTTCTTGCGAATGACGCGCGAGGAGTAGCGCAGGTCTTGCAGCACCGCGTCGAGGGCCGGGAGACCGCGCTGGTCACGACAGCTTTCCTTCGCCGACTCGACGTTGCCGAATTGGAGTCGAGCCCGACGATAGGCTTCGTCGTGGGCGAGGCCGCGGTGCATGTGCTCTTCGGCGAGCAAGTGGATATGGGATTCGAGCTCGTCTGCGAGATCGCGGTCCGGATGTCGGAGGTGGAGGCTTCCGAGGAGTCGATTCCACGAGCGCCGCAGGGCGCGGATCATGCCTTCGATCCCTTCAGCGCCACGAAGCGGGCGATGATGTCGGCCGCCTGGGCCCACTGGGTCAGCTCCGACGTCAACTGCTTCTGCCCCGTCTTGGTGATCCGGTAGAACTTGGCGCGCCGATTGTTGTCCGAGACGCCCCACTGCGAGGCGATGGCGCCTTCCTGTTCGAGCTTCAGCAGCACCGGGTACAGCGTCCCGTGGTTGATCGACAGCAGGTTGTCGCTGGTCTGCTCGATCCGACGCGCGATGCCGTAGCCATGCTGCGGTCCCATGGCGTTGAGGGTCTTGAGGACCATGAGGGCGAGCGTGCCCTGCCAGACTTCGGTCTTGGCGTTCATATTGGTTCCCAATACGAGCATGACAGATCTCTGATGGGAACGCAAAGTGCGCGGCCGGCTATGATGCTCCGTGTCCTATGAACAGAATCGTCGTCTTCAGCGGGCAGGCGCATCCTGACCTGGCGCGGGCGCTGTGCAAGCGGCTGAAGATTCGCCTCAGCTCCTCCACCACCTCGACCTTCAGCAACGATTGCCTCGGCGTGCAGCTGGAAGCCAACTGCCGCGAGGCCGACGTGTTCATCGTTCAACCGCTGACGCCGCCCGTGCAGCATCATCTGATGGAGCTGCTGCTGATGCTGGACGCGGCACGAGGCGCGTCAGCCGCGCGGATCACCGCCGTCATCCCGCACTTCGCGTACGCGCGGTCCGACAAGAAGGACGCGCCGCGCATCTCGATTGCGGCACGCCTGGTCGCCGATCTCCTGGTCGCGGCTGGCGCCAGCCGCGTGCTCGCGATGACGCTGCATTCCCCGCAGGTGCACGGGTTCTTCAGCGTGCCGGTCGATCACATGAACGCGCTCGAGGTGCTCGCCCGGCACTTTCGCCGGCAACGCTGGAAGAACACGGTGGTCGTCTCGCCGGACCTCGGCAATGCGAAGGCGGCGTCCCACTTCGCGCGGAGTCTGCGGGTGCCCTTGGCCGCCGGGAGCAAGAAACGCCTGAGCGACGATCGTGTGGTCATCGACGCGCTGGTCGGCGACGTCGCGGGCAAGAACGTCATCGTCCTCGACGATGAGATCGCCAACGGCGGCACGATCGTCGAGCTGCTGGATCGGCTCCGCGAGCGCCGGGTGAAGCGGATCGCCGTGGCCTGCACGCACGGCCTCTTCACCGGGCCAGCCATCGCGCGTCTTGGCTCACAGTCCGATATCGCCGAAATCGTCACCACCGACACCGTGCCGATTCCAGCGGCGAAGCGGCTGCCGAACATGACGATCCTGTCGGTCGCGCCGCTCCTCGCGGAGACGATTCGACGAGTCCACGTCGGCGAGTCCGTCAGCGTCCTCTTCGACGGATGAACGATGCGTTGACGGAGGCCAAGGTTGGGGTCGAAGCATGGAGGTGCGCGAAAATCGAGCGTCTACTAGATAAGGACGCAGCGTCCAGGCCAACTTGACGAAGTTTACGAGGAGGTCACAGCGCGGTCCGCCTGAAGGCGGACCCCACGCCCGTCTGCTCCAGAGCGTGCACCTGGAGGACCGGCATGTCGAGCGTGTCTTGCGGGAAGGGAAATCGAGACGATGGCATCCAGCTCGTGTTACCTCAACCTTCGACACAGGCTAGGGCAGCGCTGTGCGACGGTCACCGGCTGGTGCTCGAACACAACAGCCCGGATCCCTTTTGAAGATCCGGGCTGTCGACAGGGGACGAGGCGCTATCGGCTTACCAGCGCGCTTCGCGCGACTGGCGACCGCCAAATCCGCCGCCGTTCTGGCGCGGCGCCATCGGCTTGGCTTCGTTGACCGTCAGGCTGCGCCCACCGTACTGGTGCTTGTCGAGCTCGCTGATCGCGCGCCGTGCGCCTTCGACGTCGTTCATTTCGACGAAGGCAAATCCTCGCGCCTGGCCCGTGGCTCGGTCGCGAATGATGTTGACGGTGCTCACCGGTCCGGCGCTCTCGAACAGCGCTTGCAAGTCGGACTCGGTGGCTTCGTACGGCAGATTGCCGACATATAGTTTGGTGCTCATGAACTACTCCTGCATCTCATGGATGCGACTAGATCTGATGGCAGGCTCGAGCGGAATGCTCAGCGACAAGACGCAGGAGAGGCGAGAAACTCGGATCTGATGCGGGAGGCCGATAGCGCAGCTGTCAGAAAACTGAAGGGAGTATACCACATAGCCGGTGCTGTGCTAGGCAAAGTTGGCTGACCACTAGCTCCGGCCCACCGCCAGCGCGCGTTCCCGCACGAAACGCGCCATCGGACTCCACAGCAACCACCGCGGCAGCTGCCTCGCCAGCGCGGGAAGCCCCTCGACAATCACCGAGCGACAGCAAACGGCGGCGTCGTAGTCGACGTGTCCCAACCAGACACGATAGAAGAACGCGAGATCCGTGCGGACGATGAGATCGGAATCGAACCCTGGAGGAGTCACACAGACCGAGACCTCTCGAGGCTCGAGCAGGAGCCACACTCGTCGTGCGCGGGGTCCCGTGAAATCGAACTCGACGACGGTACGCCGTTCCGGCAGCAGCTCGCGATTGATGCGTTGGTGAATCCTCCAGATCAATAGTCCCGCGTCCAACTCCTCGGGCCGCGGTTCGCCGAAGGCCCATCGGACGCCCCACGCGCCAAGCGTTTCGATGACCGTCTTGAGGTCTCTCCCGGCTTCAGAGAGGTGATACGCCGTTACCTTCGGTTGCGCACCGGGCAGTCGCTCCACGACGCCCGCATCTTCCAGGTCGCGAAGACGGGACGCGAGCAGCGATCGCGAGATTCCAGGCAGCCCTCGCTCGATCTCGTTGAAACGATGGCTGCCGAGAATGAGCTCCCGCACGATGAGCGGTGTCCATCGATCCGCCAGGATCTCGGACGCCCGTGCGACGGGACAGTACTGCCCGTATTTCTGCATGCCGCATCCTGGCACGCCCGGTTCCCCCGAGCCAGTCCAAAAAAAGAACCGGTTCGGTCCGCTCGTTGCACTTCCGCTGGGGATCTTCCCTCCATACCGTGAGTCGCGTGATCGCGACAACGCAGTCCGTCGAAGGGAGATTCGCATGAAGAAGTACTTCGCCCCAACCATGGTGCTCGTGGCTCTGCTTCTGAACCCCATTCTGGCAACCGCCGACGACGCCGTGATGGAGTGGAATCAGATCGCGCTCGCCGCAACGGTCACCGCGGGTCAGGGGCCGGTTCCCCAGATACGGACGATGACCATCGTGCAGGTCTCCGTGCACGACGCAGTGAACGCCATCACCTGCGACTACCGAACCTATCTCTCGATCCGCTGCGCCCCGTGGGGAGCGCCGGAAGCGGCGGCGATCGGCGCGGCCCACCGCGCCCTCCTCGGTCTCCTGCCTGCACAGGAGTCGGCGTTGCGCACGGCGCGCGCGGCGTCGCTCGCCGCGCACGGTTTGACGGATAGCGATCCAGGCGTCGCATTCGGCGCAGCCGTCGCGGACCTGATCCTCGCGTTTCGATCGAGCGACGGTTCGGCGCAGGCGCAGTTTCCCTATAGCGCCCCGGGGGCAGGGGATCCCGGTGTGTGGGTATCGGTTGGCGCTGCCCCACCCGTGCTGCCCGGCTGGAAAAATGTCACCCCGTGGGTCCTGCGAAACCTCTCACAGTTCGGACCCGATGCTCCGCCGCCGCTTCACAGTCGGCGTTATGCGCGCGACTACAACGAGGTGAAGGAGCTTGGGTCGCTGACCAGCCCCACGCGGACGCATGAGCAGACCGAGATCGCACGTTTCTGGCTGGCCCCGCCGGCGCCCATCTGGAACCTCGTCGCGCGCCAGCTGATAGCCGCGCGCGGTCTGGACCTATCGGCGACGGCGCGTGCGTTCGCCCTGATGTACCTCGCGTCCGCCGATGCGAGCATCGCGTGCTGGGAGGCGAAGTACACGTTCAATTTCTGGCGCCCCATCACGGCTATCCAGAACGGCGATGCGGACGACAACGTCCGCACCGAGGCCGATCCCGTGTGGACGCCGCTGTTTCCGACGCCGCAGCATCCGGAGTACTTGTCCGGCCATTCGACGAACAGCAGCGCGATGGCGACCGCTCTGAAGCTGCTGTTTGGTGACGAGCCCAGCGAACCGATCGTCGTCACGAGCGCGACGAATCCGGGCTTCGAGCGCCAGTGGGCCAGGCTGAGTGAAGGCGTGGACGAAGTGATCGAGGCCCGCATCTATGCAGGGATTCACTACCGGTCCTCCGACGAGGACGGCGCCGCCGTCGGTCGCAGGATCGCGCGGTCTGTTGTAAACCATGCGTTGCGCGCTCGCCACCACTCGAAGGACTGACTGACCGACGCACGACGCCTTGCGCGTGGATGTGAACTCTCGACAATAAAGGACATCTGAGCAGTCCGCTTGCGCGCTCGTCGTCGCGCCTGGGACGTGGTGCGCTACCAGGGAGCTCTCGCGAGCGGGGAGACGCCGGTCGCGTCGCGCGGCGGCTGGATGCCGAGCAGGTCCGAGAGGAGCGGGGCCACGGCGATGCTGCGCAACGGGCCGAAGTTCCGCCCCGCGCCCACGCGCGGTCCCTTGACGATGAGGATGGCCTTCATATCGGGACGCGACGAGTCCAGGCCGTGCTCTCCGCGTGGTGGATGCACGTCGGAGACCACGGCATCCGTTCCCGACTCTCCGATACCGACGCCGGGTATGGGATCGAAGCAGAGATCGGCCCCGCCCGGTCCGTCGTGGCCGAGCTCGGACATCTCCTCTCGCGTCGCGTAGATCCTGGCCACCGCCGGTGTTCCCGCCGCGGTGCGCAGATCGGCGAGCGCGCGCCGCACGCGTTCGACCGCCGCGTCACGATCGGCTGGGGCAATCGTGCCGTCCTTGCGATCGGTGGTGTTCAGCACGAGACAGGAGTGCACTGAACTGGCAATCGGGCGCAGGCCCGCCGCATCGAGCAGCCGGTCGACGGCGATGAGCCGCGTCACGGCCGCCATGCCGTGATCGCTCGTGATGACGATGTGGTCCGTGGGCGTGGCGAGCGACGTGAACGCCTGCACCGCCTGCTCGATGGCCATGTAGGCCCACCGCCGCAACTCCCTGAACGGACGCACGCCGGCCCGGTCGAGCCCGTACCAGGCGTGGTCCACTTCGTCCGCCGTGGACAGATAGGTGATGTGCAGGCGCGGCTGCCGCTTCCTGAACAACCACGCGGACTGCGCGATCTGCTGACGGACGACGAGCTCCAGCGTCTCGAGATACCGGCGCTCGGCCTCGCCGCCGCCGCCGGCAAACGCC
>DAINCF010000475.1:0-5632 GCA_036732565.1 Vicinamibacterales bacterium
GGCGCGCGCCCGGGGACGAAGCTGTCGGTCGGCGCCAGCGACACGCCGAGCGCGCCGGCCTGCGCCACGATTTCGTCGACGCGCCACGGCTCCGGCAAGGGGAGCCACACGTGGAACGAGGGCAGCGTTGACGCGGCCAGCGTCGATCCGAGCGCGGTCTCCGCGAGTCGTCGGCGTTCGTGCGCGGTGCGGATCCTCTGTTCCACGATGACCGCCGCCGTGCCATCGTCGATCCATCGTCCCACCACATCAACCAGCAAGGGAGCGGTCCACGTCATGGCACCGATGCACGCCGTGACCGCGTGGCGCAGGGACGCTGGCGGGACGACGTAGCCGACACGGAGACCAGGCGCCAGACACTTCGAGACGCTGGTGAGATAGACAACCCGGTCGGCCGCGAGAGTCCGCAGCGGGACCACGGTACCGGCCGCAAGAAACCCCCAGGCATCATCTTCGATGGCAATCAAGCGCTGTTGCTCGAGCACGAGCGCGATCGCCCGCCGTCGATCCGCCGACATCGTTGTCGTCGTGGGCGTGTGCAGCGTGGGCATGGTGTAGAGCACACGCGCGTTGGTGGCGCGGCAGGCATCAGCCAGCGCATCGGGCAGGAGTCCATCCGCGTCACCCTCCACGCCGACGAGGCGCAGATGCTGCATCGCGGCCAACGCCTTGACGCCCGGGCTCGTCAGGCTCTCCGTGAGCACGGTGTCGCCAGGCACCGTCAGGGCCGCCAGCGTCGCCGCCAGTCCGTGCTGCACGCTCGTGCAGAGCAGCACATCGTCACTCGTGGCGGAGAGCCCGAATCGGCCGAGCCAGCGCGCGCCCGCCGCCCTGTGCGTGGTGTGGCCTGCGTACGGTGCGATCCCCAACAGGCCGCGTGAGTCGCTTTCCGACAAGCGGAGCAGGGTCTTCGTGAGCGCCTGCTCCGCGTCGGTGCCGGCGGGGTAGTTCAGCGCCAGGTCGATGGCGCCGCTCGCGTCACGGGCCTTGCCCGCCGCCGGAATATCGGCCGCCGCCGAGGCGGCGACGAACGTGCCTCTCCCGACTTCCGCGGTCACCAGCCCCGCGCGTTCCGCAATCGCATAGCCACGATTCACGGTACCGGTGGTGATACCGAGCTGCTGCGCCAGCGCGCGCTGCGTCGGCAGTCGGTCGCCAGGCGCCAGGCGGCCCGAGGCGACATCCGTGGCGATTGCCTCGGCGAGCCGCGCCGCCCATGAGCCTCCGCCTTCGGCGACCTGCGGGGTCCAGCTGCCGTTGTCGCTAGGCATGATCTCCATGCACCTCGTCGACATTGTATCGATACAAAGAGGCGTGAAACAAAATTGATTCGCCATCGTAGATCGAATCAATCGATACAAACAGCAATATCGCATCGATTGTATCGATACAATTTAAGGAGAACCCGATGAAGATCATCCTGTTGTTCGTGCACCTCCTGCTGACAGCGTTGCTCGTTCGCATCCCTCTGTACGCGCAATCTCCAAACACCGCGGGCGGCGCCACGGCCTTCGAGCAGATCAAGGGACTGACCGGCGAGTGGCACGCGCCGGAAGGGCAGGACACGATGATCAACATCTTCCGCCCGATGGCATTTGGCAGCGCGGTGCTGCACGAGGAGTGGAAGAAGGGCGAGCAGCTCACCGCCACCGTGTTCTACATGGTCGGCTCGGAGCTGCACGCGGATCATTTTTGCGATTTCAAGAATCAGCTTCGCTACACGGTCACACCGTCGGCAGCGGACCCGCGCAGCCTGGTGTTCGAACTGCGGGACGCGACGAACCTCGACGTGCAGCCGCGGCACTTTCATTCCACGACGTGGCGCTTCGTGGACGCCACGCACCTGGATCAGGACTGGCACATCACCGGTGGTGGCAAGGAGGCGAAGACCGTGAAGCTGGCGTTCACCAAACAGAAGTAGGGCACGAGTTTGCACAGATTGAGTTGGACGCAGATTTCGCCGATTCAGAGACTCTCGGACAAACCATCTGTGAAATTCCCTAGTGGGTCCGGCGGAAGGGATGGAGGAACTGTCGGAGATAGCCGGAGGGCATCCTCTGGTCGCCGGCCAGCCCATACGCCGCCGGCCAGCGATCCTTGGGCAAGTGGAAGGTGCCGAACAGCCAGTCGAGCACCGGTAAGTGCACGGCGAAGTTCTTGTCGACGGCTTCCCGTTCGGCGCCGTGATGCCAGTGATGGAACTGCGGTGTCGCCAGCAGCCAGCGCAGCGCACCGAACCGGATGCGAACGTTGGCGTGGATGAACGTGGCCTGGACGCTCACGAATGCCACATACGCGAACACCGCCGCCGGGCTGAACCCGAGGATATACACGGGGACGTAGGTGAGCCCGCGCGTGACCGCGACGTCGACGAGGTGGAGGCGCGAGCCCGCGAGCCAATCCATGGCCTCGGCCGAGTGATGGACCGCATGGAAGCGCCATAGCAAAGGCACGGCGTGGAACGCGCGATGGATCCAGTACTGGGCGAAGTCCGTGATGACGAGAATCTCGACGAACTGGATTGGGAATGGCTGGCCCTGAATCCAGGCCTGCAGCGTCGGGTTGGCCGCCCACTGGAAGAAGACCATCGCCGGCTGCATGGTCAGCAGCGTCGTGACCTGCAGCAAGAGCGAGCTCACGAAGAAGTATGCGAGATCGGTCCGCCAACCGTGACGAAACGGTGATTGCTCGGGCCGCTGCGCGAAGAGCCGTTCCAGCGGGACGAACAACGCGGTATAGACGATCAAGTTCAGAAGAAACCAGTCGAGACCGAGAAACGGCCCCTGGCTCAGCTCGCCGTCGAGCGGCACGCGCGAGCCACCGAGCAGCGCCGCGACCAGCGTGAACGACATGCCCGCGAGTCCGAGCGCCTTGTTCTGTCGCAAGCAGACGCTGAGGACGCCGAGCCCGAAGGCGGCGACCAGGGTCAGGTGCAGCAGCGCGCGAACGTAGGGAAGGGGATAGAGCCCACGCAGCTCGGGCACCGTCAGGATGGACGGAAAGTGGAAGCACAGCACGGCGCCGAGCCCAATCATCCCGAACGCGATCGACAGGACCCCACCGATCCACCCGGAGCCGAACGTTCTCGGCTCGATGGACCGCAGGCTCAGGCGCCATCGTGTCATGGTCCCCCCGCCAGCGTCGCTTCATCGTCGCGAGGCAGCCACCCGGTCAGCCGGGTAATCACGTGCTCCAGCGTGGGGAAGAAATGAATGGTCGCCAACGCGCGATTACACCATCCGGTGGCGATGCAGTAGTTCACGGCATAGGGCGATACATGATGGCGGTCGTGTGACTCCGGGTTGAGGATCACGCGATGCCGCTGCAGCCAGCGGACGACGCGCGGTGGCTCGGGCATGTGTGCCCACTGGTGGACCTGATTCGTCGGGAGCGTCCAAACCACGAACGCAACCACCCACACCTCGGCGACGAGGCCCCAACCGCTGTCCAGCGGGATCCACATCGCGGCGAGTAGCAGCGGAAGCGTCAGCATCGCGACGTCGCCGTTGCAGTCGATGAAGCTCCGACGCAGAAAGTCGTCCGGGTTGACGTGATGGACGCGAAACGGGCGGAGGAAGCGCGGGCCGACGAACGCCATCGTCTCGCGGCCCCACGTATCGGCGGCCCAGTGGACCAGGCCGGACACGAGATCCGCAGCGATGCCAGCGGTCACGACGAGGAACGGAATCCACCATCGTGGAGTGAGCATCGCCCACAGCCGCCAGCCGTGCACCACGAGGAACACCGCTGCGCCGAGCAGGCACACCACCTCGACGAGGCGGCTCACGCCTCCAACCTCGAGGCGGGGGAGCATCGGTTCTCCGTTCACCTCTCACATTGTCCCTGCAAAACACGCCGGCTCACGGATGGCGGCTCGACAACGGCGATGCCTGTCGTGCCAGCACGGCCGTTTGCGATCTCTAAGATAGCCGGGTCTCTCGTCGGCGTATGATCGGCCGTTCCCCGGTGATGTACACCGCATGTCGATAGAGCAGTTGTTCCCGCTCGTGTACGACGAGCTCCGCCACATCGCGGCTCGCAAGCTTCGCAACGAGCGTGACGGTCATACCCTGTGCACCACCGCCCTCGTGCACGAGGCCTGGCTCGAGCTCAACAAGCTCAATCGCATCCAGTGGCAGAGCCGCGCGCACTTTCTCGCCGTCGCCGCGCAGGCGATGCGCCGCATCCTCATCGACTACGCCGTCGCGCGTCGGCGATACAAGCGAGGCGGCGGCCAGCCGATCGAGTCACTCGATGGCCATGACGCGCTGGCGATTGCGCACGAGCGCAGCGACGATCTGGTGGCCCTCGACGAGGCGCTGTCCCGCCTGTCGCTCATGAACGCGCGTCAAGCACAGGTCGTCGAGTGCCGCTTCTACGGCGGGATGAGCGTGGAAGAGACCGCCGAAGCGTTGAACGTGTCCGCCGCGACCGTCAAGCGAGAATGGTCGACGGCGCGGGCCTGGCTCAATCGGGAGCTGCAGACGTGACGGAGCGCATCTCTCCGCACCCCCCCTTGTCAGCGGAGCGCTGGCAGCAGGTCGAGAGCGTGCTCGCGGCTGCGATCGCATGTCCGGCCGGCGAGCGAGCGCCGCTGCTCGACGAGCGGTGCGCCGGCGATCCGGAGCTGCGACGAGAAGTCGAAACGCTCCTGTCCGCCCACGAGGCCCAGGGCCTCGTCGACGGACTGGCCGGCGACGTCGCCTCTGCCGCGTCATGGGCGCGAGCCCACGCGGGCGGATTGGAGGGCCAGCGTGTCTCGCAGTACGTCATCGTGAGCCTCCTCGGCGCGGGAGGCATGGGCCTCGTGTACCGAGCCCGCGACGAGCGGCTCGCGCGTCAGGTCGCGTTGAAGTTCCTCCCGCCGCACCTCAGCACGCAGCCTGCCGCGAAGCAACGGTTTCTCACCGAAGCGCGCGCCGCGGCCGCGCTCGATCATCCCGCGGTGTGCGCGATTCACGAGGTCGGTGAAACCGACGAGGGCCAGCTGTTCATCGCCATGCCCTTGTACGATGGCGTGACGCTGGAGGCCCGCCTTGCGCGCGGCCGTCTGCCGTTCACCGAAGCCGCAAGCATCGCCATTCAGATCGCGCGCGGGCTCGACCACGCCCACAAGTGCGGCATCGTCCATCGAGACGTCAAGCCGTCGAACGTGATGGTGCTGCCCGACGGGACGGTGAAGGTCCTGGACTTCGGCATCGCCAAGATGCAGGACTTGTCACTGACGGGACATGGGGCACCGATCGGCACGCTCGCGTACATGAGCCCAGAGCACCTGCGCGGCGGTCCCGTCGATCATCGCAGCGACATCTGGTCGCTCGCCGTGGTCCTTCACGAGATGCTCACGGGCCGCCGGCCGTTTGCCGGGCACGATCGCGAATCGATCGCCCGCGCGGTACTCACTGACGCGCCCGATCGAAGCGCCACCTCGCATCCAGACGTGCCGAGCGGCGTCGACGAGCTCCTGGCGCGCGCGCTCGACAAATCACCCGAGCGGCGTCACCCATCGATGGCGGCGTTCAGCGCGCATTTGACTGCGTTGATGGCCTCGCACGGCGAGCGACACCCACCGGCGAGCCCGCCTGTCGCGCCGCTCGCCACGCCCCACCCGCTTCCGGCCGGTGAGCGACGC
>DAINCF010000476.1:0-5629 GCA_036732565.1 Vicinamibacterales bacterium
CCGGCCACGCCCGCGCCGCAGCAGCCGCTCGCGCAGGGGCAAAAAGTCGGCGCTTAGCCGTAAACTGGAGTCGCACGGCGATCCCGCCGTGCGACGTCTGACCCGATGTCCAGCGCGACCCGTTCTCTCAGCGATTTGTTCTCGATGTTCGGCGGCCGCCGCGCCGCCGATCCTGGTGCGGTCGACCGGGTAGCCCCCCCTCTGTCGCAAGAGCCGGAACATGCCACCAAGGCGCTCGCGAAGTTCCTGAAATATCTTCAGGCGCGTGAAGGCCCGGCGCTCATCGACCTCGGTCCGGTCGTGGGCGTCAACGTCAACTTTTTCGGCGAGCAGCTCGGCTGCCGCATCCGCGTCGAGGACGTCTTCGCCGATCTCGATCGCTTCTCAAAAGAGGGCCGTATCGCCGATCTGCCCGCGTTCCTCGAGAAGCGCTTCCCGCAGGCCCCCGAGAGCGTCGACGGCATCCTCTGCTGGGATGTGTTCGACTTCCTCGATCGGCCCGCCGCCCAGGCGCTTGCCGTGGCGTTGACGCGCCTGCTGCGTCCCGACGGCGCGCTGCTCGGTTTCTTCAGCACGGCCGACGCGCGCGAGCAGGCGTACACCAAATTCATCGTCGTGGACGAGACCCATCTGCGGTACCGCAAGTACCCGTCGGTGCGGGCGCGGCAGCGTGCGTTGCTCAATCGAGACATCATCAAGCTCTTCGAGAACCTGCGAGTCACCGACTCGTTCCTCTTGAAGAACAACGTGCGCGAGATCCTCTTTCGCAAGCCTGCCTATCTGGCCTTCGGCACGTAACGTCCGTCGGGTGATCGACGACGGGGGCGTGGAGGGCCCCCAAGCCACGCCATGGCACGCCCGCTCGTCGCTCTATTGTCGGATTTCGGGACGCGCGACCACTACGCCGGCACTATGAAGGCAGTCGTGCTCGGTGTGTGTCCCGACGCGACGCTCGTGGATATCGGGCACGATCTCCCGCCGCATGACATCGTCGCCGGCGCCCTTGAGCTCGCGGCGTGCTACCGGTACTTCCCCGCGGGCACCGTGTTTCTGGTGGTCGTCGATCCCGGCGTGGGCTCGGGCCGGCGCGGCATCGCCGCCGAAGCCGGCGACTTTCGTTTCGTCGCGCCCGACAACGGCGTGCTCACGGCGGTGTTTCGCGATCAGCCGCCGAAGCGCGTGGTCGAGCTGAGCGAGCGCAAGTACGCACGGCCGACGGTCAGCCGCACGTTCGAGGGCCGCGACCGCTTCGCGCCGGCGGCGGGCTGGCTGGCCAAGGGCATCACACTGACGAGCCTTGGCCGCAGCGTGACGGATCACGTAATGCTCGATCTGCCCGAAGCGATCGCGAGCGCGGATGGCCTGCGCGGTCAGGTGGTGCGCGTCGATCGCTTTGGCAATCTGATCACCAACATCGACCGCAAGCGTTTCGAGAAAGTGGCCGGTGGCGGTCCCGTGGCCGTCAGGCTCGAAGCCCACGACATCCCCCGCATCGTCAACACCTACGCCGAGGCCGCGCCTGGAGAGATCTGTGCCTTGTTCGGCAGCACGGATCACCTGGAGATCGCCGTACCGGCCGGCAGCGCCGCCGAGCGCTTCGGCCTCGGTCGCGGCGCCATCGTCACAGTCCTGCACCCTGAACCCTAGAACCTAGAACCCCGCAACCCGGTTCTGATACGATTCGACGTTTGCCGTATTCATTGCAGAACTGGCCGTGAGGCCCAGGGGAGATGATGGCAAAGACCGACCGGCGCAAGGCCATGGAATCGGATCTCTCGCTCGAGTTCCTCCGCGTGGTGGAACAGGCGGCGATCGCGTGCGCCCACACGATGGGCCAGGGCAATCGACACGAGTCCGACCAGGTGGCCGTCGAGGCGATGCGCAAGGAGATGGACACCGTCCCGATCGACGGCACCATCGTCATCGGCGAAGGGGAGCGCGACGAGGCGCCGATGCTCTACATCGGGGAGAAGGTCGGGCTCGCGCATCACGAGGGGAATGGCGGGCGTCATTACGACGAGGTTGACATCGCCGTCGATCCGCTCGAGGGCACGAACCTCTGCGCCCTCGGGCAGCCCAACGCGATTGCCGTGCTGGCCGCGTCCGAGAGCGGCGGGTTGTTGCACGCGCCCGACATCTACATGGAGAAGCTGGTCGTCGGGCCGAGCTCCAAGCATCTGGTGGATCTCGATGCGCCGGTCAGAGACAACCTTCGCGCCATCGCCCGCAGCGTCGGGCGCCAGGTCGACGAATTGACCGTCGTCGTGCTCGATCGGCCGCGACACGAGAATCTGATCGCCGACATTCGCGCGACGGGTGCCCGCATTCGTTTGATCGGTGACGGCGACCTGTCGGCCGGCATCGCCGCGGCGGTGTCGGGCACGGGCGTGCACGCGGTGATGGGCATCGGCGGTGCGCCCGAGGGCGTGCTGACGGCGGCCGCCATGCGCTGTCTGAACGGCGAGATCTTCGCGCGGCTGGTCGTCGACAAGCCGGAGCACGAAGAGCGCTGCCGTTCCATGGGCATCACCAACTTCAAGAGGGTCTATCGCTCCGACGATCTCGCCTCGGGTCGGAGCCTCATCTTCGCGGCCACGGGCGTGACCGACGGCGCGTTGATGAGGGGCGTGCGGTTCTTCGGTGACGGCATCCGCACCAGCTCGCTCGTGATGCAGACCAACCCGCATCGGATTCGCTTCATCGATGCGATTCAAGTGCACCGGGGCCCGGCGGTGAAGATCCGATTCTGAACGTCCTCTCACCCTCGCAGGCCCGTCGGAACGTGTTCGTCTCGGCCGCGGCCGGCTGCATCGGCTTCACCGGCTTTACGCTCGTGATGCCGTTCCTGCCCCTGTACATCAGCAACGAGCTCGGGGTGACGGACGTCGGCCAGGTCGCGTTCTGGACTGGGCTGACGCTCGGCGCGACGCCGGCGGTGACCGCGATCAGCGCGCCGCTCTGGGGACGTGTCGGCGATCGCTACGGCAGCAAGCTGCTCGTCGTCCGGTCGCTCACCGCGTTCGTGTTGACGAAGGCGGCGATGGCGTTCGTCACCGCGCCGTGGCAGCTCTTCGCCCTGCGCGCGCTCCTGGGCCTGTTCGCCGGCTATGGCGCGCTGACCGTGTCCATGGCCGCCGAGTCGGTGCCGCGCGAGCGCATGGCCTCGGCGATTGGCATCGTCCAGATGGGGCAGCGCCTCGGCCCGGCGATGGGCCCGGTGATGGGTGGGGTCCTCGCCCCGCTCGTCGGGCTCCGCCGGGCGTTCCTGGTGGCGGCAGCCTTCTACTTCGTCGCGCTCATTCTGGTGGCACTGGTCTATCGCGAGCCGCCCAAGGAGCCCGCGGCGGTCGCGCGTCGCAGCTCGAAAGCCGTGCTCCTGGAGCTCACGCGCCTGCCCGGGTTCGTCCTCCTGCTCGGCGTGATTCTGACGATGCAGATTGTCGATCGCAGCTTCGGTCCCATTCTGCCGCTGTACGTCGAACAGATCGGCATGCCGGCGTCGCGCGTCTCCCTCGTCGCCGGCGTGTTGTTCTCGCTCTCGGCCCTCTCGGCCGCGGTGGGTCACCGTCTGGCCGACCGCCTGCTGCAGAAGTGGTCCGGTCGCGTGCTGATCGCCACCGCGGCGTTCGCGGCCGCGCTCGCGATTGCGCTGATCGGCGCCGTGCCCTCGGTGTGGGCGCTCGCCCTCGGGATTGCCTTCAGCGGCGTGGCCATCGGCGTCGCGATGACCACGGCCTATTCGTCGGCGGGAAGCCTGCTGCCAGGCGATGCCCACGCCACCGGATTCGGGTTGATGACGACGGCATCGTTGACAGGGCTGGCGGCGAGCCCGGTGATCGCCGGGCTCATCGGGGGCACCAGCCTGCGGATCGTCTTCGCGTTGGATGTCGTGGCGTTGTTGGTGCTCGGATGGGCGGTTCATCGACGGATGACGAATCGTCCGATCACTGCTCATCCACCGGTGGTTTCCGATACTTCTGTTTCCTGAGCGGCCGCTTGGTCTTGTCCTCGTGCCTCCGTTCGGTTTGCCGCGGCAACGGCGCGCGAGGCAGAGTCGGTTTGCGCTTCGGTTTCTTCATATGGGGTCAGCCCCCTCGGCAAAGTTTGCGCACCTGTGGGAAACTCAGAAGGGCGAACCGTGACACGCCATGAGTTTTCCACAGGTACGCAAACTTTGTTGAGGGGGCTGACCCCGTTAGGGCAGCATGACGGAACGGCCACTAGGGCTGGTGGAGCGGGCGGCGCTCGTCGGACTCGTAACCGGCAGTGCCCGCAGAGTCGACGCGGAGCATTCGCTCGAAGAGCTGGCTGGCCTCGCCGATGCCGCCGGTGCGCGTCCTGTACTTCGTGTACTGCAAGAGCGGCCCAAGCCCGATCCCGCCACGTTTCTCGGCAGCGGCAAGGTGGAGGTGCTCGCCCGTGCCTCAGCCGAGGCCGACGCGGACCTCGTCATCTTCGACAACGAGCTCGCCCCTGGCCAGCTGCGCGAGCTCCAGAAGCGCCTCTCGCGGCGCGTGGTCGATCGCACGCAACTCATCCTCGACATCTTCGCGCGGCGGGCGCGCACGCGCGAAGGGAAGCTGCAAGTGGAGCTGGCGCAGCTCAAATATCTCCTGCCGAGGCTCGTCGGTCTGGGTGTCGAGTTGTCGCGACTGGGCGGTGGCATCGGCACGCGCGGCCCTGGTGAAACCAAGCTCGAGACCGATCGACGCAAGATCCGCACGCGCATTCACACGCTGCAGCAGGAGATCGACACGGTGCGGCGGCGGCGGGCGCAGCTCAGGGAGCGCCGGCAGAAGGCGTCGGTGCCGACGGTGGCGCTGGTCGGCTACACGAACGCCGGGAAAACCACGCTGTTCAACCGTCTCACCGGTGATGATGCGGTCGCCTCGAACGCGTTGTTCGTCACGCTGGATCCGCTCGTTCGGCGGGTGCGTCTGCCCGATCGACGCGAGCTGCTGGTGTCGGACACGGTCGGGTTCATCGATCGCCTGCCGCACGCGCTGGTGGCCGCGTTCCGCGCGACGCTGGAAGAGACGGCGGAGGCCGATCTCGTCCTCCACGTCATCGACGCCGCGAACCCCGAGCGCGACCGTCAAGTGGCCGCCGTGCTGAGAGTGCTCGACGAAGTCGGCGCCACGGCCGTCCCGCGCGTCGAGGTCTTCAACAAGGCCGATCTGCTGTCGGCGGACGAGCGCCGGCGCCTGCAGGACGCCGATCACTCGGCGATGTTGATTTCGGCCAGCACCGGCGAGGGATGTGCGGAGCTCATCGACGCCGTGGCGGCGCGGCTCTCGCTGGATCGCCGCCGCGTCACGCTGGAGTTCGACATGACCGACGCGACCGACGCCACGCGCCTCGCCTATCTCTATCGCCACGCGCGGGTGCACAGCCACGTCACCATGGGCGATCGGCAGATCATCGAAGCGGACATCCCACGACGCCTGTTGGAGCGGCTGCAGCCACTGCCGGTGAAGAAAACGGGAGGGCGACGTGGGTAAGACCGGCCTCGCGCCTTTGGCGCTCGGAAGGCGGCTCGCTGCGCTCGCCGAAGGCCGCGCTTCGCGCGGAAGGCCTTCGGACGGAACAATGGCGTCCTTCCGCGAGGCGAAGCCGAGCGGCCCTCCGA
>DAINCF010000477.1:0-5628 GCA_036732565.1 Vicinamibacterales bacterium
CCGAACGCCACGCTGACAGCGGTGCCAGGGATCGCCGTGGGTCATGCCACGATGCAGGGGCGTCCCACCGGATGCACGGTCGTCCTGACCGAGGCGGGCGCGGTTGGCGGCGTCGACGTGCGCGGCGCGGCGCCGGGCACGCGTGAAACCGATCTTCTCAATCCGATCAACAGCGTCGACAAGGTGCACGCGATCGTGCTCTCCGGCGGCAGCGCGTTCGGGCTCGACGCCGCAACCGGCGTGGTGCGCTACCTCGACGAACGCGATATCGGGTTCAAGGTCACCTCGCACGGCGTTCCGGTGTCAGTGCCGATCGTGCCGGCAGCCGTGCTGATCGATCTTGGCGTTGGTGGCTCCGCGAAGATTCGCCCCGACGCCGACTGTGGCTATCGCGCGGCGTCGACGGCCACCGCCGCACCGGTCGCCGAGGGCAGCGTCGGCGCCGGCACCGGAGCAACGGTCGGCAAGAGCGCGGGATTCCAGCGCGCGATGAAGGGCGGGCTCGGCAGCGCGGCGATCCGCATGCCCGACGGCCTGATCGTCGGCGCGGTCGTGGCGGTCAACGCGCTCGGTGACGTCATCGACCCAGACACCGGCCGCGTGGTCGCCGGCGCTCGAACAGTAGATGGCCGCGGCCTTGCCGACGCACGCGCTCTATTCCGCCAAGGCTCAACGCAGCCGCCATCCGTCGGTGGCAACACCACCATCGGTATCGTCGCCACCAATCGGCCGCTGACGAAATCCCAAGCAACGAAGATCGCGCAGATGACCCACGACGGCTACGCGCGCACCATCTTCCCAATCCACACACCAGCGGACGGCGACACGGTGTTCGCGCTTTCGACCGGCACCGATGCCGGCACCATCGACGTCTCGAGAATCGGTGCCCTGGCCGCCGACGTGATGGCGAAGGCGGTGCTTCGAGCCGTGACGCAGGCCACCGGCCTTCCCGGGTATCCAGCGGTCCGCGACTTGAAGTGACGCACACGCCCCGGTCGACGTCGGTAAATAGAAGCCGCGCTGGCGCGAATCAGCTCGTCGGGATCCAGCGTGCGAATCTGGGATGAAGCCGAGGAACCTGAAAGTGAGGGACGCAGTCGGAAGGCGAGCCGCCGGAAGGTCAGGATGGGACGACGGACGTCAGTGCCATCATTAGTATCCCCTCAACCACCCCACTCTTCAAGACTGTTTGTTGGCCCGCAGGACGGGTATCATCGCCGGCTCATGTCGATAACCACGAACCGCGAAACGGCGCCCCGCGATGGGGACTCGGTGGATCATCGGCTCGCGCGTCTCCTGGATACACCGTTCCTCGCGCGGGTCGTCCCGCAGCTCACGCCGGAGACGCTGCAACAGCTCATTCGGCACCGTGGACTCGATGCGTGCGTCGAGCTCGTCACGTTTGCCACGCCCGCGCAGCTCACCTCCCTGCTCGACCTCGACCTATGGCGCCATGCCCAGCCGGGACGCGACGACGAGTTCGATGTCGATCGTTTCGGCGAATGGCTCGAGGTGCTCGTGGACACCGGAGACACGGTGGCGGCACGCACCGTCGCCGCCCTCGACAAGCACGTGGTGATCGTCGGCCTCTCCCGTTACCTGCGTGTATTCGACCCGGGCACATTCGAACCGACAGAGTCGAGTGACGACGAGCCGATGGATCGCAACGAGATGATGAACAGCGAGACGAGCGGCGACGTGCCCGAGTGTGAAGTGGGCGGCTATCTGGTGCGGGCGCGGAGAACCGATGCGTGGGACGCGATCGTCACGCTCCTCGTCACGCTCGAGACCGAGCACAACCACGACTTTCACGCGGTGATGCAGGGATGTCGCCGCCTGTCTCACTCCAGAGCGGAGATCGACGGCCTCGACGATCTGCTGATGGCACCGGAGCAGCACCTCCATGACGTCGCGATCGAACGGGAGCGACGGCGCTCGCGTCACGGCTACGCGACACCGGCCGACGCGCGCGCCTTCCTTCGGATGGCGCGGCAACTGTCAGACTCGCCAAAGGCGTCGGCCTCAGGGTCGCGGGCGGCATCGGTCAACCCCATCGCCACGGCCTACTTTCGCGCGGCCAACGAAGAAGCGGACACTACACCAGAAAGTGCGTCTGCAGGTGTAGGTGAAACTGCGGCACACCACGACGCGACAGACGTCTCCGCCGGCGGAGACGCCGACGTCCCCCCATCGATCGACGCGGTCATCGAACTGCTGGCCGAGGCTGGCGTGATGCCGGACCGGCCGCGGGCGCTGCTCGAAGCCGCAGACGAGGACCCTCGAGCCGCGAGAATCCCGCTCCTGAGGCGGCTGATGAAGTTCGTCCTGCACCACGACGAGACCGCGTACCTCACGCGCGGTCGTGAGCTTGCATTCCTCGCGAATACGCTGCTCGCGGGATCCTCTGTTCAGTCGCGGCCGTTCACGCCCCAGGAAGCGTCCGATGCGGCTGCGTGCGTCTGCAACCTCGGTCTCGAATGCTGGCCCGCACGCCTGCCAGGTGCGACCCCGCATGCCGCATCGTCGCCACGAGAACTCGACACGGCCATGCCGCCCGACGGGTTCCTCGTGGATCACGACCTCGTGACGGCGTTCGAACTTGGCTGGTCGGTGCTGTACCGGGACGTGAGCCTGTTCGTGGCGGATCAGCTGATGTCAACGTTGGCCGATCTTCATCGTGTCGATGCCGACACCCGCCACGGACTCCGCGCGCTGCGGCTCACGCTCGTGAAGCAGCGCGAGGCCGGCACACCGTGGCTCGCGCGCGACGCCGCCGACGTCCTCGCGATGCTCGACATGACCGCCTGGATCAGCGTGCGCGGATTGCTGGACGAATGTCCCATCCTGCCCGCGGCGCTGACCGCCGTGATCGAGCGCCGCATGACGGCCGTCAGCCCGACCGCGTTCGAGTTCATCTCGACGACAGCCCAGATTGGCGACGTTCGCCTCTTCATGAGGACGCTCCCCGGCCTGTTGTCTGGCTGAGCGCGCACTCGATCGCAAGGACCGCCGGCATGACTGGCCCTTGCCGTAAAGCGATGGCCGCGTCGGTACGGGAGATCAGGGCCAGCGGGCGAGAGCCCGTGCGGTCGCCTGTTCCACGGGATTGAGATTTCCGTGCGGCCGATTGTCCGGGTCCACGGGCAGCAACGGTGGCTGGGCCAGGAATCGCGGACGCTCGCCCTGGTGTAGTTGGGCGGCATGCACCAGGAATGGGTGACACACGTACACCGTACCGGCGCCGCCCGTGGCAGTGACGACGGGGCGATGAGCGCTCGTCGCGAAGCCGTCAGCGGCGAGCTCCCTCAGCGTCAGCCCCTGTTCTCCGGCGGGCGCAAGCTGCCGGGCGATGTCCGCGTGTGACCCGGCCCGAATGCGCGTCGGTGCATCGTGATCACCCACGTCGGAGAACAGGAACAGCATCAGCAGCGCACGGCCCTTCGAGTGGATGTTGGCGCGCCAGGACATGAAGTCCGGCGTGTCGGTGCCGAAGCTGACATCGATGTGCCAACCGGCGTCGCCGGGATCGGCGGCAGACGGGAACCGCACGGGGAACGTCCCCATCGCCGCAGGTCGAAGCCAGCGTCCCTGGCCCACCAACTGATCGAACGCGGCGTGCAGCCGTGGGGTGTTCGCGGCCTCGACGAACGGAGGCTGCGTGAACATGCCCAGTCGAATGACCGGCTGCGTCCACGTCGCGGGATCCTCCGGGCTGCACCCTGTCGCCTTCCAGAGGATCGCTCGGGCGGTATCCGCCCGCTCCCGGGGGAACGCGTGGTCGATGCGTACGAATCCGTCGGTGATGAACTGTTCGATTTGCGCAGGCTCGAGCCCACGCACTACGGGCGTGATGTCTTCCATGAATGTCCTCATCGCATGAACATGCCCATCCCGCTGCATCGGGAGGGGAACAGCTGGTTGTCGTGGGCCGCCGCTCGATGCGGCGGATGGCACCAGAGGCGAGAGGTCAGCCGAGAAACACGGCCGAAGCGATGACGATCGCGACGAACTTCATGGCGATCATCATTATGGCATGCAAAGGCGCCTGACCCGCGTGTGGCGCGTTGACGCATGAAGAGTGCGGTGCGAAATTTCCGATGGCGTCTACACTTCGGCTATGCCGATTCGCCGTAGGCTCCTCACGGGCCTACCGTTCGCCACCATAGCTCTCGCCTGCCTCAGTTGCTCGACGCGGCCGTCGCCGGCGCCGCCTGCGCTGCTGATCCGCGACGTCACGATCCTGTCGATGGACGACGAGGCGCCGCGCCGTGGCTCGGTCCTCGTGCGCGGCGATCGCATCGAATACGTCGGGCCCACCGCTTCCCTTCCGCCCGCTCTGAATGCGCAGATCGTCGACGGCAGCGGCCGCTTCCTAATCCCCGGCCTGATCGACATGCACACCCACGTTTCGAAGACGCGTGGATCGTCTCTGTCGTTGCTGGTTTCCACAGGCGTGACCACAGTCCGCGATCTCGGCGGGGATCACGAGGAACTGCTGGACTGGCGCCGCGAGATCGATGCAGGCACACGCATCGGACCGCGGCTGCTGATCGCCGGGCCGTATCTCGAATCGGCGAGCAACGCCGCACGTCAGCACGGGACGCCCGCCAGCGAGATGGTCGAGCCCACCGAGCGCACGCGAGTCGGCGTCGCCACGCCGGCGGATGCCGACCGCATCATCTCGGGGATCGCCGCGCGTGGCGTCGACCACCTCAAGATCCGCACGACGACCGACCGCGACACCTACCTGGCGATCGGCGCCGCTGCGAAGCGCCACGCCCTTCCCCTGGCCGGACACATCCAGCCCTACTCGCCCGACGATATCCTCGCGTCGGGTCAGTCATCCCTCGAACACGGCTTCTATCCGCCACTCGATGAACGCCCGAGCATCGACCGCCGGTCGTTCTTCACCCGTCTGGCGGCTGCCGGTGTCGCAATCGTGCCGACGCTCGTCGTGCTGGAAGGGCTGGGCATGCCGGACGACGAGGCCTTGAAGCGCCGGGTCGCCGATGCGGACAGTCCACCGGATGGGAAGCGGATGTTGTCAGCCTACCTCCGTGCCGAGTGGCGGGAGCAACTCGCCGAACAGGGACCCGAACGGCGTCCGGTGTATCAACGCCTGCAGGAGAGCACTCGGCGCGACCTGCGCGAGATGCGGGCGGCGGGTGTTCGTGTTCTCGCCGGGACGGACCTCGGCGTACTGACCGTCGTGCCCGGTTTGTCGCTGCACGAGGAGCTGAGGTTGTTGGTGAGGGACGCCAACCTGTCCCCACTCGACGCCTTGCGTGCGGCCACGCGCGACGCCGCTGTCTTTCTCGGCCGCGAGCAGGAGATCGGCACGATTGCCGCAGGCAGGAGGGCGGACCTCATCCTCCTGGACGCCGACCCGCTCGCCGACATCGCTCATGTATCCGGCATCAGCGCAGTCGTGCTGCGCGGCCGTCTCTTCGATCGGGCGACGCTGACGCGTCTGGTCGACGAGGTGTCGGGCGCGCCGGACGTCGCGGCCAACGATTGGCCGAGGACGCCGGCACGCTAAGAGCACGTTGCGAAACTGTACGTAGCGCAGGCCTTCAGGGTACGTAGCGCAGGCCTTCAGGCCTGCCTCAGCGGTGAGCGCCGGCCCAC
>DAINCF010000478.1:0-5622 GCA_036732565.1 Vicinamibacterales bacterium
GGCGACGCGCCGATCGCCACGCGCAGCGCCATCTCGCGCTCGCGCGAGAGCGCGCGTGTGAGCAGCAGTGACGCGACGTTCAAGCAGCCGATCACCAGCAGCAAGCCGACCGCGCCCACCAGCACCAGCAGCGCGGGACGGTAATAGCCCAACTGCTCGTCGAGAAGCGGAATCAGCCGCGTGCCCCACGCTCGATTGGTCTGAGCAAAGTCGTTCTGCAGCCGCGTCGCCAACGTGTCGACGGCGGCCTGCGCCTGTTCCACGCTCGTCCTGTCGGCCAGTCGAGCGACCGCCTCCATGAAGTGCGCCCCGCGACTGTGCTGGTGGTAGTCCCAGACCACGCGCTGCCAGACGTCGATGTCATCGGGAAAATGAAACTTCGCCGGCATCACGCCGACGATGGTGTAGGGACGATCGTCCAGGCGGAGCTGCCGGCCGACCAACGTCGGATCGGCGTTGTAGCGGCTGCGCCAGAGCCGATCGCTGATGATCGCCACGCGATCGTTGGCGGCGAAGAAGCGATCCGGCGGGAAGCCCTGGCCGATCTGCGGCGTGACGCCGAGGACGTCCAGCAGGTTGCCGCTGACCTCGATGGTGTTGACGCGCACGGGATCGAGCCCAGGGTCGACCAGGTTGATGCTCGGGCGCCACCACGCCGCGGCGTCGGTGAAGACCGGCAGCGCGCGGTAGTCCATGAAGTTGACGGGGGAGATCGGATCGTGGGCGAGGCCGCGCTCGTAGTTCGTGTCCCAGAGGGTGACCAGGCGCTCGGGCTGCGCGTACGGCAGCGGCCTGAGCACCACGGAGTCGACGACGGTGAAGACCGTCGTGGCGGCGCCGGTCCCCAGTCCCAACACCAGGACCGTAACGAGGGCGAACGTCGGATGGGTGCGAAACAGACGGATCGCGACTCGAAGGGCGCCCAGCATGCTGCATTGGACGTCGGCGGCTCACCCAGGGTTGCGGGCGGCGGGGACTGTGAATTTTCGGCCCAGGTCCGTCACACATCGTAGTGGTGATGACAGACGCCGGACGCCGCGCAGCCGCACACCTCACCGGGCGCCGACCTCCCTCCTTCGCGCTGGCCATTGGGGTGGTGACGAGCCTGCTGTCGTCCATGGGGTGCGGGGTGCGCGTGCCGCCCGTCACCGACGTGGTGCCGCCGCTCCGGACCGTGCCCGCCCCGGTGGCGTCGGGTAGCGCCGCTCAGCGATTCGGGGCGCTGTTTTGCGAGACGCTCACGCACAATCCGGATGGCGGCTCGTGGGGGTATTGTGCGCAATACCTGTCACTCGCCGGCACCCCGACGCCGTTTCCGGCAGGCTTCGATGACCGCTACCGGATTCTCGTGGTCCCGGGGATCTTCGGCCAGTGCGTCGAGGACTACGCCCGCCCATTCGAAGACGCGAAGCGCCATCTCCTGACGCACAACCTCCACCTCGAGTACGTGCCGGTCACCGCGCTCGGCAGCGCGGAGTACAACGCCAAGCAGATCGACACGTATATCGACACGCAGTTCGCCGGCGCGGATCAACGGCTCTACATCGTCATCGGGTACAGCAAAGGGACCACGGATGTCCTTCAGGCGTTGGTCGACTTTCCGCGAATCCGGCCTCGTATCAAAGCCGTGCTGAGCGTTGCCGGCAGCGTCCTCGGCTCTCGCCTGACGCAAGGCGTGCCGCGCAACATCCTCGAGCCGCTGCGCGATCTCAAGCTCGGCCCGTGCGAGATCGGCGACGGTGGTGGGATCGACAGTATGCGGCGCGCCGAGCGCGCCAAGTCGATCGCGCAATTGCCTCAGGGCACCCCGTTCTACTCCATCGCGGCCGCGTCGGGGAGAGGCACCACATCCGCGGTGCTCAATCGCGGTTGGCGGACGCTCCTGGCGTTCTCGCTCGAGCAAGACAGTCAGATGATTCACGAAGACGCAATCATTCCGGGCGGCCAGTACCTCGGGATGGCGCTCGGCGACCACTGGGCGGTGGCACTGCCGTTCGAGCACGTCGAGGTCTTTCACCCAACTGTGCCGAAGCGTCTCGTCAAGCTGATCGAACGCCTCGTCGATCGCAATCACTACCCTCGTGTGGCGCTAGTCGAAGCGGCCCTGCGTCACATCCTCAGCGAGCTGCCCTGACCGTTGCCCGTCAGGTGCTGGAGGTCTGCGCAGACGCTGATCACCATCCGACGCGAGGATGTCTGCGATTGTAATGAGGCGTACCGCGGCTCTACTAGGCCGTGTCGTTTTCTGGTACCCTTTCGCGATCGAATCCCCTCTCCTTATCACTTACGAGGATGTTGATGACTACCACGAGCTCGCGTCTCATCAGTGGCGCGACCAGGGTCGCGCTCCTGGCACTCCTCCTGGCGACCCTTTCGACCGGGTCCACGACGGCGCGATTGGCGGCGCAGGCCGACGCGAATCAGATCGTGCCGACCGCGGCCTACAAAGATCTCAAGTGGCGAAACGTGGGACCAACGCGGGGCGGACGCGTGACCGGCTACGCCGGCGTGCGACAGCAGCCCAACGTCTTCTACCAGGGGCCGACTGGTGGCGGCGTGTGGAAGACGGAAGACTACGGCATCACGTGGAAGCCGATCAGCGATGGACAGATCGCCACCGGCTCGATCGGATGGATTGAAGTGGCACCGTCCGATCCGAATCAGGTCTGGGTCGGCACGGGCAGCGCGGCGATCCGCTCGAACGTGATCATCGGCCGCGGCGTCTACAAGTCGACCGACGCCGGCAAGACCTGGCAGTTCAGCGGCCTGCCCGATTCAGGGCAGATCGGCAGTGTGCGCGTGCACCCGACCAACCCGAACATCGTGTGGCTGGCCGCACTGGGATCACCGTTCGGACCGAACGACGAGCGCGGTATTTTCAAGACCACGGACGGCGGCAAATCGTGGAAGAAGACGCTGTTCGTGAACGCCGAGACCGGCGGCCGCGACCTCGAGGTCGATCCGCAGGATCCCAACGTCCTCTACGCCGTCATGTATCGCGGTTTCCGCAAGGGCTGGGACATCATCAGCGGCGGTCCTGCCACAGAGGGCGGAATCTACAAGTCGACGAATGGCGGCGACACCTGGACGAAGCTCTCGGCGGGTCTGCCCTCGAAGCTGATCGGCAAGATCGACGTCGACATCGCGCGAAGCAATCCGAAGACGCTCTATGCGATGGTCGAGGCGCCTGGCGCCGAAGGCGGTCTCTACACATCGAAGGACGCGGGCGCGACGTGGTCCCTGATCAACGGCGCGACGCGCCTGCGCGCACGGCCGTTCTACTTCCACTACGTGCACGTGAGCCCGAAGGACGAAAACGAAGTCTGGGTCAACGAGCTCGGCCTGCACAAGTCGACCGACGGCGGCAAGACCTTCACCTCGCTGGAGACGCCGCACGGCGACAACCACGGCATGTGGTTCAACCCGGACAACCCGGACATCATCCTGCAGGTCAACGACGGCGGCGCCAACGTCTCGCTGAACCACGGCGAGAGCTGGTCGAGCATCCTCAACCAGCCGACGGCTGAGATTTACATGGTCTCGGTCGACGATCAGTATCCCTACCGCCTCTATTTCCCTCAGCAGGACAACACCACGATGAGCGTGCCGAGCGTGCCGGGGGTGTCGTGGGGACTCGACCATCCGTCCGAAGCGTGGGTGCAGCTGTCAGGCTGCGAGACCGGTCAGGTGTGGGCGAGGAAGGATGGCAAGACCATCTGGGGTGCGTGCAAGGGCGAAGTCGGTCGCTACAACATCAGCACTGGCCAGGAGAAGCACTACTGGGTCTATCCGCAGAACCGGTACGGCCACCGGCCCGATGACATCAAGTACCGCTTTCCCCGCCAGACCGTCGTCTTCATCTCCCCGCATGACGAGAGAGTCGTCTATCAAGCGTCGCACGTGTTGCATCGATCGACCGACGAAGGCGTGACCTGGGAGACGGTGTCGCCGGACCTCACCGCGAACGAGCCCGACAAGCAGGTCATCCCCGGTACGCCGATCACGCGCGACATCACGGGCGAGGAGGTCTACTCGTCCATCTACGCGATGACGGAGTCGCGCGTCGAGAAGGGCGTCATCTGGGTCGGCGCCAACGACGGCCCGGTGAGCGTCTCGCGGGACAACGGCAAGACCTGGAAGAACGTGACGCCGAAGGGGCTCGGCCCGGGCGGCCGTGTGCAGACGATCGAGGACTCGCCGCACACGAAGGGGACGGCCTACGTCGCCATCTACCGCTTCATGCGCGAGCACGATCTGAAGCCGTACATCTACAAGACGACCGACTACGGTGAGAGCTGGACGCTGCTCACCGACGGCAAGAACGGCATCCCCGCCGATCACCCGACGCGTGTCATCCGCGAGGATCCCGCGCGCCGGGGCCTGCTCTACGCCGGCACCGAGTTCGGCTTCTTCGTCTCCTTCAACGACGGCAAGAACTGGCAGACGCTGCAGCAGAACCTGCCGGCGACGCCGGTCACGGATCTGCGCGTGCAGCGGAACGATCTGGTCATCAGCACGATGGGCCGCTCGCTGTACATCATGGACAACGTCACGCCCCTGCAACAGCTCGCGGCGATCTCCAGCGGCGCGCCAACGGCCGATCTCTACGGTCACGATGGCGGTGATGGCGAATCACGTCTTCGTAGCGGCCGGCCTTCAGGCCGGCCGGACCTGGCCTTTCAACAAATGGCGGGCGGAAAGGGCGCGATGCCCACCGTGCATCTCTTCCAGCCCCGCGAAGCCATCCGCTATCGCTATCCGGGCACGCAGCCGTCGCCCAGCGAGCCGGAGTATCCCGCGCCGAGCGCGCAGCTCGACGTCTGGTTCGATAGCGCGCCGAGCGCCGACGCCAAGCTCGAGGTGCTCGACCCCAAGGGGCAGGTCGTGCGGAGCTTTGGCCTCATCCAAGCCCGCCCGGGCGGCGGCGGTCAGGAGATGCGCGGGCCGTTCCGCGGCGCAGGTGGCTCCGCCGGAATCAAGCCCGAGGCCGGCATGCAGCGCTTCTCGTGGGATATGCGTCATCCCGGCGTCTGGTCACCGAACAATCCCAATGGCGGACCGGGCGGTCCCGTCGCCGCACCCGGGAAATATACCGTCCGTCTCACGAACGGTGGGCAGACCCAGACCCGAAGCTTCGAGCTGAAAGCCGATCCGCGCGTGCTCGGTGACGAGGTCACCGTCGCGGATCTCGAGGAACAGGTCTCCTTCCAGTTGAAGGTGCGCGACGCGCAGAGCGAGGCGCGGCGACTGCAGCAGCAAATCGAGCAGGCGATGCAGAAGGCGGGCGTCAAGCCGCCGCAGCCGGCGCCGCCGGGCGTGCGTCCGCTCGACATGAAGTTCGATCACCCGCTGCAGAAGATCTGGGCGACGCTCGTCGACATGCCGGGGCCGTACCCGCAGCCGATGCTGCAGAACCAGCTACAGAACATCGCGCGGATGGTCGGCCAGGCGGATCAGAAGATCGGCAAGGACGCCGTGGACCGCTACAACGATCTGATGAAGGATCTCAAAGCGGTGCAGGCGGAATTCGCGAAGATCGCGGGCGGGACCACGTAGGGGCGACCACGTCGGCGCGGCCACGTCGGGGCGCCCACGTAGGGGCGGCTCGCGAGCCGCCCCTAC
>DAINCF010000479.1:0-5617 GCA_036732565.1 Vicinamibacterales bacterium
GGCTGCACGAGCGGCAGCGCCTGCGGCACCGGCCACCGCACCGAGTTGTCCTGCGCGAGATCGATCAGGTCGCCAAGCACCGCCGTGGCTGTCGGCAACGCACCGGCGCCTTTGCCGAAGAGACTGAGGTCGCCCGAGGACGCGCAGCGCAGATACACCGCGTTGTATTCCTCTTCGACCGACGCCAGCAGATGCCACGACGGCAGAAGCAGCGGCTCGACCGCCATGTCCAGCGCGCCGTTGATGCGCGACGCGCGAGCGATCAGGCGAATGCGACAGCCCATCAGCTCCGCGAGATCGCAGTCCGCGGGATCGAGCTCGCGGATGCCGCGCACCGGGAATCCGCCGGGCCGCACCCACGCGCCGAAGGCACGGTAGGCGAGGATGGAGAGCTTCGCGGCGGCGTCGAAGCCATCGAGATCCGCCGCCAGATCCGCCTCGGCGAGGCCAACGGCCTGCGCCTCCGCGACCGCCTGCGACAGCGACATCTCGTCCTGCTCCAACCGGGTCAGCACGAAGTTGCACGTGCCGTTGACGATGCCCCACAAGCTGTCGATCTCGTCCGCGCGATGACTGAGGTGGCGAATGATGGGCAGCGCCGCCGCCGCCGCGGCCTCGCAGTACAAAGGCGTTGCCGTGCGCTGCGCGAGCACGCCGAGATCGGCGAGCTTCGATGCCAGCAGGGCTTTGTTGGCCGTGACGATCGGCTTGCCGGCGGCGAGCGCCGCCGTGAGGATCGGTTCCATCGCCTCACCACCGGCGACTTCGACGACCACATCCACTTCGGGATCGCTGACCAGCTCCAGCGGCCGATCGGTGATGGGAATCCCGACGGCGAGGGGGCCGCGATCCTTGGTGACGTCGCGGACCGCGATTCGGGAGACGCGAAAGCGAACGCCGTAGCGATCCGTGACCGCGAGGCGCTGGCGATCGATCATCTCCAGCACGCCCCGACCGACGGTCCCGCAGCCGACCATGCCGATGCGCAGCTCGCGCACCGGCTCGGCGCCCACACCTTGAAACCGCGGCCGTAGGCCGACCTGGAGCTCGCCGCTGAACGCGCCCGCGCCTCTGAGCAGTTCCGCCAGGCGATCCTGATCCGCCAGGAACGCGTCGTGACCGTAGACCGAGTCGAGCTTCCACAACGACGACTGTGCGCCCGCCGCCTGCAGCTCGCGGTGCAATTCCACCTGCAAGGCCAGTGGGAACAACATGTCGCCCGGCACGCCGACCACGATGGTGTCCGCGGTCACCTGCTCCAGCGCACTGCGGAGCGCCCGTGGATTCTCGGCGATCCAGCCGCGATCGATCGACTCGCTGAGCAGCAAGAACGTCTTGACCGGGAATCGTTCCGCGAACCGTCGTCCGTGATGATCGAGATAGGCCGCCACCGGCGGCCGATCCTGCCCAGGCTCCAGCTTGCCGAAGCGGGTATCGAGCTCGTCGCGGCCGCGGTAGGTGAGCATGCCGAGCTGACGCGCGCGGCTCATGCCGGTGGCGACGTCACCGTTGCGCAGGCTGTCGCGCACGAGCTCACGCTGCAGATGCCGTGTCGCCGTCCCCCAGCCGTCCGGCCTGAGCCCGGCCGAGATCGCGATCAGCTTGCCGCATCGCGATGGATGCCGTACGGCGAACGCCACGCCCACCATGCCGCCCAGGCTGGCGCCGACCCACGTCACGGGAATCGTGCAGCCGCAGCCGTCGAGCCATGCGGCGACGAGATCCGCCAATCCCAACACCGAAATCGCGGGCATCGTCGACGGCTCGTCGAAGCCCCGCCAGGTCGAGCCGTTGCCGGGCCAGCACGGACAGAGCACCGTGTGCCGGGCGGGATCGATGAGATCGGGAGAGCAGAGCGCCGGCCACCAGGCCTCGCTGCCTTCTTCGCTGGTCTCGCGACCGTCGCCGAACGGAAACGGCGACGCGGTGATCCCGCCGACCACGACGACCACCGGCGCGGTCCCGAGCTCGGGCCCGTAGAGCCAGCCGCCCAGCGCCACGTCCGTCAGGACGTGCCCCTCGATCGTCATCGAGGGTTGTTCGACGACGAGACGGCGAGGACGAAGGTCGAGAGCGGCGAGCGTTGACACGATCCTGCATTGTCACCCGTGCAGCGTCGCCCGCGCAATCCTGGCCAGGTGAGGCCTGGAGGCTTGAAGGTACGAAGGTTCCGAACGATTGTCCTCCAAGCCTCCAAGCCTCCAAGCCTCCAAGCCTCCAGGCCCCCAAGCCTCCAGGCCTCCCGTGAAACGATCGCGCCCGCGGACTCACTTCTCCCTGCGCGCCCATACCGCGATCGTCTCCGTGACACGCGGGCCCCCAGTTGTGGCCGCCGAAGGAGACGTGTGTCATGGCTCAGAAGTCCGCTAAGGGGGACTCGCGCGAAGAGCTCCCGGATCAGATGAAGGTGAACGAAATCCAAGCGCAGCGCCTCGCGTCGATGGCCGAGCTCAAGGACGCGAAGGCCCTCGTCGGTCTGACGTATGCCGAGGTGGCCGAACGACTCAAGTGGCACCTCGAGCCGCATCTGTTTCTCTTCCGCAAGATCTGCGGGCGCGTCGTCAAGAAAGACCCCGTGACGGGCGTCGAATATCCGGTGCCGAACGCTACGGTCACGGTGCAGGACACGGACTGCGGGCTGGTCGGCTACTTCCCGTATGCATCGAAGTACGGGTGGTACTACCCGTTTCACTGCCGGCGCGAGACCCTGGCCGCGGTGAAGACCGACGAGTGCGGCCGCTTCTGTGTGTGGATTCCGCGCTGGGACATCGATTGGATCTTGCGCTGGCGAAAAGTGCGCCTGTGCTTTCCGATCATCTTCGAGCGCCCGTCCATCCTGGACATCCTGCGTGATGTGCCCATCCTCGTCGACGATGGACTGCCGCCACAGCCCAATCCTGGACCGGATCCGCCGCCTGAGATCGACCTGACCCGCGCGATTCGTGGGATCAGCCGGCTGTCCAGCAGCGATCTCGTCAACGTGGTCGGTCCCACGACGGCCGCTCGGCTGCGTGGGTTGCAGGAGGCGCGTGGGTTCGGCGCGTCCACGAGCGCGGGATCGGTGCTCGATGAACTGGCTTTCCCCGAGGCCCTGCCCCCGCCGCTGCCGGCGGAGTTCAAGCAGGTCGCGGAAGATCTCGACGACTCGCGTGAGTCGTCCGGACACACCATGGATCACGTCCGCGGCACGTTGGCGCAGCGGCTCGGCGTCGATGTGAAGCGGCTGGCGGATGTCGATCTGCGCTACCCGATCGGACCATTCAAGCGCTGCATCACCTACTACGTGCCCGAGTGGTCGCTCGTGGTCGATGTGCCGGACATCACGTTCCGCGTCACGCAGGATGTGGACGGCGATGGCACCGAGGAAGTGATCTACAGCGAGGGCTACTTCGACGTACGGTGGAACGCCGGCCCGATTCCGCCGGTCACGCTCGTCGCGTCGGGTCTCGCGCGCGAATCGAGGGTCTGCGATGCGCCGCCCGTGGCGTGTGGCAATGTGCCCGACATTCAGTTCGCGGGGATGATGCCGCTCAAGCTGCCGTACCACTCGAACACGTCGGGGTACGCGCGACGGCCGAACCGGCCTCGTCCGGTGCCGCCAGGCCTGCCGGCGTCGCCGGCGACCGCGCCGTTCTGCGGCAACGTCAACCTGTTCGGCTGCCTCGTGGTGCCCGCCGGCGCGACGAAGTATCGCGTCGTCTACATGTACAGCAACGACGGCGGCGGAACGTTTTCCTCGGAGGCGCCGTTCACGGACGCCGTGTGGTACTGGCACCCGACGGTCGGTGCGCCGGTGCCGGCGATCGCCGGGGCAGACGGCTGGTATGACCTGCCGCCGGCCAATCTGATCGGTCCCGAGGTGAACTTCCTCTTCCCGTTCAACACGGGTGCGCACGCCGACGGTCTCTACGAGATCAGGGTGCAGCTGGGCACGGGCGGGTCGAGTGTGCTCTCGAGCAGCGCCGCCAAGCGGTTGCGCACGGACAACTCGCTGCCGGCGTACACGCCGTCCATCCGGTGGCGGCTGCAGGGTGAATCCGACCTCGACTGGCGAGTGCTGACCTATCCCTGCCCGCTCGTCAAGCGGCGGACGACGCCGGTTGATGTCGAGTTCGACGTCAAGTGGGAGGTCTCGGCGACGCATTATCGCAACGCGTCGATCGGCGCCGGGGATTGCGGCAGCGGCAACTTCAACGCGCCGGTCATCCAGGGCGACTCCACCGCGGCGGGACCGACCGGTACGGACGACTGGCATCAAGGTCCGTCCGACAACAGCGTCGTCTTCCACGCGCGCTATACGCTGCCCGCGACTGCGGCGCAGGGGACGTACAACTTCGGCCTCGACGCCAACACGCGGGCGTTCAACCCCGCTGGCGCGGATGCCAATTACCAGGCGCTTGACTGGCTGTATGACTCACCGAATGGCGGACGCTACGTGACTCCGTCGTTCTTCTTCTCGGTCGTCAACGTCAACCCGTAAACAGTTGGCCGCCTGGGGCTTGTGACCTGGGGCTTGAGGCTTCAGGCTCACGGTCATTCAAGCCTCAGGTCGCAAGCCTTAGGCCCCAAGCCTCTGGCCAGAAGGTTCGTAGTCAGTAGTTCAGGAGACGCTGTGACGGCATTCGACTTCGTCCTGGCGTGTTTGGCGACGTGGCGAGTGTCGTCGTTGCTCGTGCGCGAGGAGGGACCCTACGCCCTTCTCGCGCGCGGGCGGCGCCTGTTGCGTGCCACGGCGATTGGCGCCGCACTTGGATGCTTCTACTGCACGAGCCTCTGGGTCGCGGGGCCGGTTGCTCTCTGGCTCGTCGGCGCTACGCGCACGTGGCCGGTCGTGTGGCTGGCGCTGTCGGGCGCCGCCATTCTCGCCGAGCGGGCCACGACGCCGCGCGAGGATCCGCTGGCGAACGCGATGGAGCTCGACGAGGCCGTGGCTGCGATCGACGTCCGGAGGTCGTGATGTGTCGCTGTGGTGGTGGGACGAGAACAGAGATCAGACCGGCATCGCCGGCAGTTCAACCGACCGAGGCGCACGGGAGCGTCCCGATGACCTACCTCGGTGACATTCCCGTGCTTCTCAAAGGCCCGGTGTCGCGGCGCATCTATGCGTTGACACCAGGTGGTGCCGCCGTGGACGTCGACGCGCGCGATACGGATTCGTTCTCGGCGAGCCGTCTCTTCGCGCGCCTCTAACCCCTCAGGCGATCATCGCCTCCGCGGCATGCCGGAAATTCTCGATCGACCTAGATACTTCGCGCCGGTCCCCAGCGTCACCTCACGGCGGGTCGATTACGGCGCCGACGCTGGAGGCACGCGACGCTTGGTCGCCTGTTCGAAGGCATAGGCGAGCGCGATCAGGCGCGGCTCGTTGCATGCGGCGCCGGTGAACCCCACGCCGTACGGCCCGGGCCTGGCGTTGAAGCCGTCGGGAAACGGCGCGGTGGGCGCATTCGGTACCGTCGCGAACGGGACGACGATGATCGGATAGCCGGCGCGCGCGGCGAGGTTGGCGCCGGAGCTGCCGGGTGTGAGAATCGCATCGAGCTTGTGCGCGGTCAGCACCGCGTCGATGCCGCGCTCGCGACTGAGGCGCCAGTCTTTCGCGTGGTCCGCATCATTA
>DAINCF010000480.1:0-5590 GCA_036732565.1 Vicinamibacterales bacterium
GGCGGGAGTGCAGTAGGGGCGGCTCGCGAGCCGCCCCTACGATGCGCCCAATGCGCCCAATGCGCCGAAGTTCTTGACGTACCGTTCTTCGAACTGCGGCCAGGTGTAGGCATGGCTGCTGCCGCCGACGTGTTCCAACACGTAGGTCGCGGCCACGCTACCCAGCTTCGCGCACACCTCGAACGAGGCGCCCATCGCCAGGCCCTTCATGAAGCCGGCGCGAAAGGCATCGCCAACGCCCGTCGGCTCTTCCATGCGACCGGGGGGCACAGCGGGCACGTCGACTTCCCCGTCGGCTGTGTAGATCGTCGACCCCTCTTCGCCGCGCGTCACCACCAGCAGCGTGACGTGATCGAGGATGGCGGCCTCGTCGAGCTCCGTTTTCTGCTTCAGCAGCTCCAGCTCGTAGTCATTGACGATCACCATGTAGGCGCCATTGACGCCCGCCGCAAGGGCGGCGCCGTCCATCCGCGCGCACTGCTGTCCTGGATCCCAGATGTACTTCACGCCCAACGCCCCGCATTCCTCGGCGTACTGGACCATCGCCAGTGGATCGTTCGGCGAGATGATGACCAGCTTGCTCGACGGAGGTCCCGACTGCGTCCGAAACGAGAGCTCCGCCGCATTCGCCATCGCGCCGGTATAGAACGACGCGATCTGATTGTTGACCTCGTCGGTGCTGCAGAAGAACGAGGCCGTGAACTTGCCGTCGACGATCTTCACCAGCGACGTATCGACGCCCGCTGCCTCGAGCCACGCGCGGTAGTCGCCGAAGTCCTGGCCCGCCGCCGCCATCAGCCGAGGGCGCTCTCCGAGCAACGCCAAGGTATACGCGATGTTCGGCGCACACCCGCCGCGCCGCTTGTCCATGCTGTCCACGAGAAAGCTGAGGCTGACTCGATTCATGTGCTCCGGCAGGAAATGCTCGGTGAACTTGCCGGGAAACGACATCAGGTAGTCGAACGCAATCGAACCGGTGACGATGAGTTCCATAAAGGTCTTGGGCCTTGGGTCCTGGGTCCTGGGTGTAGGGGCGGCTCGCGAGCCGCCCTACATGTACTTCCCGATGATCGGCGCCAGCTCCTGCTTCGTTTGCTCGGAGATCATCTCACGCCGCGTGATGATGGCCGACGCCAGCGCGGACGCACAGGGGCAGGTGCGTGCCCGGCCAAGGCCCTCGACGGCGCCCGCGATCACTTGCTGGGCGGTACGCGCGTTCTCGGTCAGCACCTTGATGATCACCTCGACGGTCACACTGTCGTGATCCGGGTGCCAGCAGTCATAGTCGGTCACCAGCGCCATCGTCGCGTAACAGATTTCCGCTTCACGCGCGAGCTTGGCTTCCTGCAGATTGGTCATGCCGATGACGTCAGCGCCCCATGAGCGGTAGAGATTCGATTCGGCCAGGGTCGAGAACTGCGGCCCTTCCATGCAGACGTAGGTGCCTCCGCGATGCACGCGCGCGCCGACGCGATCCCCCGCCTCCGCGACCTGCTCGCGAAGGTCGTCGCACACCGGATGCGCGAATCCGACATGCGCGACGATGCCGCGTCCGAAGAACGTGCCGACGCGACCGAACGTGCGATCGATGAACTGCCCCGGAAAGACGATATCCAGCGGCGGGTACTCTTCCTTGAGGCTGCCCACCGCGCTCGCGGAGATGATCCGCTCGACGCCCAGGACCTTGAAGCCGAAGATGTTGGCCCGGTAGTTGAGCTCTGACGGCGTGTACCGGTGCCCGGCGCCATGCCGTGCCAGGAACGCCACCCGCTGGCCGCGCAAGCTGCCAATCACGTACGGCGCCGACGGCTCGCCGAACGGTGTCTCGACTTTCCTCTCCTCGCGGTCCGTGAGCTCCGCCATGTCGTAGAGCCCGCTGCCGCCGATGATCCCGATCCGCACAGACATGCGATTGTCAGCCCCTTCCTTCGCCACAAGGTAGGGCGGCTCGCGAGCCGGCCCGACGCCTGCAGGTGTTCAGATGATCCGTTCCACGCTTCGCCTACCGTCCTTCTCCCTGATGATCGCCGCGGCCATCGACGGATCGTGCTCGAAGAACACGACGTACTCCCGCTCGACGGCCTCGCGTGCGAACGCACGCTTGAAGGCGAGCGTGTCCATGGGATACAGGTCGTATCCCATGACCCACGCGTCCGGCACGTGCACGGACGTCGGGTACATGTCGGCGGTGAACGCCGCGGTCTTGCCGCCCGACTCGATCATCACCACCTGATGATGACTGGTATGCCCGCCGGAACGTCGCAGGCGCACGCCCGGCATCACCTCTGCGTCATCGTCCACCAACGTCAGCACGCCGGCGTCGGCGATCGGCACGAAGTTCTCTGCCAGATAGCTCGCGCGATTGCGCTCGTGCGGATGCGTCGCGTCCTCCCATTCGAGGCGATGGGCGAAATAGCGCGCGCGAGGAAACCGCGGGACGAGGCGACCGTCGGCGGCCCTCTTCGTGAACCCGCCCACATGATCGAAGTGGAGGTGGCTGGCGAGCACGACGTCGATGTCGTCGGCCGACAAGCCGGCCTCGGCCAGCGCGTGGTCCAGGTGATACTGGCGCTCGAGGCCGTAGATGTCGGCGCTCTTCGCATCCATCTTGTCGCCGCACCCGGCGTCGATGATCATCGTCCGCTCGCCGCGGATGACAAGCGGGCGCATGCCGAGGGGGATGCGATTGCGATCGTCGGGCGGCAAGCGCTTCTCCCACAGCGTGCGGGGGACGACGCCGAACATCGCGCCGCCGTCGAGATGAATGAAGCCATCCGAGAGCGTCAGGAGCTCGAGATCGCCCAGCACGTATCGAGTGGGCGTCCGGAAACGCGGGACCGACTGACTGCCGATCACGGCCGACGTGGGGACCTGGGCCGGCGCCGCTTGTTTCAGTTCGACGAGCACGCCATGCGCCGCGGATGGGTGAACGAACGCCACCAGCGCCCCCTCGGCGCCGCGCCGCAGCGTCTTGTCGATCACGCGAACGCCTCGGGCGTCGAGCCGCGCCAGGGCCGCGTGAATGTCGTCGACGCGCAGCGTCAAATGGTGGATGCCGGGGCCTCGCTTGTCGAGATACCGCGCGATCGGCGAATCGGGCGCCGTGGCTTCGAGCAGCTCGAGCGACGGATCGCCGACCGGAATGAAGTGCGCTCGCACGCGCTGCTCGGTCACGTCCTCGGGGGGCTCGACCTCGAGGCCGAGCGCGTCGCGGTAAAAGGCGAGCGCCGCGTCGACGTCCGCGACCGCAATCCCGACATGGTCCAGCCAGGCCTTCATCAATCCATCCCCGTCTCGAGGCTCGAGATGTCCGTCTCGAGGCTCCAACCGCCCGGGCCGCGGGCTTCAGGCTTCAGGTCCCACGACCCTTCTCATGATTTGCGCGGCGGCCGTGTATGGGTCCACCTCGCGCGCGGCGATCTGCCCGACGATCGTCTCGAGCTCCGCCGCACTCAACACGTTGTCGACGCGCTCGAGGAAGCGGCTCGTCAGCAGCTCACGCAGACGAAACTCGTGCCGCGTTCGCAAGCGACGCAGCCGCGAGGCCTCGGGCCGCGCCCGAAACTGTTGCACGGCCTCCCATAGCTCGGTCACGCCCTTGCCCGTCGATGCCTCGGTCTTCACGATTGGTGGCCGCCATTCGCCATCGGCGAACGACTGCAGCGCCAGATTCGACTCGATGGCGCTCACCAGCCGATCCGCGCCGTCGCGATCGGCCTTGTTCACCACGAACACATCGGCGATCTCCATGATCCCCGCCTTCAACGCCTGCACATCGTCGCCCGTGCCCGGAACGAGCACCACAATCGCGACATCGGCCGTTCGCACGATATCCACTTCGTCCTGCCCGACGCCGACGGTCTCGATGATGACGAGGCTCTTGCCGGCCGCATCGAGGACGAGCGCGGCGTCGCCGGTCGCGCGCGCCAAGCCCCCGAGGTTGCCCCGCGTGGCCATGCTGCGAATGAACACGTCGGCATCGGCCGCATGCGCCTGCATGCGGATCCGATCGCCGAGGATCGCGCCGCCGGTAAAGGGGCTCGTCGGATCGACGGCCACCACTCCCAGCGTCTCGCCGCGCGCGCGCGCCCCCGTCACCAGGCGATCGACCAGCGTGCTCTTGCCGGCGCCGGGGGGACCGGTGACGCCGACAAGATAGGACCGGCCGGTACGCGGGAAGATCGCGCGGATCAAGTCGGCCGCCGCCGGTGCCTCGTCTTCGATGAGCGAGATTGCCCGTGCCATCGCCCGCACATCGCCAGACAGGACGCGATCTGCCAGGGCGCTCAACTCAATTGGCCAGGAGCTGGCGAGCAATCACGAGCCGCTGCACTTCGCTCGTCCCCTCGCCGATGGTCGTCAACTTGACGTCGCGAAAGAACTTCTCGGCCGGGTAGTCTTTGACGAAACCATATCCGCCGTGAATCTGCACGCTGTCTTCGGACGCGCGCACGGCGATCTCGCTCGCGTAGAGCTTGGCCATCGACGAGGCCAGCGTCGTCCGGCGCCCTTGATCCTTCAGCCATGCGGCGCGATACGTGAGCAGACGAGCGGTCTCGACACGCGCGGCGTTGTCCACGAGCTTCCAGCGAATCGACTGGAACGTCCCAATCGCCCGACCGAACTGTTTGCGCTGAAAGGCGTAGCTCCGCGCCGCTTCGTACGCGCCCTGCGCGAGGCCAACCGCGAGCGCGGCGATGCCGATGCGCCCGGCGTCCAGCACCTGCAGCGTCTGGATGAAGCCCTGTCCTTCGTCGCCGATCAGGTTCTCCGCGGGCACGCGGCAGTTCTGAAAGATGACCTCGGTGGTCTCGCTCGCGCGCATGCCAAGCTTGTCTTCCTTCTTCCCCGCCAACAGGCCGGTCGTACCGCGCTCGACGATGAAGGCCGAGATGCCTTTGCTGCCCTTGGTGCGATCGGTGATGGCCATCGCCACGAGCGTATCGCCCGACGTTCCGTGCGTGATGAAGGCCTTCGATCCGTTCAGCACCCAGCAGTCGCCTTCGCGAACCGCCGTCGTGCGCATCGCCGCGGCGTCGCTGCCGGAACCGGGCTCGGTGAGACCCCACGCCGCCAGTTTCTCGCCGCGCGCAAGCGGGGTGAGATACTTCTGCTTCTGCGCCGGGCTGCCGAACATCGAGATATGCGCCGCGCCCAGGCCGTTGTGCGCGGCCACCGACAGCGACACGCTCGGATCGACGCGCGCCAGCTCCTCGATGCAGAGGCAGTAGTCGACCGCCGACATCTCGGAACCGCCGAACTCGGCTGGAAACTGGATGCCCATCAACCCGAGGTCCGCCAACTTCGGCCAGAGCGCGCGGGGGAGTTGCTGCGCGTTGTCCCACGCCATGACATGCGGCTTGATCTCGGCCTCCGCGAACTCGCGGACGCTCCGCCGCAACAGTTCCTGGTCTTCGCCGAACGCCACGCTCATCACGTGAAAGATATCACAAGGACTCAGAGGCCTCGCTCGCTTCGCTCGCTCGGTAGGCGGCTCGGCTTCGCCTCGCCGAGGGCCTCGCGCCTTCGGCGCTCGGACGGCCACTCGCTACGCTCGTGGAAGCAAGAACCTCCCTTCGCGCGAACGAAG
>DAINCF010000481.1:0-5547 GCA_036732565.1 Vicinamibacterales bacterium
TTGTGCGACGAGCCCACCGGCAATCTGGACGCCGACACCGCCGGCGTCGTGGCCCGTCGCGTAGAGGGCAGCGGCTTCGATGTAGGCGTGTGCCGCACGTTCGAGGCGCTGCGGCGCGTCGCTGCGAAGATGCGCGTCGCCTTGGGCCAGGACGTGCCTCGCTTGGATCACGGCTCCCGCGGTCAACGACGGGCTGGACGCCCCGCGTCCGCCAGCGTCGTGCGCCTCGCGCGCCGCGTTGGGCGGCACATACGAATAGGCCAACACGTGCGCGAGCTCGGGGGTCGCCTGGGCGACGCGTTCGCGGACCCGGAGGACGTGTTCGTGAAGCGTCAGGAGGTGCTGATAGGTGGCGTCTGGATCCTGGGTGGTGACGGACGTGTTGCGTGCCAGGTCGACGAGCGCCGGCGTCACGTCTCTGGCAAGACGGGCTGGGAGGCCGTCCGTTCGTGCCTCGACGGTGCCCTGCCATTCCGGTTCGATCCCTGCATGTACGAGACTGGCCGCCACGACATAGTGGTTGGCGGCGGCGCGGTACTCGGCGCGGGCGTCCTGCGCGAGATGGCGGCGGCTGTGGTCGTCCGGGAGTGGCGTCGCGGTGTCGCGCCGATCGATGGCGCGATCCAACGCGCGATTCCCTCGGTCGATCTGCTCACGCGCGAGGAGACCCGCTTCCGGTGATCGCGGCGCCGCCGCGAGGACGGTCCACGTCTCGAGGAGTTCACCCGCGTCGCCGCGGATGACGGCGGTCAGCCGAGGCACGTCGGCGGCGCGCGCGTGGTCTCGGATGGCGGCCGTGGCCGCCGCACGCTCTCCGGCGCGGAACGCGACGTCGTCCGTGTGCCAGCGCTGCGTGGCGGCGGTATCGAGCGTGTGATCGCGGTTGTACGGATGCGTCCGGTCAACAAACAGCTCTGGGGTCGCGCGCACCACCGCTTCGCGGACGGCATGGGCTGCGGCACGCACGCGGGTGAGGTCCTCTGGCAGCGCCGTGGCGGTCGCCGCGGCGGCGCGGAACTCGGCGAGCGCCGGTGCGAGATCGTTGGCGAGTTGGAGAGGCAGGCCGTCGGGCCGGTTGGGCTGTTCCTGAGTCGCGGGCCAGGCGATGCTCGTGTGATAACGAATGGCGGCCTCCAGGTGGAATTCGACGGCGCTGCCGTACTCATCACGCACCCGTTGGTGTTGCACGAGTCGTGCGGGATCGTCGCTCGCGCGGAGGGCCTCGCGGTGATGCTGCTCCGCCTCGCGTAACCAGCGGTCGCCAAGAGTGATATCTTCCCGCGCCTCGCGCGCGGCGACCGCGGACTTCGGGTCGTCGGGAAGGACGACGAACTCCTCGAGCACGTCACCCTGCGCGCTCTCGATCGTGACGCCGAGGTAGCGCAACTCGTTTCGACGCGCGATGGTCCGTGCCTCCTGGATCATGGCGCCTCGACGCTCGTCGCGGAAGGCGCCTTCCGTGGGATCGCGCCAGCGGCGCGTGTCGACGTCAGACAGGCGTGGGTCAGGACGCGTCCGTGGCGCGTCTCGTCCGTCGCGAACATCACCGGGACCGTCCGTGTGCCAGCGCTGCGTGTCTGTTGTGTCGAGGGTCCGATCGTAATTGTACGGATAGGTCCGGTCCGTGAACAGTTCCGGCGTCGCTCGTGCGGCGGTGTCGCGAACCGTATGGGCGGCGGCACGCAGACGGGTCAGATCCTCCGCCGCGGTGTCCGCCGGAGTACGTTCGCGCTCGAATTCTGCGAGCGCTGGTGCCAGGTCGTCTGCAAGTGGACGCGGTAAGCCGTCGACCTGGTGTGCCGGCGGATCACTCAGGTTCCGGTGGATGCCGGCGTGATATCGAGCCGCAGCTTGCAGATGAAAATAGGCCACTTGACGATAGGCGTCGCGCGCGTCTGCCTGCACGAGGAGGCGCTCGGTCGTGTCGGTGAGCTGGAGGGCCTGCTGATGCTTGTGCTCGGCCTCTCGGAGCCAGACGTCCCCGGTCACGATATCTTCGCGGGCGCGGAGGGCGGCACCGGGAGACCTCGGTTCCTCGGCGTAGACAGTCCATGTCCCGAGCATCTCACCCTGCGCGCTCTGGATACCGGCGCCGACGCCGTGCTCGAGCGCATCTTGGCGTGCGATGGCTCGTGCCTCTCGGATTACCGCGCCACGGCGCTCGTCACGGAAGGCTTCCTCCGTGGGATCGCGCCAGCGGTGCGTGTCGGCGTCTGACAGGCGTTCCCAGCTCATGGCGTCGTCCGCGTGGCGCGGAGGAGCACGCGTCCGTGACGCGTCTCGTCCGTCGCAAACATCAGGCGTTGACCGACCTGCAGCGCACGCGCGTCGGCCGTGCCCGCGACGAGTTCGAGCACGAATGTCGCGTTCGTGACGTCCGTGCCGACCAGCGGACACCCGTCGGTGGTGGTGCACGGCGCCAGATGTGCCGCGATCGCCAGAATGGCGCCGTCGCGCGTGCCCCAGATGGCGTCAATAGGAAATTGCATCTCGTGCATCCAGATGGGATGCGCGCCCGCCGCTGGCCAGATGAGGAGCAGACCATCGGCCGGCATCGTGGCGTGGCCACGGAGGCCGGCGGCGCGTGTCGCAGGATCGCTGGCCTGCAACACATGAAGGGCCTCGCCGGACGGGACGAGCACGCGCGTCGGCGTCAGGCGCGGACGTTCAAAAAACGCCCACGCGAACCAGACGGTGACGCTCGTGAGCAGAAGAACGACGGGCAAAGTCGGCGGTGGTTGAACGCGCATCGGCGTGGGCGCTGGCGAGACGCGCATGCGGCGTGCGTCTCTGATCTAAGAGAGGGGGTGTGAGAGAAGGAACTGTCAACGGACACGCCGCATGGCCAGAGAGGCGTGGCGTCGGGCATGTGTCACGGCCGTGGCACGCCGTCTGGCGTCGCGCCTGCACGCGCGGCGGCATGGTGGCGTTTGAGAGGCCTTGGCGGGCGGCGCGACGATCGGTTGAGGTTAGAGCGACCGCATGTGCAGCCCGTTTCGTGACATAGAGCGTCTATACTAGTGACTCGGCCATCGCCTTGTCGCTCACGGCTTCTATGGAGCGTCCGCCGCGCGTCTCGTCGTTCGGATTGGTCGATGAACACGGCACGCCGCTGCCGGCGGCGGTGCAGGAAGCGTTGTCCGCGCTCGTGCCGCGTCTCGCGCGGGACGTGCCGCAGCTGCGTGATGACGCCGTCATCGCGGAGCTGCTGGAGAAGGTCGGTCAGACGCTCGTGCGGCGGACCGCCGAGACGCCCATCAAGAACCTGCGTGGGTACGCCTGGGTGGTGCTGCGACGCGCGGCCGTGCTCTACGTCGAACGGTTCGCCGGGCGCGTCGACCGCGCCACGCTGGCTGGCGATGAAGGTGCCGCGGTTCTGGCGACGTTGGAGACACAGATCGGCACGGCAGAGGTCATCGAACGCGAGATTCTGTACGATCAGGCGTTGGGTGTCCTCAGTGACGTCGAGCGCCGCATCTGCGCGTACAAACGCTTCGGCTACACGAGCGAAGAAATCGGTGAGCGCGAAGGCATGAGCGTGGATGCGGTGAATAGCAGCTACTATCGCTGCAAGCAGAGGATTGGCGAGGTCCTCGGTGGGGCCGGACACGGTCGCACGGAGGTGCCAGCATCGAGTGAGAGCAGACATTCGCGACCTGACTCGGCCCAAGAGGCCGGACATGAGCACCCCGATGGCAAGGCAGGCGGACGACACTGGCGCGCCCGGCCGGCGCCCCGTCGCGGATGACCGCGACGTTGATGAGCTGCTCACACATGGACAGCTCAATCCCACGCATGACGGATGTCTGTCTGACGACATCCTGGAACGCATTGCGCGGCGCTCGCTCCGGCTTACAGATCCCGCGTGTGAGCACGCCGCGTCGTGCTCACGATGCTTCGCGCGTGTGAGGGCTATGCAAGACGTGTGGGCCGCGGCGGACGGCACGGTGGCCGCAGCCGCGGCCCCACGTGTGACGCCGCGACGCGACAGGGCGTGGCTCGTCGCGGCGGCGGTCGTCGTGATGGCGATCGGTCTCACCGCGTGGGGGATCTCGGCGTGGCGCGCGCGTTCGTCGCCGACAGGGGCGATGGCGCCGTCACAGGTGGCACTGGACCTGCGCGCGTACGCGGCGTGGCGGGATCCGGCCGCTGCGGCGCCGCGGGCGCCGCTGTCGTTGAAACGTGGGCCGCTCACGTTGGTGATCACACTGCCGGTGGGATCGGCGCCGGGGTTCTATGACGTGCAAGTGCTGGATGCCGACCTGCGCACGTCCCGCGCGACCGGGCGTGGAGAGGCACGGGAGCATGAGTATCTGACGGTGCTTCGCGTGTCCTTGGACCTGACAGGCGTGGCGCCTGGTCCATACCAGCTCGCGCTGCGGCGAGAGGCGTTCGACTGGCACCTCTTCCCCGCCGTCGTTGAATAACGCGCGTCCTGCGGCGCTATCCTCTGCCGCGTGGAATCAGCTACTCGAGTGGTGATCGCGCCGCAGTCGCAGACGCGGACGCGATCGGCCCCGCAGCGTTCGCCGGCGGCCGCGCCGCAGCCGATGCGCGGACGATGCCGATGTGTTGATCGCCGTGGTCTCCTTCAGAGCGCCAGAGCCCGACCTTTTTGACTTCCCATCCGCTGGAGTAGCGAGCGGACGCTTTCAGATAGTACCCGCGCCCCCCTGAGTACTTTTCGCGGTGTTCGATGGACCTGTCGTTCCCCCCGATCTTGCACTCGAACGTCGCCAGAGCGTCGCCGAAGTGGATGGCGTGCGGTTCCTTCGACGGCTGGGATCCGATAAACGCCTCCGCTTCGCCGCGTGTCGAGAACGTCGCGCGCCCGCGCTGGTCCCTGAACAGATCGTCATGCCAATGTGATGGGGACCCTTTCCAGGACGCGCAACCAGCGTCCGTGATGTCGCTCGCAAACACGACCGACACGGTGTACGTGCCCTTGCCGGTGCCGAGGTGTGCGGTATCGTGGAACGTCTCTGCCGCTTTGCGCAACTCGCTGAAGAGGTCGCGTTCGTGGCGGCTCCACGCAAGGAACACGGTGCTGAGCGTACGTGTGTCGAAGTGGTCCGTCATCGGATTCGACACGTCTTCCACACATTTCGCCACGATCATGGCTTTCGTGCCTGCGGGCATGCGTCGGGCGAGTTCGTGATAGGTGATGCTCTTGATGGTCTGGGTGCTCATGGTGTGTCGGGCTCCTGGTGTATGGGTGAGGGTCGTTCGGGTGAAGCGTGTGGCTCGACGCGTGCGACGCGTCGACGCCGGTGGATGCCGGCGTCGAGCAGGCCGTCACGTCCTCGCGCGTTCGGTCGTACGTTAGAACGGGATCTGGGCGTCGTCGATCGGCAGGATGTCGGCCGGTGCGAGGGGCTCGTGATCGATCGCGTGGTCGTCGTCGAGTATCCCCATGTCGGGTCCGTCGTCGTCACGTGCGGGTACGGGAAGGATGTCGATGTCGTTCATGCGTGGCTCCTGTGTGAAGGCCTCCGTCTGAAGGCCGGTCACCGACCACCCCGGCCGAAAGCGGAGGCCAAGGAGCGC
>DAINCF010000482.1:0-5525 GCA_036732565.1 Vicinamibacterales bacterium
GGCCGAGCGGGTCGGCATGCTCGGCGGCCGCCACTCGATCGTGTCGGCGCCTGGTCAGGGAACGACGGTGACGATCGTGCTGCCGGCCCCGTCCGGCGAGGAGCCTGCCGGATGAGGCCAAGCCGTCGTTGTCTCGCCAGACTACAAGCGGTCCAGGCGATAGGCGGTCGGGCAGGTCTTCGAGGCCGCATGTCGCGGCGAATCAACCTGGGATTCTGGTAAGCGGAGTCGACCCGTAGCCGCACCGGGCCGCGTCGCGTGTGCTTGCGGGCAATGTCGTCCGCCCGTGGCTCGACATGTGCGCGGCGCTACGACGCGCGATCACGGAGGCGTCACGATCGGGCCCGGAATGACCGTCACGCCCGCATCGACGTTCACTCCCGTTGCAGATGCCGGGGAGACGGTATTGGTCGATGTGATCTGCGTAGTTGCATCACCGCTGCCCACGAGCTGCACCGTGCCGCCGGTGCTCTCTGCCAATCGATACGCTGCGTGACCGGTCTGAAGAGGGAACTCGTGGCTCGGGTCGAATGCGGTATTGCCAGCGACGTCGACATTCAGCACCGCCGCAGGACCACCGGAGAGCGAAGCAGCCACCACGAAGATCGATGATTCCGGGCACGGTGTGCCTGGCGGCGCAGGACAGGCCGACGTGTCCGTCCCGCTCGGAACCGTCACGAGGTTGTTCGTCACCGAGACGTCGGCAGGGTGTGCGCTTACTGTCGTGGGCGCCTGGCGACTCACCTCGATGGCATGCCCGTTGGGCACTTCGTGAATCTGGTTGTCGGTCACGAGCGCGACGAGGCGCCCGTCGCCAGCCCCCTCGACGCGGAGGCCGTAGCCGGCCACGCTCCCCGAATCGAGCACAGCGCTGGTGCCGATCGTGTTGTGCTCGATCCGCACCCGTATCACAGCCGCGGCGGTCGAGGCGGCGGCCATCCCCACGCCGATCCCACCCTCCCGATTGCCGTTGACGGTGTTGTTCCGCACGGTCGCGGTTACCATCGCCGATTGATTCGCGGATAATAGCAGGCCGCCCCGCTGGTTGTCCGCGATCACGGAGCTCTCGATCGTCAAGTTCTCCACCACTGCTGTTCCGAAGAAGGCCACCACGATCCCTGAGCCGTATGCGCCAGCAACGGCATCCGTGAACCTCGAGCTGGAGACGCTGAACGACGTGAGCGATGCGTTGAAGTTGCCCACCAAGAGACCCACATCGAAGTGCGACACAGTCGTATGGTGGACGGCGAGGGAACCGCTGGCTTCTTCCACGACGATCCCGCTACCGGTGTCGTAGCCCGTGAGGGTCAAATACCCGAGACTGACGTTGCGCGCGCTCTGAAGCCAAACGCCAACCTGCGTACTCAAAATGACGCCGCCAGACCCGTTGTTCGAGGCGCCACCATCGCCGGTGATCGTGAAGCTGCCGCTGGCCTGGTTTACGTTGAGGAGGTGAATCGCAGGCAGCGAGGTGGTCTGCACGTTGACGCTCCGAAGGTTGATGCCAAAGTTCGGCGCGCCGCCTGGCGTCGAATTCACGTCCTGGAAGTAGACACCGCCGGCGCCTCCACTCGCGTTCACAACGACATCGTTCTTGATCGTGAGTCCGTTCACGCCGACGCCGCCTATCCCTCCGCCAGTCGTGGCTGAGACGGCAATCGAGCTGATGGTGACGTTGTCGCCGATGATGGTCACGCTGCCGAAAATCGTGGCGACGGGACCTGCCGGAATCGCCAGCCCGACGACCGGGGTGAAGGCGGCGCCAGCCCCCCACAGCGTTTGACCCGGCTCCGACCAGAAACTGCCGGTGTGGCCGCCCGAGTGTAGGTAGATATAGTCACCGGCCGCGTCGGCGTCGCCGGCGCCATCGGCGGCATTGACGCTATTGAGCGAGTTGAACGGCGCGTTGGATCGACCATCGCCCGCGCCGGCCAACGAATTGATGTACCACACGCGCTGGGTGCCGATCGCCAGGGTGATCGTTGCCTGGGCGCTGACGCCGTTGCTGGTCACTGTGTAGGTGTAGGTGTCGTGGCCAGTGTCTCCAGCTTGCGGCGTGTAGGTGAACGCGCCGTTGACGGCGATGGTGATCTGTCCGCCCAACGACGTGGCGGCGTCGGTCACCGGCGTCACGACCAGCGACGGCCCGGCGTCATTGGCCAGCACGCTCGCGGCGAACGAGAAGTGCGGCGTGCTCGGCGATGAGTGACCCGCCGCGACGATCTGCGTATTCCCGAGGCCGGCGGTGTAGGTGTCCGCTGGTGCACTCGGTGCAATCGCGATCGAGACGCTGGTCGATCCCTGACATGCAGCGACGCTCGTATAGCTGACGGTTCCGTTGAAGACTCCCGTCATCGTCGGCACCCCGGACAGCAGGCCGGTACCGGGATTCAGCGTCAGGCCTGGCGGCAGATTGGTGGCGCTCCATGTCCCAGCGGGTGCCGCACTTGTCAGACTGAAGGTGGCCGCATAGGCCGCGTTGATCACGCCATTGGGCAGTGTCGACGGCGTGGAAACGACGGTGATGACCGGACAAGGCTCGAGGACTTGCAACGTGAACGTTTGCGCCGCCGGAGGATCGAGCTGGTTGCTAGCGGTGAACGTCAGAGTGTAGTCGCCACTGCTGCCTGGACCTGGTGTCGCGGCGAGCGTCGCGGTGCCGTCATGGTTGTCTGTGAACGTGACACCACTTGGGAGCGTGCCCACCAGCGTGATGCTGCTGACGGTTGGCGACGCCATCGTCATAACGGTGAACGTGCCCGGCTGACCAATCTGGAAGGACGCGTGGTCAGTGCTGGTGTAGCGAATGCCGGCGCGCGCGAGGGTGGCGACTACCACGCCAGTCGGGGCGCCGGCCGGCACAGTGGGCAGCTCACCGAGGTCTGGCACGAACGAAAACAGGATCGACACATCGGTGCCCTTGATCGCGCCGACCATCGGCGGCTGGCCGGGGCCGACGCCAACGACGATGTCGGCGAGGCCGTCGGCGTCGAGATCTCCGGTGGCGACGCTGATCCCGCTCGGCAATCCCGGTCCGATGTCGTGGAGCAGGCTGCCATCGAGTCCGCTGAACACCTTGATGTGTCCCGTGCCGGTGCTCGTGCTGGCGACGATGTCGGCGCGACCATCACCGTTGACATCGCCCGCGGCGACGAACATGCCGCCGGTGAACGAGGGACCGAACGGAAACAGCTCGCCAGCCAGCGAACCGGCGCCGCTGTAGATCTTCAGGGTGCCGGCGCCGAATGCCGGTGCGGTGATGATGTCGTCGATGCCGTCGCCGCTGACGTCGCCGGCCGCGATCCGCACACCGCCCGCGAATGCAGGGCCATACGGCATGAGCTCGCCGAGCAGCGCAGCGCCGCCGACCATGCTGTACGCGCGCAGGCGCGCACCTGTGCCTTCACTGGCGATCAGATCGTTGTTGCCGTCGCCGCTGACATCGCCAACCGCGACGAAGAGGCCGCCGGTCGAGCTGGGACCAAACGGATATCCCTCGCCCATGACGCTCGCGTCCAGACCACTGTATATGCGCAGCAGCCCGCCGGCCGGTGCGCCGCCGGGCCCGGCGATCGTCCCGGGCCCCATGGCGATGATGCCGTCGGCGACCCCGTCCGCGTTCAGATCGCCCGCCGCGATCCGCAGGCCCCCGCCGAATGTGGCGCCGAACGGCGACCCGATCGCAACCGGATCATGTCCTGGCGCGCCGCTGAATAGCTTGACGACACCGTACTGGGTGGCGGTTGCCGCCAGGATGTCAGGCACGCCGTCCTGGGGCAGCACGCTCGGCGTGCCCAATGATGCTGGGGTACGAGGTTCGGGGGTTTGTGCTACAGGATTCGCGAACAAGTAGGCAGCGAGAATGCCGACTGCGACGAGAGACCGACGGTCGAGGACGAACATACACGCTCCGGAGGACGACGACCGAAGTTGGAGGCGGTTCGTGTATCGACCAATCGGATTGTGAACTTTAGCGTGCCTTGCGAAGGTACGCGTCGCGGTATGTGCTGCTACGCGGTCGACGGTGCGGCCGCGCCGTCAGGGCACGGTGACGGGCCAAGAGCCGCCGCTTCGCGTCAAGACGCCTTGCCGCTCTCGGGCATGGCGAGGCGGACACGACACTGGCACGCCCGCAGGCGCAGGCCCGCGCATGTACGTCCCACCTCACCACCAGGCACTCGTGCTGCACGGACGCGGCGCGCCGCAGACTCGTGCGGCGGATGACATCGCGTCTATTGTGGCGGGCCGCTCATCGGTGGCGTTGCGCCAGGCTCGGCGTGCGGGATGCTGCTCAGGCATTCGTAGATCGCGCGCAGGTCGCGATCGGTAAGGCTCTGATACACCGGCCATGGCATGACCTGCAGCAGCGGCGAGATTTGTGGATGCCCCTGTTCGAGGTCGATGCCGGTGCGCATGATCTGGCGGAACTGATCGAACGTCCACTTCAGCTTGGGGGAATGACGCCAAGTGCGGGTTCGCGTGCCACACGAGAGCGAAGGCGAGAGACGACGTTTTCACCGAGCACGGGAAGCGGTGAAGGAAGCGGTGAATCAGCAAGCCGTCATTTCCCGCCCAACCTACAAGCGGTCCACGCGATAGGCGGTGCCGAAGCGACCGTAGTCGTTGCTCGTCACACCGTTGCGGATCGAACCGTGATACTGCGACAGGGCGGGCATGACGGCGACCCGTACGACCGCTGTTTCACCAGGCTTGATCGCGCCCGCATGCACCGCCGCCACCGCCAGCGCCGAGTCACCGGTGTAGATATCCGTGCCCCACAGGCTCCCCTCGGCCGCGCCGGTCACGCGAAAGTAATAGGTGGTGCCAGGTGTCTCGCAGAGATCCTGAATCCGCGCCGGAGCGTCGGACGCGAGGAGACCCTGATCGAGCAGCGCCTTGACCTCGTCCGGCGTCAGCTTGTGCTGACGCTCGAAGTGCGCGACCAGCTCTTGAATGACTTTCACGGCTCGTTCTCCATGACCACGATGCGACCGTACGACGGATGAAACGCCGCCGATCGCCCAGGCGGCAGGACCCAAAGGACTTCGTAGGGCATCGGCTCGGCCGGCAACTGCACGTCGCCGTCGGTGATGATCGCCGCGGCTCTGACCAGTGGATCGGCGGCGAGGCGCTCCATCGCCGGTGTCAGATCGCTCCCGCCGTAGCCGGTGATGGTGTAGTCGGACAGCTCCGCGGGCGACAGCGATTCGTCACTGGTCACGGTCACGTCGCACTGCAGCAAGCGGATGTGATCGACGGCCAACGCGTCGCAGAAGTGCGCGATGGCACCCAGCGCGCGCGGGATCTCGTCGGTCATCGACCCGCTGGTGTCGATGATCACGTTCAACATCCAGCTCTCTCGACGCCGGCCCGGCAAGACGACGTCCGCACGATCGGCGCCGCGGCGCGACGGGCGCACGAACGTACGGTCGCCGGGCGCGACCGATTCCATCCACCGCTGGAGCACGACCTCCCAGGGTGTGCGATACAAGCCGCGCAGGGCAGCCACCGCCTGGGTCGTCGCG
>DAINCF010000483.1:0-5517 GCA_036732565.1 Vicinamibacterales bacterium
CCTGCGCGCGCCCGACTACAACTACCTGCCCGGGCCGGATGACATCTATGTGTCGCCGTCGCAGATTCGCAAGTTCGATCTGCAGACCGGCGACACCGTGTCTGGCCAGATTCGTCCGCCCAAGGAAGGGGAGCGCTATTTCGCGCTCATCAAGGTCGAGGCCGTCAACTTCGAGGCGCCCGACCAGGCCCGCGACAAGCTCTTCTTCGAGAACCTGACGCCGCTCTACCCGCAGGAGCGGGCGCGGCTCGAGACCGTGGCCGAGAACCTCTCCGCGCGCGTCATGGATCTGATGACGCCGATCGGCAAAGGGCAGCGCGGCCTGATCGTCGCGCCGCCGCGCACCGGCAAGACGATGCTGCTGCAGAACATCGCGCAGTCGGTGGCCAAGAACCACCCCGAGGTCTATCTGATCGTGCTGCTCATCGACGAGCGGCCGGAAGAAGTCACGGACATGCAGCGCTCGGTGGACGGGGAGGTCGTGTCGTCCACGTTCGACGAGCCGGCCCAGCGCCACGTCCAAGTCGCGGAGATGGTGATCGAGAAGGCCAAGCGCCTGGTCGAGCATCGGAAGGACGTGCTGATTCTTCTCGACTCGGTCACGCGCCTGGCGCGCGCCTACAACACCGTGATTCCTCCGTCGGGCAAGGTGCTCTCCGGCGGTCTCGACAGCAACGCCCTCCAGAAACCCAAGCGCTTCTTCGGCGCCGCCCGCAACATCGAAGAAGGCGGATCGCTCACCATCATCGCGACCGCGTTGATCGACACCGGCTCGCGCATGGACGATGTGATCTTCGAGGAGTTCAAGGGCACCGGCAACATGGAGATCCATCTGGATCGCAAGCTCGTGGACAAACGCGTGTTCCCGGCGATCGACATCCTCAAGAGCGGCACCCGCAAAGAGGAGCTGTTGATCGCCCGCGAAGATCTCAATCGCATCTGGGTGTTGCGCAAGGTGCTGAACCCGCTGTCACCGGTCGAGGCGATGGAGCTCCTGCTCGATAAGATGGGGAAGACCAAGAGCAACGCCGAGTTCCTCGCGGCCATGCAGAAGATGGGTTAGACACGTTCCTCACGGAGGTTCCTCACGAAGGTTCCTCAAAGGTGCCCCACAGGGGTTCATACGGAGGTTCTGAGAACGAATGGCGACGATTAAAGTGCGGCAGAATGGTTCGTTGCTCGTCGACGGCGAAGATGTGACGTTGATCGATTGGAACGGCAACGAGTACAAGCTCGAGAAGCGTCCGTTTGCCCTGTGCCGCTGCGGCCATTCGTCGAAAAAGCCGTTCTGCGACGGCACCCACAAGGTGATCGGCTTCCAGGCCAGCGAGGCGGCGCTCGCGGACATCGTCGAAGAGATCAAGAACACACCAACGGAGTAGGCCCCATTCAGCAGCGCCTCGCGTCCCCTCGCGTGGTGGTCGAGGCGCGCGCGGACGGTGGCTTCGTCCTGCGATCGCCAGAGACGCTCGGGCCCTACGCGCGATGCGTCCCGGAATGGCCGGAGCGCTGGTGTCGCGAAACGCCGACCGCGGTGTTCCTCGCGGAGCGTGACGGTGACGGATGGCGTGAGCTGAGCTACGACGCGATTCGCCGCCACGTGGGATCGGTCGCGCAGGCCCTGCTGGATCTCGCGCTGCCGCAGGGGAAGCCCGTCGCGGTCCTCTCCGACAACTCTCTCGATCACGCACTGCTCAGCCTCGCGTGTCAGTGACGATCACGCGAAGTACTTGCTGACGTCGGGCTCCACTGGGCGGCCGAAGATCGTCATCAACACGCATCGGATGCTGTGTGCCAATCAGCAAGCGATCGCCCAATGCTGGCCCTTCGTCGAGGTCGAAACGCCCATCGTCGTCGACTGGCTGCCGTGGAGTCATACCTTCGGCAGCAACCACAACTTCAACCTGGTGCTGCGTAACGGCGGCAGCCTCTACATCGACGAGGGGCGCCCGGCGACGGGGCTGATCGAAAAGACCGTTGCCAACCTCCGTAGTGTGCGGCCGAACACGCACTTCAACGTGCCGCGCGGCTTCGATGCGCTGCTGCCGTTGCTCGAGGCGGACGAGACGTGCGCACGGGAGGTGTGGTCGCGCTTGCAGACGCTGTTCTATGCGGCCGCCGCGTTGCCGCAGTCGACGTGGGAGCGATTGGAGGCCGTCGCCCGGCGTGTGGGCGCAGAGTCGGTCTGGTTCACATCCGCGTGGGGGTCGACGGAGACGTCACCGATGGCGACCTGCGTGCACTGGCGCATCTCGCGAGCCGGGTGCATCGGCCTACCGGCACCCGGCACGGCCATCACATTCGTGCCCAGCGGCGCGAAGCTGGAGATGCGCGTGCGCGGACCGTCGGTGTTCCCGGGCTACCGTCACGCGCCGGAGCTCACGGCGCAGGCCTTCGACGAGGAGGGCTATTACCGCATCGGCGATGCGGGACGCTTCGTCGATGCGGCGTGCCCCGAGGCCGGCGTCGCGTTCGACGGCCGCGTCGCCGAGGACTTCAAGCTCACGACGGGAACGTGGTGTCGGTGGGAACGCTCCGCATTCGAGCCCTGACCGCGCTCGCCCCGTTCGCCCAGGACATCGTCGTCACCGGTCACGATCGCGACGACATTGGCCTGCTGGTGTTTCCGAGCGCCCGAGGGCGTGAGCTCTCCTCGGAGGCACTGCGCGGGGTCTGCCTTCAGGCGGACCTGCTCCGGCTAAAGCCGGACCTTCCTCGAGCTCACTCCGCTCTGAGCGCAACCGTCGGGTCGAGCGCCGCGGCCCGGCGCGCCGGCAGGTAGCTTGCGCCGATCGCGGCCGTGGCCAGCAACCCGGCGAGGGCCGGCGGCAGCAAGGCGTTCGAGATCACGGCGCCGAACATCACGGCCTGCATCGCCGCGCTGAGCGCGTATGCGAGCCCAAGACCGACGACTATACCGGCGATGGTGATCGTGGCCGCCTGGCGAAGCGTCAAGCGGACGACATCGCCCCAGGTTGCACCGAACGCCATGCGCACGCCGATTTCCTGTGTCCGCCGGCTGGCCAGGTACGACATCAGACTGTAGATGCCCATCAACGCCAGCAGCAGGGCGACCGCACCGATCGTGCCGAGCGTCCTCGCCGCGTAGTACAGCCCGCTGGCGCGCTCGTCGACCATCTGCCGCATCGACAGCAGCTGCCGAATCGGCTGATTCGCGTCCGCCGTGCCGATCGCACGGCGCAGGTCCGTGGCCAGGGACAGCGGATCGCCGGCAGCACGCACGACGACCGCCACGTTGTAAGGCGGATCCTGGTTCGCGGGTCGATAGACTGTCGGGCTCCGCTGATTCAAGAACCAATCCTGCATGACGTCGCCGACCACACCGACGACGGTGAGCCACGGTCCGTCCTCTGCGAGCCGAAATCGCCGTTGCAGAGGATCCGCGCCCGGCCAGTACCTGTCCGCGAGGAGCTGGCTGACAACCGCTACCTGCTCGGTTGACTCGAGATCGCTGTCCAGAAGGGCACGCCCCCTCAGCAGCGGAATGCGCACGGCGTCCAGGTACTGCGGCGACACGCGACGGAGCTCGACCTGCTTGACGTCGGCCGGTAGCAGCGTCGCGCCCTCCGGATAGAAAGGACGCACCGTATTCATGCTCCCGTAGGGCGGCGCACTCGTGACGCTCGCGACCTGCACGGCGGGAACCGCACGCATCCGTTCCAGCACGGTCTCGATGAACTGCAGCCGTTTGGTCTTGTCGTCGTACGGCTTGTTCGGCAGGAGCAGCCGCGCAATGAGTACGTTCGACGGATCGAAGCCGAGCGATCCGCGCGTGGCGCGATACGCCGCGCTGACGGCGAGGGCCGCTCCCGTCAGCAGCGCCAGCGTGAGCGCAATTTGCGTGCTGGCGACGATGGCTCGTCCCCACGAGCGCTGCCGCCCTGCCGTCGTCGTGCGGCCGCCCTGACGGAGCGCATCCGCGACGACACCACGCGAGGCCTGCAAGGCTGGCGCGACGCTGAACAGCAGGGTGGCGATCGCGGCAAGCACGGCGGTCACCACGAGCGCGCGCGGCGCCAAGTCCATGTACTCCCAGCCGGGAACGAAGCGGATGACCGAGGACGGCAGTGCAAGCCGCTGCGCGCGAACGCCGAGCCACGCGAGCGGGACCGCGCAGGCGATGGCGATGCCGGCGAGAATCGCGCCCTCGAGCAGCAACTGACGCACGATGCGGCCGCGGCTCGCGCCGAGTGCCAGGCGGACGGCAAACTCCTGCTGTCGCTCGACGCCCCTCGCGAGCAGGAGGTTGAGGACGTTGGCGGACGCGATCAGCAAAAGCAGGAGCGACGCAATCTGCCAGATCCCCACAATCTCCTCGCCGCCCGCGTCCTTCATGCCTTGCGTGAAGCTCTTCACGGTGACGCGACGTTGACTGTTCGTGGCGGGATACTGTTCGCGCTGCCGCCCGACGATGGTGTTCATCTCGGCCTGAACCCCTTCAACCGTGGCGCCGTCGACCAGATGCGCGATCACGGAGAGGCTTCCATTGCGCCGTTCGCCGCGGGCGCTCGTGCCCAACTGCAACGCTCCCCAGAGATCCGCACCCATCGGAATCCGGAAACCCTCCGGCGCGATGCCGATGACTTCGTGCTCCTCGCCCTCGAGCCTGAGCGTTTGACCGATGATGGCCGGGTCGCCCCCGAATCGCCGCATCCACAGACCATGGCTCATGATCACGCGACGCCCAGCGCTCGGCAGCCCATCCTCGTCGGTAAACATGCGCCCGCGAAATGCCGTGACGCCCAATGTCTTGAAGAAACTGGCCGACACGTGAAAGCCCGGAAGCTGTTCGGGCTCGTCGCGGCCAGTGAGGTTCGGTTCCCACCACCGGAACACCGCGAAGTCGGTGATGGTGGTGGCCTGCTCGGTCCACTCGAGGTAGTCGCCCGCCGCGACCGACGAATTGCCGAAGAACTCGGTCGGCGCGACTGACGCCATCACGACAAGGCGATCGGCGGTGGGGAAGCGGAACGGCCGCAGCACGATCGCATCGAGGACGGAGAAGATCGTGGCGTTGGCGGCCAGGCCGAGAGCCAGCGCACCGATCATCACCGCGGACAACATCGGTCGTCGCAGTAGCGATCGCACGGCGTAGGTGACGTCGCGATGGAACCCGGCGAGGCGCCGGCCCTGTTCGCGCGACTCGGGAATCCCGCGGAGGAGCGGTTCGCGAACCTGGCGCCGCGAGCCGCCCGTGACTCGTCGACCGGCGAGTCGAAGCGCTTGAGCCCAGTGCCATCGACGAGCGACACGCGCACCCGAACGCTGTGCGATGGTCGAGTACTCCTCACGGAGATCGCCGATGACCGCCTCCGCCCATTCCTGGTCGCGATAGGCGGCGGCGAGCAACCGCTCGGCCAAGCGAGAAGGACCGGCGATGCCAGGTGCAGTCATGGTCGCTCCAGAATGGTCTCGAGTCCGCGGGTGAGGTTGGACAACGCCGCGTGCGTCGCCTTGAGGGCGGCCATGCCGCGCGCCGTCACGCTGAAATAGCAC
>DAINCF010000484.1:0-5507 GCA_036732565.1 Vicinamibacterales bacterium
GCATGCAACGGCACGCACGTGACGTTCGTGCGCGACAACAACCTGTTCATCGTGCCGGTCGGCGGGACCTCGACCGGTGCGTTGGTCCAGTTGACCGACGTCGCGACGAAGCGGGCGGACGCGCGCGTCACCGACAGCCAGAAGTTCGTCAAGCAGGAGGAGCGGGAGCTCGTCCAGTGGGTCGAAGAAGAGGCGGCGCGGCGCCAACGTCGTGAGGCGCGCGATCGCGCGAACCGGCCGCCGCGCTTCGAGATCGGCGAGCGCGAGACCATCGCGGATGCCGCGGTGTCCGCCGGCGACACGTTCGCGTACCTCCTCGTCGCCGAGCGCGCGCAGGCGCGCGCCACGAACGTGCCACGGTACGTCAGCGAATCGGGCTACGCCGAGGAGATTCCGGCGCGGACCAAGGTCGGCGATGCCCAGGAACGACGCCGACTGGCGATCTTGAACCTGACGACCGGTGAAGCGGTGTGGGCGGGACTCGAGGGCATCGTCGAGCCCATCACGATTCCGAAGCCGGTGATTGGAGAAGAAACCGCCAAGGCCGGTGCGCCAGGTAATGCTCCACGTTCCGACCAGCCGCACCCGACCAACCAGCCCGACCCGCCCGAAGTGAAGCCCAAGCGCGAGGTCCGTTGGGGCACGTTGCTGGTGTCGCCCGATGGCCGCCACGCCGTCGCCCCGGTGCGCGCGCTCGACAACACCGATCGTTGGCTCGTGCAGGTCGACGCCGCGTCGGGCAAGACGAAAATCCTGGACGTGGTTCGCGATGACGCATGGGTGCGTGAGATCGGCCCGTCGAGCAACGTCAGCGGAGGACTCGGATGGCTGCCGGACAACACTCGCGTCTGGTTCCTCGCCGAACACGACGGGTGGATGCACCTGAACATCGTCGACGCCACGGCTGAACGGCCGGAACGGCGTCAGCTGACGAGCGGCAAGTTCGAGATCGACACCGTTGAACTGTCGCGCGACGGATCGACGTTCTACCTGCGATCGACCGAAGTCCACCCAGGCGAGCGGCATCTCTACGCGATGAAGGTCGACGGCGGCACGCGGACCAAGCTCACATCCATGACCGGTGCGTCCGATGGTGCCATCGCCCCAGACGACTCGACATTCGGTGTCGTGTACTCGGCCGCGAACAAGCCGCACGAGGTGTACGTGATGCCAAACCGCGCCGGCGCCGCCGCCACGCAGGTGACGACGAGCACCAGCGCGGAGTGGCGCCAGCACAAGTGGGTGGAACCGCAGCTCATCACCTACAAGACGCGCGATGGCGTGGACGTCTACGCGCGGCTCTACACGCCCGAGATGGTCGGCGCACGGCGCAACCCGAACAACCCCGCGGTCGTCTTCGTCCACGGCGCCGGGTATGCGCAGAACGCACATCGCTACTGGGCTTCCTACTATCGCGAGTACATGTTCCACCACCTGCTCGCGTCCCGCGGCTATGTCGTCCTGGATCCGGACTATCGCGCGAGCTCCGGGTACGGCCGCGACTGGCGCACCGCGATCTATCGCTGGATGGGCGGCAAAGACCTCGAGGACGTCGTGGATGGCGCGAAGTATCTGACGACCGACCACAAAGTGAACCCGCAGCGGATTGGGGTCTACGGCGGAAGCTACGGCGGGTTCATCACCCTGATGGCGATGTTCACGTCGCCGGACACGTTCGCCGCTGGCGCCGCGCTTCGCCCGGTCACCGACTGGGCGCACTACAATCATCCGTATACGTCGAACATCCTGAACGAGCCGCAGGCGGACGCGGAGGCCTATCGCAAGAGCTCGCCGATCTACTTCGCGGACAAGCTGAAGGGCGCGCTGCTCATCTGCCACGGGATGGTCGATACGAACGTGCATTTTCAGGATTCGGTGAGGCTCGCGCAGCGGCTCATCGAGCTGCGCAAAGAGAACTGGGAGCTGGCCGTCTACCCGGTCGAGGACCACGGCTTCGTCGAGGCGACGAGCTGGGCCGACGAGTACAAACGGATTCTGAAGCTGTTCGAGGAGAATCTCGCGAACGGCGGCGCCTCGCGGGCGCGCACCAGCGACGGACGTTGACGGGTCGGGATTGGCGTAGGGAGATGACCATGTTCGAAGGCTATGCGGAGCTCGTGGAGCGGCTCGACCGAGCCGTCGGCGTTGGCAAGCCGGAGGAGATCACGAGCCGGATCAAAGGCGACCTCGAGGATCTCCTGAGCCACGCCGCGTTGCACCTGCCGGATCGATTCAGACAGCCACGGCCCGACTGCTACGCGCGACGACTGCTGCATCGCGATCCGCAGGGCCGCTACACCGCGGTCGTCATGACGTGGGGACCAGGGCAGGGGACGTCAATCCACGATCATGGCGGCCTCTGGTGCGTCGAAGGCGTGGTCGAAGGCGAGATGACCGTGACGCAGTACCACGTGACGCCGAACGGCGGCGGCATGTTCGACGCCGTGCCGGCGGGCCGACCCATGGTCGCCGATGTCGGGAGCGCCGGACGACTGATTCCGCCGGTCGACTTTCACGTCCTGGCGAACGCGCGGGCTGATGCGTCGTCAATCACGCTGCACGTCTACGGCGGCAATCTCGATGGTTGTCGGGTGTTCCTGCCGGCGGCGCACGGCCACTACGAGCAGCAGTTTCGCGCGTTGAGTTACCACGATTGACCGCCGTGTCGTCCTTCGTCGATCTGCTGTTCCGTGGCCAACCGCGTGTCATCGCCACCGCCGTTCTCTCCAGCCCGGAGGGGCTGGCGCTGGTCGATCCCGGGCCGGCGTCATGTCTCGCGACGCTCGAGGCCGGGCTCCAACGCTTCGGCGCCTCGCTGTCCGATGTCACGCACGTTCTGCTGACGCACATCCATCTCGATCACGCCGGCGCGACCGGCGAGATCGTGCGCCGCGTCCCGCACGTCGAGGTCGTCGTCCACGAGCGTGGAGCGCCGCACATGATCGATCCCACGCGTCTGCTGGCCAGCGCCACACGGCTCTACGGCGACGCGATGGACACGCTCTGGGGAGCGTTCTTGCCCGTTCCTGAAGATCGCGTCCGGTCAACGTCGGGTGGAGAGACGATCGATGCGGTGGGCCGACGCCTCCGCATCGCCTACACGCCAGGGCACGCGGTGCATCACGTCAGCTATCTGGATGAATCGACGGGTGTGGCCTACACCGGCGATACCGCGGGCATGCGTGTCGCGGGCAACTACGTCCTGGCGCCGACGCCGCCGCCTGACATCGATCTCGAGGCCTGGTCGCAGAGCATCGATCTCTTCGAGGCCTGGTCGCCTGACGAGCTCTTTCTGACGCACTTCGGTCCGACTACGCTCGTCAGAGCGCATCTTGCGCGGTTACGGGAGACCCTGCAGTTTCAGGCCGAGCTCGTGAAGGAGACCCTGGCGCTGCCCGGGAGCGACGACGAGAGGATGCTGGCGTTCGCGACGCGCCTGCGCGCGAACGTCAGGGAAGTGCTGGGGGAGGTCGATGCCGCCGCGCTGGAGCTGGCCGGTCCGTTCGACCAGCTCTGGATGGGGCTCGCGAGATACTGGCGCAAGAGGCAGGCCTGAAGGCCTGCGCTACGTACTCGCTTAGGCCTGCGCTACGCACTCGCTTGGGCCTTCGCTAGGCACTCGCTTGGGCCTGCGCGACGTCCTCACTAACTGGCGAGCCGTTCGGAACCTTCCTGACACGTGCGGTCGCTCGGGTCCACGAGAAACCGCAAGGCGTAGCCGGCCGGCGTGCCCGTCGTGCGTTTGCACGGCGCCACGCGCCAGACCGCCGACAACACCCGCCCTTGCTGCAGCCGCCGAGGGAGTGCGTCACCTTGCTCCGCCGGACGCTCCATCTGCAGGTGCACGAGGCGATAGAGAGGAATCACGGAACCTGTCTCGCATTCGACGAAGACGCCGACGTCGCTGACATCCCGGGTCGTCACCGACGCGAACCGGACTGCACCGGTCGCATCTTTCCAAGTGAGGCGCGCGGGAATCGACAGCCGTCGCCGCTCAGATGTGCGCTGCGTGACGGTTCCGGTTCGATCGGGAAACGCGAGTTGTGCCACCGACTTCTCCCAGGGTGCGGCGTGCCTGCCATCGCTCGTGCGACGGCCGACCGAAACCGCGTAAAGCCCCAAAACTGGGGTGGAACTAATCGTTCCGACCCTGTCCTATTCCAAAGGGCGCGCCGAGGGCGATGGCCGGCAAACCGAGCGGACAATATTGAACTCTAGCGAACAAATTGTGCGATCGAAGTGGCAAATGCTGCGTACTGACGGGTGGCAGTGTGGATACTCGATATACACCGAGATCAGGAATGGCTACTTAGTATTCAGTTCCGGCACGGTGTCCAGGCCGAGGCGGCGAAGCTTGAGATAGAGCCCCCGGCGGGTGAGTCCGAGCGCCCGGGCGGTCTCTGAGATGTTGCCGCGGTTGCGCCCGAGCGACTCGGCAATCAGGCTCCGTTCGACGTCGTCCACGACGGAAGCCAGGGTCTGATCGCCACGGAGGGTGATGCGGCCGCCAACACCGCCGGGCCCGGACGCCGGCGCCGAGGCGGTCAACTCTGGTGACACGTGCTCCGGTCCCACCAACCCTCCCGGCGGCGCCATCGAAACCGCTCGCTGGATCTCGTTGCGCAGCTGGCGCACGTTGCCCGGCCACCAGTACTGGCTGAAGACCTCGAGCACCTCGGAGCTGAGTTGGACGTCGGGCTTCGCGAGCCGTTCCGAGATCTCGCGCAGGAAGAACGTGCTGAGGTGCGGAATCTCCTCCCGCCGCTGTCGGAGCGGGGGAACGTGGATCCGGATGACGCTCAGCCGGTAGTACAGATCCTCGCGAAATTTCCCCTCGGTCACGCGCTGATCGAGATCCGCGTTGGTGGCCGCGACGATCCGCACGTCCACGCGCTGCGGGCGCGTGTCGCCAATCGGCATCACCTCGCCTTGCTCGAGAAAGCGCAGCAGCTTCGGTTGAACATCGATGGGCAGATCGCCGATTTCATCCAGGAACAGCGAGCCACCGGCAGCGGTGCGAATGAGACCTGGTTGATCCGAGACGGCACCGGTGAAGGCGCCGCGACGATGGCCGAAGAGCTGACTGTCGGCCAGCTCACGCGTGGTGGTCGTGCAGTTGTACGGCAGGAACATCGCCGCCTTTCGCGGCGACCCGACGTGAATCGCGCGCGCGATCAGCTCCTTCCCCGTACCGCTTTCGCCCGTGATCAGCACGGTGAGATCGTTGCCCTGCAGTCGCTGAATCTGTTCGACGACGCGATTCATGGCGGTGCTCGCGCATAAGAAGCCGGGCAACAGCGGCTCGAGGGGGCGTTCGCCGACGGGATCCGCGGCTTGCAGCGGACGCTCGCGCAGGCCGTTGAGCTCGAACCCTTGCCGGGCCACGGCCGCCATCATCCGCAGCCGGCGACGCATCGGATGACCGAGCGCACGCAGCACCGAGATGGCGACGGCACGCGGGCCGTCGGGCTCGCGGCCGAGCGCCTCGACAACCAAAGTTTCCGGAC
>DAINCF010000485.1:0-5498 GCA_036732565.1 Vicinamibacterales bacterium
CGAAGTCGACACCACGCTCCCCGCGCCGGCGCCCCGCCAGGAGCAGTTCATGTTCACCGGCTATCTTCGGGCGCCCGTGCTGTGCGCGGCCGGCTTCGCGATGGTGGGCTACGACCGCACCCGCGTCCGCGAGATCCTCGACGCGCACGAGGAGCGGCTGGCACGGCTTCAGGCACGGGAGCGAGGATTTTTCTAAGGAAACAAGCTCATCCGTGAAGCTCAGGGTGGCTCAATACCCCTAACCCTCATGTCCGCATGAAGATAGCACTTGCGGTCTGAAGTTGTTCTGCTACAATGCCGATACATCAGGTCGGCGAGGATTCCTCTACCCGGCGGGATCCAACCTCAATGTCACGTAAGGCAGGTTTCTAGTGCGCGGACGCTTTCTGCCCAGAACGGTTCAGCTTGCTGTCGCCATCCTGATGGCGACCGGTTTGGTTGGCATTTCACCGACGACCACCCAGGCCCAAACCGGCGCCAGCGTCCAGAAGACTCCCGCCCGCGCCACCACCGTCAAGAAGACACGCACCGCCGCCACGAAGAAGGCCTACTCGGCAAGCGGCGCGCGCGCTCGACGCGCCCGCCTGGCGAAGGCTCGCACCGTGGCTCGCGAGCGCGAGTCGCGCGAGGCGCAGACGCCGCGCTTCACGGTGGACGCCGCCGGCAACGAAGTGCCGGATGTGCGCGCCGAAGCCGCCATCATCTACAACCCGCAGACCGGCCAGGTCCTGTGGGAGTCGCACGCGCAGGATCAGCGTTCCATCGCCAGCATCACCAAGATCATGACCGCCGTCGTCGCCATCGACAGCGGCATGGATCTGACGTTGCCCGTCACCGTCCGCTCGACCGACGTGTCGCGCGCGTCGACGACCTACCTCCGGAACGGGTACATGGTCACGGGCGATGACCTGCTGCACTTGCTGCTGATTGGATCCGACAACGCCGCCGCACGCGCGCTGGCGCGGGTGTCGCCGTACGGGTCGGATGGCTTCATCGAACAGATGAACGCGAAGGCCAAGGAGCTTGGCCTCGAGAGCACGTACTACGCGGATCCGTCCGGGCTGCTCGCCGAAAACGTGTCGTCGGCCTACGACATGGCGCGGCTCATCGCCTACGTGGCCGCGGACGAGCGCGTCGGCGGGATCATGCGCAAGCCCTCCGCGACGATCGCCTCGGGCAAGCGCACCATCAACGTCAACAGCACCAACCAGATCGTGAAGACCGGAGATATCGAGGTGCTCGGCGGCAAGACCGGCTTCATCGGTCGCTCCGGCTATTGCCTCGCCACGCTCCTGCGCCTGCCGCAGTCCGGCCAGCAGGTCGCGGTCGTCGTCCTCGGCGCTAAGACGAACGCGAGCCGGTTCTGGGAGACGCGACACCTGTTCAACTGGTTCAGCGGCAAAGCCACGACGTTGCTGAACGCCGTCAAGACCGACCAGCAGCAGTAGGGGCGGCTCGCGAGCCGCCCCTACGTACCGAATACCGAAAGCGACCTCGCCTTTCTCGTCCGTACGAAGCGCTTCTCTGGACAGGCCTCCTTCGTACGTAGCGCAGGCCTTCAGGCCTGCCAGCCTTTCCGGGCCTTCAGGCCTTCCATCCGTTAGTTCTTGAATCCCTTTTGAAGGATCACCGCGTCGAGCGGGAGGGTTGCGATCGTGTCCAGCGCCGGCAGGACGCTGCGGCCCGCGTGGCGTCCATCCAGCGCTTTCAGGTAGCGATGGCACGACTTGCAGGCGGTCACGCGATACATGCCATCGGGTGTGGCGAAGCTGGTGAGCCGCGCGCGGTCGCGTTCGCCGCAGTAGGCGCAGCCGACGGAGTCGAACGGCCAGCGCGCGTGGCAGCGCCCGCAGAGCAATAGCAGCTCGCCTGAGGGCGTGATAGCGCCAAGCTCGGGCTCGCCGCCGCAGACGGGGCACATGCCGCGCTTCCAGTCCGCGAACGTCACGCGCTGCTGCATCACTTCGGCCGTGCGGCTCAGGAACGGCCGCAGCGCCCACGCAATCACCTCGTCGAACATCTCGGGCCTGCGCTCCATCGGTGCCATGCCGCCGGCGCCGACGCCGGCCACCGCGGGCACGGCGACGACTCTGTCGTACCAGCGGCGGGCGAGCTCTGGCAGGATCGCATCGCGCCCGGCGCGGTGCAGCGCCTCGGCCTGCGGCGCGTCGACGGCGTCGAAACGTCGCAGCACATCGGTGACCTGGCGAACCAGGAGGCGCGTTTCGGTCCACTCGATCGGAAGCTGGTCGAATTCCACCAGACGCTGGCCAGACGCGAGCCGCTCGGCCGCTTCGTCCGCGGAGATCGCGAGCCACGGGGTCGAGACGCGCTGCTGGACGCGGCGCTGAAGCTCGACCAGCGCAATCTGCAGATTGACGGCCGACACGAGCTCTGGCTGTCGCTGGGCCAGCGCACGCAGCTCGGCCACATCGCGCGAGTCGGGCCGCGTGCCGCGGGCGGGTCTGGTCATCACCGGAGGATTGTATAGGAAACGACGAGGTGGCCTTCCCAGGCCCGCGGCGTGAGGCCCGAGCCCGAGGCCACGTCTCGCGACTCGAGACTTGAGCCTTTCTGCCGTCACGTGCTCTTGCTAACCTGTCCTATGCCTTCCCGGCCCAGCGCGCAGTCGCTGCGCGTGCTGATGATTGCTTCCGAAGCACAGCCTTTTTCGAAGACCGGCGGCCTCGCGGACGTGGTCGGCGCCCTGCCGCGCGCGCTGGCGCGACTGGGGCACGACGTGACCGTGATTACGCCTCGCTACCGCGGCATCGACGTGGGGCAGCGCCGATCGGCCGCGCACGTGCGGGTGGGCGGCTTCGATTTCGCCGTCGACTTCGTCGAGGCCGAGTTCGAGCCTCGCGCGCGCGTCGTCTTCGCGGATTGTCCGCCGCTCTTCTCGCGGGAAGGGATCTACAATGAGCACAACGTCGACTACGCGGACAACGCACTTCGTTTTGCGGTGCTCACCCTCGCCGCGCTGGAGTGGGCGGCGATGCAGCCCGCGCCGCTGTCGCTCGTGCACGCGCACGATTGGCAAGCTGGCTTGACGCCGGTGTATCTGCAAGCGCGCTACGCGGACCATCCCACGTTGGGCGGCTTGCCGACGGTGTTCACGATTCACAACATCGCCTATCAGGGCATCTTCGACAAAGAGTGGGTGCGTCGACTCGAGCTCGGGTGGGAACGCTTCACCGCCGCCCGCGGGTTCGAGTTCTGGGATCGCATCAGCTTTCTCAAGGCCGGCGTGAGCTTCAGCGATCTCATCACCACCGTCAGTCCAACCTACGCGCAAGAGATTCAGCGGCCTGAACACGGGCTCGGCTTCGACGGCGTGATGCGCGCCAACCGCGATCGTCTGGTCGGCATCTTGAACGGCATCGACACGTCGGAATGGAACCCTGAGGCCGATCCGCACGTTCCCGCGCCGTATAGCGCCGACGACCTGTCGGGCAAGAGCGAGGCGAAGCTCGCACTGCTCGACGCCTTCACGCTGCCGGTGGACGACGTCACGCTCGCGCGGCCGCTGGTCGGCATGGTCTCGCGGATGGTGGATCAGAAAGGCCTGGACCTCATCGAGGCCGCTTCGTCGCGCCTGATGGCGCTCGACGCCACCTACATCGTCGTCGGCACGGGCGAGACGCGGTATCAGGACATGTGGCGCCGACTCGCGCAGCGGCATCCGGATCGCGTCGGTGTGCACATCGGCTTCGACGAGCGCCGTGCGCATCTGGTGGAAGCGGGGGCCGACGTCTTCCTGATGCCGTCACGGTTCGAGCCGTGCGGCCTCAACCAGATGTACAGCCTGCGCTACGGCACCGTGCCGGTCGTCAGGGCGGTCGGCGGTCTCGTCGACACGGTCCGGCCGTTCGACCCGCGCAACGGCCAGGGCACCGGCTTCCTGTTCACCGACTATCGCCCGGACGCGCTGCTGGACGCCCTCGAGCGGGCGCTGGCCACCCACCGCCGATCCGCCGCCTGGAAACGGCTCCAGGTGCGCGGCATGCGCAAGGACTTCTCGTGGGACCGTTCGGCGGAGGAATACGTGAAGGTGTATAAAAGAGTGATCGCCGGTCGGCGGTCGACCCGACTGTCGAGCCCCCGCGCGGGGACCTGACACCGGGCGAGCAGCCGGAGCATCTAAGCTCCAGAGGGGAAAATGGCTTCCGAAAAGATCAAGAACTTCACGGATACGGATTTCGACCAGCAGGTGAAGGACGGCGTGGTCCTGGTGGATTTCTGGGCGGAGTGGTGCGCGCCGTGTCGTCGGCTGGCGCCAACCGTCGACCAGCTGGCCGAGGAGTACAACGGTCGGATCACGGTGGCCAAGGTCAACATCGACGAGAATCCGGTCGTCCCGACCAAGTTCATGATTCGCGGTATCCCGACGCTGCTCTTGTTCAAGAACGGGGATCTCAAGGAGACCGTCGTGGGTCTCGCCGGCAAGGACGATCTCGCCCGGTTGCTCGACAAGCACCTCCAGTAGACGCGCGCGCGGCCATGAGCATCGAACGCCAGGTCATCATCATCGGATCGGGCCCGGCTGGGCTGACGGCCGCGCTCTACGCGGCCCGCGCGAACCTGAAGCCGCTGGTCATCGAGGGACTCGAGGCTGGTGGGCAGCTGATGCTGACCACGATGGTCGAGAACTGGCCCGGGTATCGTGACGGCATCATGGGCCCGGACTTGATGGCGGAACTGCGCGCCCAGGCCGAGCGCTTCGGCGCCGAGATCATCCAGGGCGACGTGACGAGCGTGGATCTGAGCGAGCGGCCGTTTCGCGTCGCGGTCGGCAACACGCTCTATCGCGCGCCCGCGCTGATCGTCGCCACGGGCGCTTCGGCGAAGTGGCTGGACCTCGGCGTCGACAAGAAGCTCTCAGGCCGCGGAGTGTCGACCTGCGCCACCTGCGATGGCTACTTCTTCAAGGGTCGTCCCATCGCGGTCGTCGGCGGTGGCGATACGGCGATGGAAGAGGCGATCTACCTGTCCAAGCTCGCGAGTCAGGTGACCGTGATTCATCGACGGGATCGTCTGCGTGCGTCGAAGGTGATGCAGGACAAGGCCATGTCGACCCGCAACATCGCGTTCCTGTGGAACACCGAGGTGGTGGACATCAAGGATCCCGAGCGTGGGGAAGTGACGAGCCTCGCCCTCCGTGACACCCACACCGGCGAGCAGAGCGAGCTGCCGGTGGACGGTGTGTTCATCGCCATCGGCCACGTCCCGAACACCAGGTTGTTCGTCGGCCAGCTCGACATGGACAGCAACGGCTATCTGAAGACGACGAACGGCACCCGGACGAACGTGCCTGGCGTGTTCGCGGCTGGTGACGTCCAGGATCACATCTACCGCCAGGCCGTCACCGCGGCAGGCTCAGGGTGCATGGCGGCGATGGACGCCGAGCGCTTCCTGTCGGGGGTCGCGCACGCGGACGAGCCATTGACTGCGACGGCGTAGGGGCGGTTCGCGAACCGCCCCTACTCGATCCACCCGCC
>DAINCF010000486.1:0-5496 GCA_036732565.1 Vicinamibacterales bacterium
GACATCAGCAGTCCGGCCACGCCTTCGGGACGCGCGTTGAGACCGGGTATCGGCGCGGCGCTTCGACCGACCGTTCGCACGAACGGATCGCGACGGCCGTCCGCCGCATAGGTAAAGTCAGGTGGCGGCGTGGGCGCGGGATCCTGCGCGCTCACCGGCGACGATGCTGCGATCCCAACCAGACCCGAGATGACCATGGCGCGGAGGACCGTCATTCGCTGGTCCTCGTCGCCGGCGTTGCGGGGTTGGCCGCGTCGGGCGGCGTCTTCAACAGCACGAACGTGGTGGCCGTGCACGTCACGTCGATCGTGGCGTTGGGCGTGGGCTGCGCCTTGGCTGTAATCGCGATGTTGCCGATGTTGATGATGCGCGGGAAGCGCCTGACGCGATCCAGAAAGAGCCCGAGATTGTGGTACGTGCCTTCGAGCTCCAAGCCGATCGGCCACTCGGCGTGGTGTTCACGCGTGGTGATCGCTTCCGGCTTGAAGCCGCGGATGGTGAGGTTCGACTGGGTCGCGAGCGTCTGAATGCGCCGCAACAGATCGGCGACGTCCTTCTCTTGCGGCAGGATCGGCTTGAGGCTCTCGAGCTGTGCCTCCAACTCGCCCACCTGCGTGCGGAAATCACCCAGTTGTTGCGCCGTCGCCGTGGCCTTGTCGATCCGCGCGCGAATGGCCGCGAGCTCGCTGGTTTTGGCCGAGATGACCTCTTGCTGCGGCAGCTCGTAGAAGTAGTAGTAGGTGGCCGCTCCGGCGAGCGCCAACAGGAGAAACACCAGGAGCTGTGCGCGCGGTGACAGCTTCGACAAGGAGAGGTCAGCCACGCTTCCCTCCCGGCGGTGCGGGTTGCGGCTGGACGCCCGCCATCTGGAAGGTGCCCTTCACCGAAAAGTGGATGACGTCGGGAAGGTTCTCGCGCGCCGGGACGACCTCGCTGTTGAGGATTTCGACCGGACGCGCGAAGTACTGCGACCCCTCGAGGTTGCCGACGAAATCGGACAAGGCGGTCAGCGACAGACAATCGCCTTCGATGGTGATCTCGACGCCTTTCTGCGTCAGCCGCGTGAGCCACATACCGTCGGGCAGCGCGCGGCTGATCTGGTCGACGATGTGCACCGGCACCGCTTGCCCACGCCGTAGCTCGTCGATGAGCGCCACGCGCTGCTGCAATTCCTGGCGTCGAGCCTCGAACGTTTGAACCTGCTGCAGGATCTCTTTGAGCTGGCCTTCCTGCTGCTGCGCGGCCGCGATCTCCGTGTCGAGCAGCGCAGCGGCCTCGGTGGCCGACCAATAGCGCCACCCGACGAGCAGCGCCGTCACCAACAGCAGCAACCCACTGACCACTGGGAGCAATTGACCCGTCGGAAGCGCCAGTCCGCGGCGCTTCTCGACCTGACGACCGCCCTCGACGAGATTGACGCGAATCATCGGTCGCCCTCCCGCCTCAGCGCGAGACCCATGGCGACAGCCGCGATGGGCGCAAGCTCGTCGGGATCAGCCTTCAATCGATCGCGATCGAACTGGACCTGCCGGAACGGATCGAAGCGCTCCACCTCTGTGTGAAAGCGCTCGCGCAGCACGTCGGGCAGACCCTCGACGCGCGAGCCGCCACCGCTGAGCATCACGCGATCCAGGCGATCGTTCGGCGCCGTCGACTTGAAGAAATCGAATGTCTTCTCGAGCTCGAGCAGCAGGTTCTCGGTGGCCGCGCGCAGCACCGGTCGCGCATCGTCGTACTTCGATCCGGGGACGTCATGTCCGCGCTTCAGCTGCTCGGCGGCCTCGTAGTCGATGTCGAGCTCACGTTGGAGCGCTTCGGTGAAGGCGTGTCCGCCCATCGAGATGTCGCGCGTGAACACCGACTGCCCACCCGACAGGATGTTCACGTTCGTGGCGCCGGCGCCGATGTTCAGCAACGCCACCAAGGCCCCGCGATCGAAGCCGTAGTTGACCTCGTAGGCGTTCTGCAGCGCGAAGGCGTCGACGTCGACGATGGTCGGCCGACGACCGGCCTGGATCACCGCGTTGGTGTAGTTCGCGATCGTCTCCTTCTTCGCCGCGACCAGGAGGACGTCCATGCTGCCCTTGCCGTCGAGTCCGGAGCCGTCCTCGAGAATCTCGTAATCGAGATTGACCTCGCTGAGGTGAAACGGGATGTACTGCTCCGCCTCCCAATGGAGTGAATCGACGAGCTCCTGCCGCGTCATCGCCGGCAGCGTGATCTTCTTGACGATGACGGAGTGACCGGAGAGCGAGAGGGCAACGTCCTTGGCCTTGAAGGCGCCCCGTCCAACGAGGCGACTCACCGCGTCTGACACCGCGCTCTGGTCGAAGGTGTCGCCGCTGCCCACCGTACGCGGCGGCAGCGGTTCGACCGCGATGGCGGCGACGCGAAAGCCTGATCGAGTCGGCTTCAGCTCGATGGCTTTCACCGAACTGGACCCGATATCGAGCCCCATCAGACTGTTGGCGCGACCGAAGAACACGCGAACTCCCCTCCGTCCCTTATCGCAAGCCGGATACCAGCCCGGCCGCCTGTGGCGACCTGACGAAATCCGCCGTCTTTTTTCAATTTCGGCCGGTGTCGGTCGATGCAGCAGTGGTAATGCCTACAAAATTGCAATCCCATCACCCCGGAAGTGTGCAGGTTCTGCAAATCGACCGCATGGGACGGACGGATCCGTTTATCGGCGTTCCAGGACGGAGCAACAGGCACGCGCACGAGCGTTCCGCACGGAGGTTCCCCACGGAGGTTCCCCACGTGGGTGCCTCACGAGGGTTCGGACACGGGTTTTTAGGAGGGTTCGAGCCGCCGTGTGGAACCCCGTCGGAACCGAACCTCCACGAGGGACCCGCGTGAGGCACCCTCGTGGGGAACCGCCGTGCGGAACCCTGTCCCACGGTTGACGATTTGCACAAGTCGGCGTATCATTTGGGTTTGCCGTTACTTGGACGGACCGACAAGAGCACAGATTCCATCGGAAGCGACATGCGAAGCTACATTGCCACCCCGCAGGACATCGGCAGCCGCTGGCACGTCATCGACGCCAGCGGGCGCGTGCTGGGGCGGGTGGCGACCGACGCCGCCAGACTGCTGCAGGGCAAGCACAAGGCCATCTACACGCCCTTCCTCGACACCGGCGATCACGTCGTCATCGTCAATGCCGAGAAGATCAAGCTGACCGGCCGGAAAGAAGACCAGAAGCTGTATCGGCGCCACAGCGGCTACCTCGGCGGTTTGCGCGAGGAACGTGCGAAGGTCGTCCGTCAGCGCAATCCCGAGCGGCTGGTGGAAGAGGCGGTGCGCGGCATGCTGCCGAAGACCAAGCTCGGCGATGCGATGTTTCGCAAACTGAAGGTGTACGCGGGCCAGGATCATCCGCACGCCGCTCAACAACCTACCGTTCACGAGGTCGCGTAACTTGGCTTTGATTCAGTACTACGCTACAGGACGCCGCAAGGAATCGACCGCCCGCGTGTTTCTACGGCCTGGCACTGGCAGCATCAGCATCAACCATCGGGAGTTCAACAACTACTTCCCCACCGAGGCTCTGCGGGTCCAGGTGAAGCAGCCGTTGGCCCTCACCGAGACCGCGGACAAGTTCGACCTGCTCATCACCGTGGCCGGCGGCGGCATCAACGGCCAGGCCGGCGCGATTCGGCTCGGCATCGCCCGGGCGCTCTGCGACTTCAACGCGGAGCTGCGGCCGCGGCTCAAGAAAGATGGTCTCCTGACGCGCGACGCGCGCGCCAAGGAGCGCAAGAAGTACGGGCTGGCCGGCGCCCGCAAGAGATTCCAGTTCAGCAAACGCTAGTTCCATGGATGGAGGACGCTTGACCCCGCTCGCGATGAAGGACCTGCTCGAAGCAGGCGTACACTTCGGCCACCAGACGAAACGCTGGAACCCCAAGATGAAGCAGTACATCTTCGGGGAACGGAGCGGCATCTACATCATCGACCTCGGCAAGACCGTCAAGCTCTTCAAAGAGGCCGAGGACTATGTGCGCCAGCTCGCCGCCGAGGGCAAGACGATCCTCTTCGTGGGCACCAAGCGTCAGGCACAAGACGTCATCGCCGAAGAAGCGGCGCGATGCGGGATGTTCTACGTCAACGAGCGCTGGCTGGGCGGCCTGCTGACGAACTTCACGACGATTCAGCGCAGCATCGGGCGCTTGCGCGACCTCGAAGCGATGGCCACCGACGGCCGCTACGACTTCATGCCGAAGAAGGAAATCGCGCGGGCGGAGAAGGAGAAGCGGAAGCTGCAGAAGAACCTCGAGGGCATCCGCAACATGGGCCGCCTCCCCGACGCGCTGTTCATCGTCGATACCCGCAAGGAGAAGATCGCGGTCGACGAGGCGCGCAAGCTTCGCATTCCGGTGATTGGCATCGTCGACACCAACTGCGATCCGGACGAGGTCGACTTCGCGATTCCCGGCAACGACGATGCGCTTCGCGCGATCCGTCTGTTTGCCGCGCGCGTGGCGGACGTCGTCAACGACGGTCGGGCGCAGCGTGAGTCGACGCTGGCCGATCAGGCCGCCGCCGACGCGCAGGCCGCGGCCGCCGACGAGGCGAATCGCACCGTGCGTCCGGCGAACGTGCGTCGTCCCCAGCGCCCGAGCGAGACGCCCACCCCCGTCACCCCGTAGGGCGCGGTGCGCGACTGATTTCAGGCGCCGGCCAATTCATGAATGGCCGGCGTTTTCACTGTACGGCCCCGCAGGCTCAGGTCTTGAGGTCTGAGGCTTGGGGCTCGTAGTAAGGGCTCAGGCCGTCTTGCCGCAAGTCGCAGGTCGCAGGCCGCAGGCCGAGAGAGATTGAGGATCGTCATGGACATCACAGCGGAGATGGTCAGACAGCTGCGCGAGAAAACCGGCGCGGGCATGATGGATTGCAAGGCCGCGCTCACCGAGGCCGGCGGCGACCTGGACAAGGCGATCGAGATCCTGCGCAAGAAGGGGCTTGCCTCGGCCGCCAAACGCGCGGGACGCGCCACCAAGGACGGCATCATCGGGCACTACATCCACATGGGCGGCAAGGTCGGCGTGCTCGTCGAGGTGAACTGCGAGACCGACTTCGTGGCGCGCACGGAGGACTTCCAGACACTCGCCAAGGAGCTCGCGATGCACGTCGCCGCCGCGGACCCGCGCTACGTCAAGCGCGAGGACGTCCCGGCCGCGGTGTTGGACAAGGAGCGCGAGATCTACCGCGAGCAGATGGCCAGTTCGGGCAAGCCCGCGAACGTGATCGACAAGATCATCGACGGCAAGCTCGAGGACTACTACAAGCAGTACTGTCTGCTCGATCAGCCCTCCGTCCGCGATCCCAAGGTCACGATCAAGCAGCTGGTCGCCACCGCGGCCGCGAAGACCGGCGAGAACGTCACGATCTCGCGCTTCGTGCGGTTCAAATTGGGAGAGCAGGTCGAGGCCTAGCAGGTGCAGGGGCGGCAGGTGTAGGGGCGGCTCGCGAGCCGCCCCTACGTTGACCGCT
>DAINCF010000487.1:0-5481 GCA_036732565.1 Vicinamibacterales bacterium
GCGAGATTGTACGTAGCGCAGGCCTTCAGGCCTGCTTCAGCGGTGAGAGCCGGCCCACCGACGTGTTTGGCGGGCCAGAAGGCCTGCGCTACGTACGTTCGGTAATCAGCTGTCTGGGACACGCCCGACTGGGGACATGGAAGTCGGGAACATGGAAAATCAGGCGTGGGGGCCGGCTTCAGCCGGCCCGAGACCCGTGACGCGCAGTAACTGCGTCATGTCCTCGGGTAGCGGGGCGACGACCTCGAGGCGTGCGCCACTTGTCGGATGCTCGAACGCCACTTTCCACGCGTGCAGCGCTTGACGAGCAAAGCCAGCGATCACCTGTTGCGTCGCGGGATCCGCCGCGCGTGGCAACGCGGCAGGACCATACGTCGGGTCGCCAAGCAGAGGCCATCCTCGCGCGGCGAGATGGACGCGAATCTGATGCGTGCGACCTGTCACCAGCCGACAGCGCAGCAGCGACAGCCCAGTGTCGCGCGAGACCGCGAGCCGTTCGTACTTCGTGACGCTCGGCTGTCCGCCGTGCTCGCGAACGACGACTCGGCGCCGATCCCCCGGATCGCGATCGAGCGCGAGATCGATCGTGCCGCGCACGGGTGATGGCCTGCCAACGACGACCGCCAGGTAGTCTTTGGTGACGTCGTTGCGATGCATCGCGCGCTGAACCGCGGCGTGCACCGCCCGCCGCTTCGCGATGAGCAGAACGCCCGACGTCAGTTTGTCCAGGCGTTGAATGATGCCAGGGATCTCGCCAGCCGCATGACCCGGCCCGACTGCGCTCTGTGAGCTTCTTCGAGGCTTCGCCGTAGCGCTTCGCGTGGAGGCGGACAGGTGCCACAGCACGGCGTTCAACAGCGTGCCGGTCGTATTGCGATACGACGGATGCACCACGATTCCCGCCGGCTTGTTGACCGCCAACAGATCATCGTCCTCGTAGAGGATGTCGAGCGGGAGGTTCTCGGCTTGCGGCTGGCCCGGTCTCGTGCGTTCGGGCACTCGCACGCTCAGGCGATCGCCGGCGGCCAGCCGCCAGGCGGGCCGGTTTGGCGGCTGATCGTTCACCAGCACGCCGCCTTCGGCAATCCAGGTTTGAATCCGCGTGCGCGAGATGCCGGGCACGTCCGCGAGGTGGCGCAACAGCACACGATCGACGCGAACCCCCACATCGCCGCGGTCAATCGCGATAGTGTGCCAAACCATAGGTTGCTTGAGTGCCTGGGCGCCTAGGCACTCTCTTAGCGCATGTAGTTGAACACTATCTCCCGCTGAAGATTCTTGCGCCTGGCGCTCGCCAGCGAGTGGTCGGAGAAGAAGAAGTTCGTCAGCCGATCCTGCTCGCCGTACTTCTCGAGGAAGCGGCCCCACACGTCCGGCGCTCGACGGACGTCGAAGCCGGCCTGATACGCGTAGCGCAACCCGACGCGATCGGCCTGGTCCTCGAGGTCGCGCCCGTAGCCGCTGCTCAGCGCCATCATGCCCATGGCGGCCCCGGCTTGGGCGCCGGCGCGCGCCGCGTCGTTGTCGATCGCTTCGGCCGCGATGAGCGCCCCGAGGCCCGCGAGCTGGGTCCACATCCCGCGCCGCATCTGGCGCCGCGTATGCTCGTGGGTGTAGTGCGCCAACTCGTGCCCGACGACGATGGCCAGCTCGTTGTCGTTCATCTCGTTCATCATGCCGTTGAACACCCAGATGGCGCCGTTGCCCATCGCCATCGCGTTCCATTCCTTGTTGTCGATCACGTACACGCGCAGCTGCGACTGATCGACGTACGGCGGCGCGAGGCGTCTGACGAGACCGCGCACGCGGTTCACGTCCCGACCGTCGGTGGCGAGCTCGCCGATCACCTTCTTGCGTCCCGCTTGGTCCGCCTCGAAGGCGGAGCCCGAGCGGAGCCACGCCCCCTCCAGCTCCTGAGTGCCGGTCTGCACGTCATTCTCGAAGAGCGCGCTGCCGTTGGGACGAACATCGATCTCGCGCGCGAGCACGCTGCCGTCCGGCTGTCGCGGTCCGGTGACGCGGACCTCGAAGCCCAGGGGCACGTCCTCGATGCGGGTGATCTTGCCCTTCCACTTGCTGCGCTCGTTGATGCGCACGCGCTGCGCGTCGACCACGAGCACGCCGGCAGACGGCTTCCACTCCGCGTAGCCATCGAGCTTGACGAATTCCTGCGCGGAGATCTCGGGCGCACCCGCGACGAGGCCGACGAGCAGCACCGCAGCCAGCAGCACCATCAACGCGCGATCACCGTCAGACATGTCACCAGCTCCGGACGTTCATTGTGCGACCCGTATCAGCTCCACGTCGAACACGAGCATGCCCGGCGGCTTGCCGCGCTCCCCTTTGTAGGCCAGCCTCTCGGGGATCCAGAATCTGGCCTTGTCTCCCGGCGACAGCAGCTGCACGCCTTCGGTCCAGCCGTCGATGACTTCATTCAGCCCAAACGTCGCCGGCTGCCCGCGCATCACCGAGCTGTCGAACAGCTTTCCATCCGTCGTCCATCCCGAATAGTGCACGGTGACGCGGCTGGACTTCGACGGCTTCGCCTCGCCTTTCCCGGTCTTCAGCATCTTGTACGCCAGTCCTGACGGCGTCTTCGCCGCATCCGCGGGCGGAGCGGCGACGTCCGTCGGAGGCACCTCCGGAGACGGGGCGATCTCGAGCAGCTCCACATCGAACACCAACACGCCTTTCGGACGACCGTCCTGACCGTTGTAGGCCAGCTCCTGCGGGATCCACAGCCGCCGCTTCTCGCCGACGACCATCAACTGCACCCCCTCGCCCCATCCTTTGATGACGCGATTCACCGGAAAAGTGTTCGGTGCCCCGCGCGCGACCGAGCTGTCGAACATCTTCCCGTCCGTCGTCCACCCCGTGTAGTGCACGGTCACGAAGTCCTGCGCCGTCGGCTTCGCACTGCCTTTGCCCGCCTGCAACACCTTGGACGCCAGGCCGGACGCGGTCTTGTCGGCATCCTTGGGCGCTTCCGCCACGTCTGCGGGAGCGGGGATGGCTTCTGCCTTCGCAGGCGGCTGCTGCGCGACCACAACGGCGGCCGAGAGCGCGACCGCTCCGGCGAGGACGACTAGGTATCGCTTCATGCGTGTATCGTCCTCTGGAGTCGCTGCCTTGGGCAAGCCTCCAAGCCCCCAAGCCCCCAAGCCCCAAGCCTCCAGTCCCAAGCCCCCGCGCCTTCTCGCTGTTCGCAATCGGGCACAGAGTTCCGACGGCGCACAGGATTGGCCCGAAGGAACGTCGAAACCCACGCGGGCGCTGCGGGCGCCGCATGGCACCGAGTTCGCCACGGTGAGGCGTCATGCCCCAGGTTCGAATCGCCATTCGATCGCTGCTCCGCGAGCGCGGGTTTGCGACAGCCGTGGTGCTGACGCTCGTCATCGGCCTTGGCGGCTGCCTCGCCATTTTCAGCGTCGTACGCGCCGTGCTGCTCGAACCCTTGCCGTTCCCGGATCCCGACCGGCTCACCGCCGTGTGGATGACGAATCCGCGGCAGGGATTCGATCGCGACGTCATTTCGTATCCGCAGTTTCGTGATTGGCGCGACCAGAGCCGCCACGTGATGTCGGGCCTTGCCGTCTTCACCAATCAGCTGGGCAGCCTGACCACGCAGGGCCCTGCACGTGAGGTACGGGCCGTCAGCGTCTCCGAGGAGTTCTTCGATGTGCTCGGATCGTCGCCGACGATCGGCCGCACCTTCGATCGCACCGCGTTCGAGCCGGGGTCCCATCGCGTGCTGGTCATCAGCCACGCGCTGTGGATCGCGGCGTTCGGCGCGGATCCTGCCGTCATCGGGAACACGGTGCGCTTCAATGCCGAGCCGTATCAGGTCGTCGGCGTCATGCCGCGGGGTGTCGCGTATCCCGGCGACGCCGAAGTATGGGCGCCTCTCGTGGCGCTGCCGAATCAGCGTGCGCAGTTCGAGTCCCGCGCATCGTTGTGGCTCAGCGTGATTGCACGCCTGAGGTCGGACGTGGCCGTCGCCGCGGCGCAGGACGCGTTGCTGGTGGTCGAGCGACGGCTCCAGCAAACTTATCCCGGAGACGCCACACCGGACACCGGAGTATTGGTGAGCAGCCTGCACGACGATCTCGTCGGCTCGACGAGCCGTTCGTTGTGGCTGCTCCAGGGCTCGGTGATCTTCGTGCTGCTCATCGCGTGCGCGAACGTGTCGAACCTGCTGCTCGTGCGGACCTCCGCTCGCAGCCGGGAGATTGCGACCCGCATCGCGCTCGGCGCCAGCTGGCGCCGAGTGACGAGCGAAGCGCTGGTGGAGACGATGGTGCTGGCGGTTGCGGGTGGCGTGTTGGGTCTGATCGCCGCGATGTGGGCCGTCGACGCCTTCACCCGTAGTGGTCCCTCGTCGATACCGTTGGCTGGCCGCGTTGACGTTGACTGGACCGTGGCGGTCGCGGCTGGGGGACTGTGTCTGCTGACCACGCTGCTCGTTGGCATCGCGCCGGTGTTGTTTGCCGGTCGCGTCGACGTCACGACGACGCTCAAGTCGGGCGGACGCAGCCCCAACGAGGCGAGCGGCTCGGGCCGGTTGCGCTCCTCGCTCGTCGTCGGGCAGATCGCGCTGGCGTTGGTGCTGCTCGTTGGCGCCGGTCTGCTCATCAAGAGCTTCGCGCGCGTGTTGTCCATTCCAACGGGCTTCACGGCGTCATCGGCGCTGACCGCGCGGGTCGCGCTTCCGACTCAAACCTACCCTGACGCGGCGCCGCGCATCGCGTTGTGGAACGAGCTCACACGGCAGGTGGCTGCGCTTCCGGGCGTACGTGCAGTCGGCGGTGTGTCCACGATCCTCCTCGGCCGAATCTTCGTCTCGTCGCCGATCGCGGTGGAGGGCCGTCCCGATCTGCCTGACGCGCTGAAAGTGGCGCCTGTGGCCATCGATTCGGTCACCGCCAACTACTTCGAGGCCATCGGCCATGCGCTCGTGTCGGGCCGCTTCCTGAATGATCACGACACCACCGACGGTCCGCGCGTCATCGTTGCCAACGAAGCGTTGGGACGACTCTATTTCGGCACGACCGATATCGTCGGACGACGGGTGACGTTCGGCGACGCCAGCGACCCGAAGACGACCTGGCTGACCATCGTCGGCGTCGTGCGGGACGTGCGTCGTGCCGCAGCGGGTCCGCACCTGGAATCGACGCCCGAGGTCTACTTCCCGTACGCTCAGCGTCCGCGTCCCAGCATGATGCTGGTGGTGACGACGGACGGCGATCCGTCCGCGGTGGTTGGACCCGTGCGCGAGCTCGTGACCAGGCTCGATCCAGAGGTGCCACTGTCGCGTGCGCGCCCCCTCGATGAGCTCCTCGACGCGCGGCTGGATGAGCGGGTGTTCGTCATGAACCTGTTGACCGCATTCGCGATCATGGCGGTCGCGCTCGCGGCGATCGGCATCTACGGCGTCACGGCGTACAGCGTCAGCCGCCGGATGTCGGAGTTCGGCGTGCTGGT
>DAINCF010000488.1:0-5476 GCA_036732565.1 Vicinamibacterales bacterium
CAGCCCACGCCGGCCTACGCGTCGTTGACCGCGCCCATGGTGACGGAGCCGGGGGCCGTCGCGCGTCCCGCGGTGGTGCGCGAGCCAGTGGTGGAACGACGAGCGCCGCGCCCGAACAAGCGCTCGTGGCAGAAGTCCGCGCTGGTCATCGGCGGCACGGGCGGCGCGGGCGCCGGCCTCGGCGCGCTGATCGGCGGCAAGAAGGGCGCGCTGATCGGCGCCGCCATCGGCGGCGGCTCTGGTGCGATCTACGAAGCGACGAAACGGAAGTAAGCCAGGTCAGGCTGGTGGGGCTGGTAGGGCCGGTCAGTTTCCCCCCGACCCGCCCGACCCGCCTTACCTGACCAACCCGCTACACTCCCTCCAACTTTGACCCGCCAGACCTGCACGCGAACCGGAGTACTCTACACAGGGTGCTCCGGTTCGATCGCCGTACGCTCGAGGTAACCAGCGCAGGGCCGATGACGTATAAAGAGATCCATGCAGGTTTCCAGCAGATCGATGCGTAGAACGCGTCGCGCAGCCTCAGCCCTCTTCGCGTGCGCGGTACTGACGCTCACTCCCGTCGCGATGGCACAACAGCCTGGGCAGCCGCCTCCGGCTGTCGATCTCGATCGCAAAGGCCCCAAGGTGGGCGAGCGTGTGCCGGCGTTCTCGGGCGTCGATCAGCATGGACGGACGCAGACGCTGGAGAGCGTGCTGAAGGCCGACGGCGCGATGCTCGTGTTCTATCGCTCCGCCGATTGGTGACCCTACTGCAAGACGCAGCTGGTCGAGCTGCAACGACAATCCGCGGAGCTGCAGAAGCGCGGTCTGGGTCTGGTCGCGATCAGCTACGACGCGCCCGAGGTCGTGCGCAAATTCGCGGCGGCGCGCGGCATCACGTTTCCGCTCGTCTCCGATCCGGGATCCGCGATCATCCGGCGCTATGGGTTGTTCAACGACACCTACCCGCCGGGCGATCGCTCGCATGGCGTTCCCTATCCCGGCACCTTCATCGTCGATCGCGGCGGTCGCGTGCGCGCGCGGTACTTCGAGGCGGCCTATCAGGAGCGCAACACCGTGGCGAGCATGCTGGTGCGGCAAGGGCTGACGCCGTTCGGTCCCGTGTCGACGATCGACACCGCGCACCTGACGATCGTGGCGGGCATCAGCGACGGCGTCACCGCGCCTGGCGAGCGACATACCGTGGCGTTCGACGTGACCCCGAAGCCGCGCATGCACGTCTACGCGCCGGGGAAGCACACCTACCAGGTGATCGGCGTCTCGCTCGACTCCCAACCGTGGCTGCGCGCCGGGCCGACGCGCTACCCCTCGTCGGAGATCTATCACTTCGCTCCGCTCAACGAGAACGTCGAGGTCTTCATGAAGCCGTTCCGCCTGGAGCGCGACGTGACCATCCTCGCGACGCCCGAGGTGCGCAAGCAGCTGGCGAATCAGACCTCGCTGACGATTAGCGGCCGCCTGGAATATCAGGCGTGCGACGACAAGCTATGCTACGCACCGCAATCGATCCCGGTGCAATGGAAACTCGAGCTGAAACCGCTTGAGCCCTGATCTGCGCCGCTCTGCGACGAAAGGGCGGCTCGCGAGCCGCCCCTACACATCTCGGACCCTAATCTGCGCCACTCCGCGACGTATGGGCGATCTGCGCTGCTCTGCGACGTAGGGGCGGCTCGCGAGCCGCCCTTACACATCTCTCAGCCCGTGCCCTTTCAACAGAAAGATCGTCGCGACAATCACGAGCGCGATGCCGTTGATGGCAAGCACGAGCGGCGCCGAGCCGACCTGGGTGACGAGCCAGCCGCTCACCAGCCCTCCCAGCGGGGAACCGCCGCGAAACGCCACCATGTAGATGCTCACCACGCGCCCCCGCATCTCGGTCGGCGCCAGCAGTTGCACGAGCGAGGTGGCGAGCGAGAAGCACATCACCAGCATCGCGCCCGCCACGAACAACAGCGCCGCGCTGAGCCAGACCACGCGCGAGTACGAGAACGCGAACATCGCCAGCCCGAACGCGATCTGGACGAGGAGGAGCATGCGGCCCATGTGCCGATGCCGGCCGATCCAGGCGACGACCAGCGCGCCAAGCACCGCGCCCATGCCCGAGAACGTCATCAGCCGCGCGTAGAGGCCGACGTCCTGCTGAAAGACGTCCTTGGCGATCACCGGCAGGAACGTCAAGAGCGGGATGCCGAGAAACGCGGCGATGAAGCCCAGGAGCATCAGGGTGATGAGCTGCGGCTGCCGCTGCACGTAGCGCAGGCCGCTCTTGAGCTGATCGCGCATCCGCTCGCCATTGGCCGGACGGAGATACGCGACGTGCAGCGCGAGGAGCGCGGCGATGACGAAGAGGAACGAGATGCCGTTGAGGCCGAAGCACGCGACCATGCCGAATTGCGCGAGCGCCGCGCCGGCGATGAGGGGCCCGATGACGCGCGCGAGGTTGAACTGAATGGAGTTGAGCGCAATCGCATTGGGCAGATGATCCTTCGCGACCAGCGAGGGAATCAGCGATTGATACGCCGGCCCGCCGAACGCTTGCGCGAAACCGGTGATCACCGAGAGCGTCAGGATGTGCCAGACCTGCACGACGTTGGTGTAGACGAGCAGCGCGAGCGTGAACGCGGCGGTCATCTGTACGCACTGCGACACGAGCAGCAGATGCCGGCGATTGTGTCGATCGGCGACGACGCCCCCGATGATGGTGAAGAGCAGGATGGGGAGCTCGCCGAGGAAGGCGTCGAGGCCGAGAAAAAACGCCGACGCCGAGCCCGTCATGGTGACGAGCAGCCAGGCCTGCGCGACCTTCTGCATCCAGGTGCCAATGCTGGAGGTCAGCGCACCGAACCATAGCAGGCGAAAATCGCGATAGGTGAGGGCCGCTGCTACTCGCCGGGCAGCTGCGGTGACCATCGTCTGCAAGGGAGCCTTATCTTACCCGATTGACTTTCGCTTTTTATTCACTATACTGGGCGAACAAACAGCGAACTAGTGGGGCGTATGGACGAAGTGAAGTAGCAAATCACCGTTGCTCGGCCACGGTTTCCGGGCCGTTCCTACGGAACGGCCCCCTGTAGATATCGAACGTACATCCCATTAGAGGTGCTCATGAGCGCTCAGGCTCCCGCCACCCCTTCCTCACACCAGGCCTCGCGTCTGGCCACTGTCGAATCCTTGCTGCGTGAGCGGAAGTTGGACCGCACGCTGGCAGGCACGTTGCCCGGACTGCCGGGAGAGCGCGACAGCGAGCTCACGATGCCGGTGGACGTGGCCGCGCTCGACGCGCGGCTGGCTGGCGGGTTGCCACGGGGGCAGCTGTCGGAGGTGGTCGGGCCGGCCTCGTCGGGACGGACGAGCCTGGTGTGGGCCTGGCTGGGGGCGGCGACGCGTCGCGGCGAGCATGTGGCGCTCGTCGACACGTTCGACCGCTTCGATCCCGCATCCGGAGCGGCGTGCGGCCTCGAGTTGTCGCGGCTGCTGTGGGTGCGTGGGCAGGCGATCTCGAAGACGGCTGGCACGGTGGATCCAGCCTGGTTGCCGGGGGTGCGCACGGTGCAGGGGCCGGGAACGCTGCTGGAGCGCACGATCGATCGCGCGTTGAAAGCGCTCAACCTCATCTTGCAATCCGGCGTGTGTACGGCGGTGACCGTGGATTTGGCCGACGTCCCCACGGCCACGCTCGGACGCATCCCCGCGAGCACCTGGCTGCGTGTGCAGCGCGTCATCGAAGGCAGCGACACTGCTTGCGTGGTGCTCGGTCCCGGCCCCATCGCGCGGAGTGCGGGAGGAATCACGATCAACACGGGTGCCGAGACCGCTCGTGCGAAATGGGCGGGTGCACACGATCGCGCGCGACGATTGGCGGGGATCGAGGTCTCGGCGCGGTTGATGTCGCCGCGGCGCCGCGTCACCGGCTCGGTGGCGCTCGACGCGCGCGTGGATGCGTCCGTATAACCCCGCGGAACGGGAAGAAAACTCCGTATAACCCCGCGGAGCGGGGTAAGACACCACTGGTCGGCCCATGTATGCGTGCCTGTATTCTCGTCGTGTCTCCGCGTCCCGGCTGGTGACGATCGCGGAGAGCTTCACCCCACGCTTCGAGGTGGTGGGGCCGCTCGTCATGCTCGACGTCAGCGGCCTCTCGCATCTGTTCGGCAGCCTCGACGAGATCGGCATCCACCTCGATCGCGCGATGCGCACGCTCGAACCACCGGACGATAACGGTAGTGGCAGATCTTCCGCCCCGCCTGCCTCACACTGCGCGATTGCCGCCACGCAAACCACCGCTGCACTCCTCGCGCTCGGTCAGTCGGGTTTGACCGTTGTCCCTGCTGGTGCCGAGGCGTGTCGATTGGCCTCGTTGCCCGTCACAGTGCTCGCGGATCTGGAGCGTATTGCCGGGAGGCATCCCATCGAATCGCCTGACGGAGGCGCGGTTCGCGACTTGTCCGCCGAGGCGAATGGAAGTCCACCAGGCGTAGGGGCGGTTCGCGAACCGCCCCTACATGATTCGCCGCGCCTGCATGCCGGGGGATGGCACCATCCACGCATGACCCATCAGGCGAGCCAGACGCGGCGTCTTGCCCGCCAGGCCGCCGCACGCCATCGCGAGGGCACGGGTCGCCCCCACGTACGAGAAGCTGAGAAAGCAACCCAAGCGCTCGTGGATGTGCTGCGCCGGTGGGGCATTCAGACGCTGGGCGCGCTGGCGGCGTTGCCGCCGAACGAGGTGGCCGAGCGATTGGGACGACACGGCACGCGATGGCAGCGGATGGCCATCGGCGAAGACGAGCGCCCGCTCGTCCCCTGGATCGCCGAAGTGCCCTTCGAGGCCACGCTGGATCTCGAGTGGCCGCTCAAGGGCCTGGAGCCGTTGTCCTTCGTGCTGGCGCGTCTGTTCGAGCCGCTCGTCGCGCGCCTCGAGCGTGCGGATCGCGGGGCCGCCGTCATTCAGACCACGCTGCGCCTGGTCACCCGCACGACCTACGTGCGCACGCTGCAACTCCCGGCGCCGATGCGGGATGCGAAGACGCTGCGCGCGCTCGTCCTGCTGGATCTCGAGTCGCATCCGCCGTCCGCCGCCGTCGATCGCGTGCAGATCGTCATCGAGCCGACGCCCGCGCGCGTGCTGCAATGGGAGCTCTTCGAGCGGGCGCAGCCGTCGCCCGAGCAGGTCTCGACGCTCCTGGCGCGGCTGAAGGCGCTCGCCGGCGACGGGCACGTCGGGGCGCCGCGCCTGTTGGATTCGTGGAAGCCGGGCGCGTTCGAGATGACGGAGTTCTGCATCGCCGATGCGCGATCGCCCGACGCCGCCAGGTCCGATGTAGGGGCGGCTCGCGAGCCGCCCCTACGTGCGCTGCAGACCGCGCTGCGTCGTTTCCGCTTGCCGGTTCCCGCGCGCGTGACCGTCCGCGAAGGTCGTCCAGTGCGCGTGCAGAGCGACCGTCATGGCGTGCCCAGCGGCAGCATCACC
>DAINCF010000489.1:0-5457 GCA_036732565.1 Vicinamibacterales bacterium
TGGCCGCCATCGCCCGTGCGACCGTGTCCGGCGCGACCGCCTCGAGCGCGGTGTCCCACATTACCGACCCGAAGGCGTTGGGCGGTGTCGCCCGGCATGCCGCCGACTCCGCCACGCGGCTGATGGCCTTGGATCTCCTCACCGATCAGGCCGAGCTCGAAGCCATCGTGATGCGCGGGGAGTTCGCCGACGCCGCGATTGCCGCTCTCGAGCGGCTGGCCGAGCCGTCCGACGAGGTCCTGGCCGCGATCGCGCAACGAGCCAAGACGAAAGCCGCGCAGAAGCGTGCAAGGGCGCTGATCAAGGCGCGCGAAGAGTCGGCCGCGCCGGCGGCCCCCAACACGCCCGAGTATCGCGAAGCGGATCAGCAGCGCGCCCGCGAGTTGATCACGGAAATGACGGCGCTGGGGAGCGCGCCCGAGACGGGCACGCTGCGGGCGACCTACGCCGCGGGACGAGTCGCGTGGGTCGAGCTGCTGGCGGACGTGGACGTGCAGCCCGATCTGCAGGACAAGTTCGAAGCGGCCTCGGAGCTCGTGCGCCAGCGGTTGGCGGCCGAAGAAGCCGCACGTCTCGAAGAGCTGCGCCGCGCCGAAGCGGTGGCGCGCGAGCAGGCGGAGCGCGCCTCGGTCTGTGCGGAGGTCGAGGCGCTGCAGGGCGATGATCTCGATCGCCTGGCCGCGGTGCGTGCGACGTGGGAAGGCATGCCGTCGATGCCCGAATCGTGGGCTGAAGCGCTGCAGCGGCGATTCGACGAGGCCTGCAGGGCCGCCGAGCTTCGGCAAGAGCGCCGCGCGCGTGCCCGGCAGTTGGTGGAGCGCGTGCCGGACCTCGTTCCCGAGGTCGAGGCGCTGGCGGCGAACCCTGATTACCAGGAAGTACGCAACCAGTGGTATGCGCTGCGCAAGCAGTGGCAAGCGGCGTCGCGTGAGGTGGACGTCGCCCCCGAGCTGAAAGCCCGCTACGAGGCCGCGGCGGCCTCGCTCGAGGCCCATGAAGCCGAGTCCCGCGAGCATCGCGGCAAACAGCAGCATGAGAACCTCCAGCGGCTGCAGGCCCTGGTCCAAGGGCTCGAGTCGCGCGCCGCGGCGGAGCAGCTGACGCTCAAGGACGCCGAGCGGATTCTCAAGGACACCAAGCTTGCCGTTGGGACGATGGGCCCGTTGCCATCGAAGCAGGATCGCGACGACCTCACGGTCCGCATGCAAGCGGTTCGCGCCTCCGTGCAGCCCAGGATTCAGGAGCTGCGTGACGCCGAAGAGTGGAAGCGCTGGGCCAACGTGCAGGTGCAGGAAGAGCTGTGCGGCAAGATGGAGGCGCTGCTCGCGACGGCCGACACGGAGCCCGAGAAAGCCGCCACCGAGATGCGCGGCCTCCAGGAGCAGTGGAAGCGCGTCGCCGCCGCGCCGCGGTCGCAGGCCGAGAGCCTGTGGACGCGCTTCAAAGCCGCGCAGGATCAGGTCTACGAGAAGTGCAAGGACTTCTTCGCGCAGCAGGCGGCCGAGCGCCAGGAGAACCTGAAGAAGAAAGAGGCGCTGATCGCGCAAGCCGAGTCGATGGCGGATTCTACGGACTGGGTCAAGACCGCGGAGGCCATCAAGGCGCTGCAGGGGGAGTGGAAGTCCATCGGCCCCGTCACGCGCGGGCACGAGAAGGCGATCTGGGAGCGCTTCCGCGCCGCGTGCGACAGGTTCTTCACGCGCCGCCAGGACGATCTCAAGCATCGCAAGCACGAGTGGAGCGAGAACCTCGCGCGCAAAGAGGCGCTCATCACCGAAGCCGAACAGGCCGCGCAGTCTTCCGAGTGGGACCAGGCCGCGAATCGCATCAAGCAGCTGCAGGCCGAGTGGAAGAAGGTCGGCCCGGTGCGGAAGAACAAGTCCGAGGTCGTCTGGCAGCGCTTCCGGGCCGCGTGCGACACCTTCTTCGAGCGCTACAAGAATCGGGATCAGGCGGCGCTCGCCGGCAAGTTCGCGGATCGCGAAACCGCCGTGGCCGAGATCGAGGGGCTCGTGCCTGGCGCCGACGCCGGGGAAGGGGCCGCGCCCGACGGACTGTACGCCAAGGTGCAGGCCGCGCGCGCGCGCTGGCTGCAGGGACCAGAGCTGCCACGCCACACGCTCGCGCCGCTGGCGGATCGCGTCAACACCGCGCTCTTGGCGCTCGTGGCCAAGTGGCCGGAGGCGTTTCAGGGCACCGATCTGGACTCCGAGCAGACCCGGAAGAAGATGGAGAAGCTGGTCGCCAAGGTCGAAGCCTTGCTGCCGGCCGACAGCAAAGAGTCCACGGCGAATCTCTCACCAGCCGAGCTGCTCGCGCGGCAATGGCGTGAAGCCCTGGCCGCGAACACGATGGGCGCTGGCGCGGCCCGGCAGGCCGAGGAAGCCCGTCAGCGCGCGGCCGAGCAGGAAGTGCGCAGCGCGCAGCTCGCCTGGCTTCGGCTGGGGCCGCTTCAGATGGACACGCGCAAGCCTCTCCAGGACCGCTTCGATCGTGCGATCCGTCGCTTCCAGGAACAACGGCGCCGCACGATGGCACGCGCCTGAGGCGTCTTGGTGGCTAACTTGTCTTCGTGCCTGCGGGGTTCTAATCCGCGTTCGGGTCTTCCAGGTAGGTATAGCCCTGTAGGCCTTCTTCGTAGAACTTGAGGAGCCGGCCGGCCTGCTGATCCTCCATCAGGCCGGCGTGCACTGCCAGCTCGACATCTCGCCGCAGGTTGCTCATCAGCACTTCGGGATCGAACTCCACGTAGCGCAGCACCTCGCGGACCGTGTCGCCCTTGACGACGTGCTCGACGCGCGCCCCTTCGCCCTCTTCGCCGTTGTTGTTCAGGCTCACGTGCACCGCGTGGGTGTCGCCGAAGAGATTGTGGAGGTCGCCGAGGATCTCCTGGTAAGCGCCGACGAGGAATACACCGAGGTAATACGGTTCACCGTTGAACTTGTGCAGCCGGATCGTTTTCTTGACGTCACGCCGGTCGATGAACTGATCGAGCTTGCCGTCCGAGTCGCAGGTGATGTCGCCGATGACCGCGTGATTCACCGGCTGCTCCTGCAATCGGTGGATCGGCATCACCGGGAACAGCTGCTTGATCGCCCAGCTGTCCGGGATCGACTGGAACAGCGAGAAGTTGCAGAAGTAGGTGTCCGACAGCATCTCCTCGAGCTGCTGCAGGTCCTCGGGCACCTCGTCCATCTGTTGACACAGGCGGTGGATCTTCTCGCAGATCGCCCAATACAGGTTTTCCGCGTGGGTGCGCTGTTCGAGCGACATGTAGCCGCCGCTGAACAGGTTCATCGCCATGTCCAACGACTGCTGCGCGTCGTGGTAGCTCTCCTGCGCGTTCCTCATCGTGACCGTGCGATAGGTTTCGATGAGATCGATCACCGGCTGCTCGAAGTCGTCTTGCGGCGTGGTCGGGATTTTCTCCTCGCCGAAGCCGATCGTGCCCAGGACGTTGAACACGAGCATGCTGTGGTACGCGGAGACGGCGCGGCCGCTCTCCGAGACGATCGTCGGGTGCGCCACACCGGTCTCGTCGCAGACCGACTGGATGTGGTAGACGACGTCGTTGGCGTATTCCTGCAGGGTGTAGTTCATCGACGACTCGAAGTTCGTTTGTGAGCCGTCGTAGTCCACACCGAGGCCGCCGCCGACGTCCAGGTACTCCAGCCCCGCGCCCTGCTTGACGAGCTCGCAGTACACCCGCGCCGCTTCGTTGAGCGCGTTCTTGATGATGCGGATGTGCGTGATCTGGCTGCCGAGATGGAAGTGGAGGAGCTTGAAGCAGTCCTCCATGCCCAGGCTCTTCAGCTTTTCGTAGCCGCGCAGAATCTCGGTGAGCGTCAGGCCGAACTTCGAGCGGAAGCCGCCCGACGACTGCCAGCGGCCCGATCCGCGCGCGGCCAGCTTGACGCGCATGCCGATGCTGGGGCGGACGCCGACTTTCTCGGCGTATTGAAGAATCAGGTCGAGCTCGGTGTACTTCTCGACGACCGGGATGACCTTGCGACCCATCTTCTGGGCCAGCATCGCCATCTCGATGTATTCCGCGTCCTTGAAACCGTTGCAGATGACCGGTGTCTCGTTGTTCGAGAGCGCCGCGACCGCGAACAGCTCGGGCTTGCTGCCGGCCTCCAGGCCGTAGCCGTACTGCCGGCCGAAGTCGAGGACCTCTTCGACGACCTGCCGCTGCTGATTCACCTTGATCGGATACACGCAGCAGTACTTGCCTTGGTACTGATGCTGGGCGATCGCAGCTGAAAAAGCCGAGTGAATCTCGCCGAGGCGGTGCTTGATGATGTCGGTGAAGCGAAGCAGGACGGGGACGCTGAGCCCGCGAAGCTGGAGGCGATCGACCAGGCGCTTCAAGTCGACGTTGCGCGCGGGATCCTTGGTCGGATGGACCAGCAGGTGTCCCTGGTCACTGATTGAGAAGTAGCCTTGACCCCACCGTGTGACGTCGTAGAGCTCACTGGCTTCCGCGATCGACCAAGTCGAGCCGACCGAACCGTTTCTCACCCTACCGGGCGTCGCAGTGCTCATTTCCTAGTTTCACAGAATAGACGATTCCGCGGCACGCTGATCGCCTCTTCTTCGGTCTGGCATCAAAAAACCTTCACTCGGTTGCGGTGTAGGGGCGGCTCGCGAGCCGCCCCTACGTCGTCGTGGTGACACCTCGAGACCCACGCCTCGAGACCCAAGCCCATGTTCGGGTATCTTGAAGAGATGCCGGAGCGCGTTCCCGCGATCAAAGTGCTACTCCTGCCCAAGGACACCAACGCTCTGGGCACGATCTTCGGCGGCGTGATCCTTTCGCACATCGACCTGGCCTCCGCCGTCGAGGCGCGGCGCGTGGCGCCGCATCGCTACGTCACCAAGGCGATGCGTGCAGTCGAGTTCCATGCCCCGGTCTACGTCGGCGATCTCGTCAGCTTCTTCACCGAGACCACCCGCGTCGGTCACACTTCAGTCACGGTGAAGGTCCTCGTCGAGGCGGAGCGTTGGAGTGAGGGGCATGGCGAGCCCGTGAGGGTCACGGAGGCCGAGGTTGTGCTGGTAGCGGTCGGTCCTGACGGGCGTCCAACGCCCCTCGACTCCGCTCGGAGCGGCTCTGCGCAAAGTCGACGGGCGGCTACTCCAGGAGCGGCGTCGGCGTGATCGCGGCCTACGCGCCCGCGACCGTGTCGAACGTCGCGTGCGGCTTCGACGTGCTCGGATTTGCGCTCGATCAGCCTGGCGACGTCGTCACGGCGACCGCCGGCGACACGCCAGGCGTCACGATCGCGGCCATTCACGGCGATGGCGGACGGCTGCCCATGGATCCAGCGCGGAACACGGCTGGTGCGGCGGTGCAGGCGCTGCTGCAGCGCCTCGACACACCGCGCGGGATCGTGATCGAGATTCACAAGGGGCTGCCGCTGGGCAGCGGCGTCGGCAGCAGCGGCGCCAGTACCG
>DAINCF010000490.1:0-5457 GCA_036732565.1 Vicinamibacterales bacterium
GGCGCCGTTGACGTCGCCCGTGGCGCCGAGCATATCGCCGACGCGCGTGTAGGTCGCCACCAGCGCGCGCCGTTCGGCGGGCGTGGCCGTGGCGTCCGACGACAGCGCCTGCTCGGTCGCCAGGGCCTTCTTGGCAAACGACAGCGCTTCCGCGGTGTCGCCGGCCGCCGTGAGCACATCGCTCAAACGCGTGTACGCCACCGCCAACTCTCGGCGCATCGCTTTGTCGCCGGCCAGCGGACCGGTGATCGACTCGTAGAGCCCTGCCGCCTTCCGGTAGCTGCCGAGCGCGCCTGCCGTGTCACCGAGGTTCGGCTGAAACGGACGTCCCTGCACGTCGCCAACCTTCACGTACGCGCCCGCGAGCTCCCGCCTCAGCTCCACGCGATCGCTGGCATCCTGCGAGAGCTTGTCGAGGTACTCCAGGCCCTTGGTGACCACGAGCTTGCGAGCCGGCGTCGCGCCCTCCAGCTCCGCAATCGAATCGTGGAAGTCGAAGAGGAACGAATTCGCCAGCTGCCGGACGTCGCCGAAGCGCTGCTCCGCGCGCGTCCGCTCGTCGCGCGCGACGCGCGCCTGCCACGTCGTGCCGATGATGCCGGCGATGAGCGCCACGAACGTCATGACTCCGGCGACGACCGCGGCCCGATTGCGACGGACGAACTTGGTCGTGCGATAGCCCCAGGTATCTTTTCGCGCGATGACCGGGAGACCGGTCAGGTGCCGGCGCACGTCTTCCGCGAACTGGTCGACCGACGCATACCTGCGGCCCGGCTCCTTGCTGAGCGCCTTGAGGACGATGGTGTCGAGATCGCCCGCGAGCTGTCGCCGCAATCGATCGATGTCGACGGTCGTCGAGCGCCGGGGATGGCTCTGGGTATCGGAGTCGGCCGTGGACTCTTCAGGAACGGTGGTAATCGCCGTGCTCGGCCGCATCGGCTCGGTCTCGCACACGATGCGCACGATATCGGCGGGCGCACGACTCGTCAGCCGATACGGCAGACGACCGGTGAGCAGCTCGTAGAGCAGGACGCCAAGGGAGTACACGTCCGTTGCCGTCGTCACGGTCTCGCCGCGGACCTGCTCGGGGCTCGCGTACTCCGGCGTCATCAACTGCATGCCGGGCGCCGTGGGCGACAAGGTCTGACCCGCAAGCTCCGGATTCAGCAGCTTGGCGATGCCGAAGTCGAGCAGCTTGGGTGTGCCGTCGGTGGTGACCAGCACGTTGGCTGGTTTGATGTCGCGATGGATGATCAGATTCTGATGTGCGTGCTGCACCGCGGCGCACACGCTGCGAAAGAGCTCGAGGCGCGCGGCGGTGTCGATTCGCCTGATCTCGCAGTACTCCACGATCGGTTGCCCTTCCACGTACTCCATGGCGAAGTACGGCCGGCCGTCCGGCGTCGTGCCGCCGTCGAGGAGTCCAGCGATGAAGGGGTGCTCGAGACTCGCGAGAATCTGTCGTTCGTGCCGGAAGCGGCGGACGATGCTCTCGGTGTCCATGCCGCGCTTGAGCACTTTGATCGCCACACGCTTCTGGAACGCGTCATCGTCGCGCACGCCCAGGAAGCGGTGCCCATACCGCCGTGTCCGATCTCGCGGATCAAGCGATAGGGACCCAGGCGCCCGTCCTGACCGATGTCAGGCGGGAGGGCGCCAGCGGACGTTGTGCGCGCGTCCTGTGGGGAGCTCACCAGCTGATCAGTATACCCAGCGAGGCCCCCGGCGGGGCGGGGACGCCTGTTACACTCTCGCCACCGGAGGGAACGCCGATGCGGGTCAGAGCTGGTTTGTTTTCGTTGATGGCCATCGCCCTTGTCTGCGGGTCGTCGCGACCGCTCATCGCCGATGGCCGGCAGGGAACGCCCACTCCCTCAGAAGATCCCGTGCGGCTCCTCGTCGGGCGGCTCGACCTGGAGAAATACAAGGCCACGATCAAGGGTTTGACGCAGTTCGGCGATCGACGTCAGGGCACGGAGCGGAACCGCAAGGCCGTCGACTGGATCGAAGCCCAGCTCAAAAGCTACGGGTGCGCGACCGAGCGCATCAAGTACGAGTACAAGCCGCCGCCTCCGCAAGCGAAGCCCACGCCACCCCCTGCCTCGTCGACAACGCCCCCAACCGCCGCGGGCGGAGGACGGCCCCGCGGCACCCGTGCGCGCACGGGCGTCAACAACGATCCGAACGCGCAGCCCGACGCCAAGCTTCGTGAGTTGAACTCGGAGCCGACGACACCTGGTGCTCGCGAAGAGGTGTACTGCACCAAGGTCGGCGCCACGCGACCCGACGAGATGTACATCGTCGGCGGTCACATGGACGGTCATGGCTGGGGGGAAGCCGCCAACGACGATGGGTCGGGTACGGCGCTGGTAATGGAACTGGCGCGCATCTTCAGCGCGCCCGACGTGGTCACCGAGCGAACGATTCGCTTCGCGCTCTGGAACAACGAAGAGACGGGACTCAACGGCGCTCGCGCCTACGTCGAGCAGCGTGCGCCACTGCAGGGCAAGGAGGATCCCCCAAGCTCGGGCCGCTATCCCGAGCCGAAGTGGCTGGGGATGATTCAGCACGACATGATGCTGTTCGATCACGGTATGCCTCGCGCCGACGGCACGGTGAGCCCCGAACAACGACCCGAGGCCGACGTCAACATCGAGTTCCAGTCGACCTCGAAGATGGTGGGTGAATCGCAGAAGCTGGCGTGGGTGCTGCAACAGGCCAACGAGAAGTACGCGACCGACTACCCGGCGCAGGTCGGTCCGCACATGACCAACACCGACTCGACACCGTTCATGGATCTCGTGGCGGCGGTGAGCCTGCGTGAGAACGAGCGGGGTGTGCACATCGGCAGCGGATGGGATCCGCACTGGCACCAGCCGACGGACGTCTACAGCACGTTTTCCGACAAGGATTTTCGTCTGGGTCTCAACGCCGCTCAGACCACGTTGGCGGCCGTGGCGCAACTGACGGGCGCACAACTCAAACGGTAGTGGGGTCCGCCTTCAGGGGGACCATGGGCCGGCTAAAGCCGGCCCCCACGTACTAGGTACCTTAGAACTTGACGCGCAAACCGCCGCCGAACGCGGCGCCGCCGGCGGTCAGCTCGAATGGGCCGCTGAAGTCGATCGGCTCGACCTTCGCGCGCGTGTAGCGGAGAACGCCGCCGACGCCGACGTTGGGGTTGAAGAAGTACGAGTAATCGGCGCCGACGTTGAAGCCCCATCCCGAACACTGGCAGTCGGTAATGTCATACGCGGTGATGGTGATCGTGTTCGCCGGATCGAGCGTCTGCGTATATTCGAAGTCTGCAACACTGTCGTTCTTCACGCGCATCCACGTCGGGCCGCCGAACACGCGGAAGCGGTTGGTGTCGTCCTCGAACGCGACGATCATCGCCTGGATGTGGACGCCAGTCTCGGTGCGCTCCAACTCCGTGTCGCCTTCCACCGTGTCGGACCCGTGCTGATTGAACAGGAACGGATGCGGAATCCGCGCGCTCAGCACGGGAGTGTCCGAGTGGCGCGACTGCGAGATGTTCACACCGACGCCGAGCTGCGGCGTCAGCATGAAGCCAGCGCCGGCGTCGAAGCTGAAGCCCGCGGGTGACGAGTAGTCCACGTCGAAGTCCGCCGGCTCGGCGAAGATCGTCCGCGTGAGGTGCGTGCTGTACTCCTTGTCGGTAGGCGTGGCGTAGCCGAGGTTCACATCCAGCCACAACCGCTCCTGGGCGAAGGCTCCTGTCGGCAGCAGGACTCCCATCGTGACGATCATCAGGACAGCAATACGGACACTCGATCGAACCGACATCAGACCTCCAGGGCGGCCCTAATGAGCCTAACGTCCGCTCTATCGGGCAGCTGAAACCAGACTTTAACAGCTCGGCAGTGGGCGACTGACGGATCTGAAGATCGTTGTCGGCCGGCGCAACCGGAGCGCGATCCGCACAACGCCGCGCATTGGACAACCCGCGCTGGTTCCGGTTACGGTGTGCACCCATGCCGTCAGAGAGCACCGTCTCGAGCCGTCGCCGCTTCAGTCTCCCCGTCAGCTCGCTCGCGAGCGGATATGCACTGTCGATCCCGGTCCTGGTCCTATCGGGCGCGAAGCCAGGTCCACGCGTCGGCGTCTCCGCCATGATCCATGGGGACGAAATCGATGGCCTGCTCATCGTCCGCGAGCTGTGGGGCACCGTGGATCCCGCCGAGCTCTCCGGCGAGCTCTGGATGATGCCGGTCGCCAACCCGCTGGCCATGGAGAGCATCTCGCGCAACACGCCGATCGACATGCTCGACATGAACCGATTGTTTCCCGGCCAGCCGGATGGCTGGCTCAGCGAACAGCAAGCGCATGCGATTACCACCGGCTTCCTCGACGAGCTCGACTACCTGATCGACATCCACGCCGGCGGCACCTTCCCATGGGTCGACTATTGCTACGCGCTCAACGACGAAGCGTTCTCTCGCGCGTTCCTCTCCGCGCTGCTCTACAAGCCCGCGCAGATGTATCCGGCGACGACCGCGTCGGTGGCCATCTCGCGTGACATCCCGATCTACGTCGTGGAGATCGGCGGCGGCTACCACGATCAAGAGCTGCATGTCGCCAACGGCGTTCGCGGCGTCCGCAACATGCTGCGGCACGCGGGCGTGCTGCCCGGTGCGGTCGAGCATCGTCCACGGCAGTTGCTGCTGCACGAAATCAAGGTGATGCGCCCACGCAACGGCGGCATTTGCGTGCCCGCCAGCAAGCTCGTCCCCGGCGCCTGGATCGAGGGGGCCCATGCGCTTTGCGACATCGTGCATCCGCACACCCTCGAGACCCTGGAGACGATGGTGACGCCGTTCGAGAAGAACGTGGTGGTGCTGGCGCGCAACTACGCGACGCGGATCCATCCCGGCGACTACGGCTTCATGATCGGCAACGGCGCCTCCGCCACCTGGTACGACTGAGTGTCGCGCGCGCTCGCATTGACGGCAGTGCTCGTGCTCACGTGCGCGGTCCAGGCGCAGGAGCCCACGTTCCCCTCGCACGACGTCACCATCGACGTGGCCGTCGACTCGTCTGGACGGGGACGCGTAGTCCAGCAGTACCGGTTGTCACGACCACCGGAGGCCGTGCGCCTCGAGATGCGCGGTGATCGATGCGCACACGTCGGGCCCGTACTGGCGATGCTCGACGCGGAGACGTTGGATCTCGAGGAAGCGGCGCGCGGTCCGTGGACGCTGCTGCGCGACCGGCAACGGCAACCCCCGCAATCGAATCGGTCGACGCTGCACGTGCGATACGACGTCGAGCTCGGTGAGGCAGACGCGGTGCTGCCCCTGGTGCTGCCATCGGCGCGCCTCGAACGCGTCGACGGGTCACGCGGCGCCAACGTGCGAGTGACCGTGACGTTCGCCGATGACGTCGACGGCGCACGCGTGCTCTTTCCTCGCTTCGATCGCGCGACGGCGAGCTCGG
>DAINCF010000491.1:0-5447 GCA_036732565.1 Vicinamibacterales bacterium
GCTGCCGCTGGGCAGCGGCGTCGGCAGCAGCGGCGCCAGTGCCGCCGCGGCGGTCGTCGCCGCCAACGAACTGCTGGGGCGTCCGGCGCCGCTCGACGTGCTCGTGGAGTGCGCGATGGAGGGCGAGCGCGCCGGGTGTGGCGCGGCGCATCCGGATAACGTCGGTCCCGCGCTGTACGGTGGGTTCGTGCTGGCGCGCAGCACAGATCCGCCAGACTTGATCCGCCTACCGGTGCCGGCGGGCCTCGCGGTCGCGGTACTTCATCCGGCGATCGAGATCGACACCCGCGAAGGCCGCGCGTTGCTCGGGCCGTCGGTGCCGCTGGCCGATGCCGTGCGTCAGTGGGCCAATCTCGGCGGGCTCGTCTCGGGACTGTTCCAGAGCGATCTCGCGCTGATCTCACGCGCGCTGGTCGACGTCATCGTGGAGCCGCGGCGCGCGCATCTGGTGCCCGGCTTCTACGAGGTCCAACGCGCTGCGCGAGAGGCCGGTGCGCTCGGATGCAGCCTCTCCGGATCCGGTCCGTCGATCTTTGCGCTGTGTGAGAGCGAAGTGCGCGCCCGGGCCGTGGGTGACGCGATGCGCGCGGCCCATCGTGCGGTCGCCCATGCCGAGACCGACGTGTGGATTTCGCCGGTCGGCCGCGAGGGCGCTCGTCTGGTGACGGGTTTCAGCGCTGCTCGACCTGTTCCAAGGTCCGGGAGTCGGTGATGTCCTTCGTCAGCACACGAGGCGGCAGTGAGGCGGTCTCACTCAGGACGGCCATCGTCCAGGGGCTCGCGCCGGATGGCGGCTTGTACGTCCCCGAGCGGATCGAGCCGCTGCCGCAAGATCAGCTCGACGCGCTGCGCGGAGCGTCGTCGGTGGAGACCGGTGTGGCGATCGCGGCGCATCTGGTGGGCGATGAGATCCCGCGCGCGGCCTGGACGCAGATTTTCTCGGATGCGTTGAACTTCGCGATCCCACTCGCGCCCGTCGAAGATCACGTGTTCGCGCTCGAGCTGTTTCACGGCCCGACGCTCGCGTTCAAGGACGTGGGCGCGCGCGTGCTCGCGCGATTGCTCAGCTATTTTCACGCCTCGTCCGAGCAACTGACGGTCCTGGTGGCGACCTCCGGCGACACGGGCGGAGCGGTGGCGCAAGCCTTTTTGGGCGTACCCGGCACGCGCGTGGTGGTGCTCTATCCCATCGGGCAGGTCAGTCGCGTGCAGGAGGCGCAGTTCGCGACGCTCGGCGACAACATCGTGACGCTGGCCGTGAACGGGACGTTCGATGATTGCCAACGTCTGGTGAAGGAGGCGTTCGCGGATCCGGGGCTGAGCGGCGAGCACCAGCTCACGTCGGCGAACTCGATCAACATCGGCAGGCTCGTGCCCCAGATCGTGTATTACGCGCGGGCCGTGCTCTCGTTACCGCCGGGCACGCAGCCGATCGTGTCGGTGCCGAGCGGCAATTTCGGCAATCTGACCGCCGGCGTGATGGCCGCGCGACTGGGTGTGCCGGTTGGCCGCTTCGTCGCGGCAACGAACATCAACGACACCATCCCACGCTTCCTCTCCACCGGACGCTACGAACCGCGATCCTCTCGCCCCACAGTGGCCAACGCGATGGATGTCGGCAACCCCAGCAACGTCGAGCGGCTGCGCTGGCTGTTCGACGATGACGTGGAGCGGATGCGGGAGGCGATCGCGTGGAGCGTGCACACGGACGATCAGGTGCGCGCCACCATCGCCGGCCTGTTCGTGTCTCGCGGCTATCTCTGCGATCCGCACAGCGCGATTGCCTACATGGGCTTGCACGCCGTGCCGCGCGGGCTCGTCGACAGCCCGCGTCTCTTCCTGGCCACGGCGCACGCGGCGAAGTTTCGAGAAGTCGTCGAGCCGATCATCGGCCGCCCGGTGACGCTACCACCGGCCCTGGCGACCGCACTCGACAAGCCAAATCTGAGCCGTAGGATTGGCGCGACGTTGGCAGATTTACGGAAGGCATTGTCGGCCTGAGTCCTGTGACCTGAGACTCAAGGGCGGTTTGACCTGAGCCCAAGGCGAGCCTCAGGCCTCAGGCCTGATGTGGCCCCAGGCCCCATGTCTCAAGTCACAAGCCGGGTATGATCGTTCTTATGTCTCCAGAGGCCGCCTCCGCCCCTCCCAGTCTCCTGCCGTCCCGGGAACACATCGAAGATCGCTACAAGTGGGATCTGTCTCATGTCTTCGGGGATTGGGCGGAGTGGGAGGGCGGCTATCGCGAGCTCGAGGCCGGCATCGAGCAGATGCGCGGCTTCGAAGGCACGCTGGCGCAGGGCGCCGGACGGCTGCTGGAGATCATGCGTGCACAGGACGCGCTCGGGCAGCTCGCGTACAAGGTCTACTACTTCGCAGTGCTTCGCTACGACCAGGATCAGCGCGACAACACCGTCAACGCGCGGAAGCAGCAGGTGCAGCTGCTGCTCGCGCGGTGGGCGCAGGCGACGTCGTGGTTCAATCCCGAGCTGCTGCGCATTCCGGTCGACACCGTCCGTCAGTGGATGGAGCAGTCGCCGGAGCTGGCGGTCTATCGCTTTGCGATCGAGAACCTGTTCCGGCAGCAGGAGCATGTGCTCGATGAGGCGGGTGAGCAGCTCCTGTCGCTGAGCGCACGGCTGGGCGGCGTGCCCAACGACGCCTACGCCGCGCTGTCCACGGCGGACGCGAAGTTCTCCACCATCACGCTCTCGACGGGTGAACGCGTGCAGGTGAGCTACGGACAGTATCGCAAGCTGCTCATCACCTGCCGGGAGCAACGCGATCGCGCGGCGGCGTACGAGGCGTTGTACGACACCTACGGCGCGAGCCTCAACACCTACGCGACGCTCTACAACGGCGTCATGCAGCGCGAATGGTTCGACGCTCGCGCCCGTCGTCACAAGACCACGCTCGAGGCGGCCCTGTTCGGCAACCACATTCCGCCGTCGGTGGTCGAGAACCTGATCACCGAGACCAAAGCCGGCGTCGAGCCGTTCCGCCGCTATCACCAATTGCGTCGCCGCGTGCTCGGCGTCGAGAGCTATCACATCTACGACGCGCTGGTGCCGCTCGTCGAGGTCGACGTGCGGTATCCCTACGATGAAGTGCTCGACTGGATCGTCCAGGCGACATCGTCGCTCGGCGCCGACTACCAGCAGCGCGTCAGGGCCGCATTCGAAGGGCGTTGGATTGACGTCTACGAGAACCAGGGGAAGCGCATCGGCGCGTACTCGGCGCCGGTGTACGGCGTGCATCCGTACATGCTGATGAATTACAACGACACCTTGGATGCGGTGTTCACGCTGGCGCACGAGATGGGCCACTCCATCCACACGCTGCTCGCGCACGAGCATCAGCCATTCGTCTACTCCGACTACACCATCTTCGTGGCGGAGGTGCCGTCGACGTTGAGCGAAGCGCTGCTGCTCGAATACATGCTGAAGCGCGCGACCTCGCGGGAAGAGCGTGCGTTGCTGCTCCAGCACGCGATCGATGGCATCGTGCAGACGTTCTACAACCAGGTCCTCTTTGCCGACTTCGAGCTCGAGGCCCATCGCATGGTGGAGCGCGACCAGCCCATTACCGCGGACGCGCTCAACGAGCTGTACGGACGACTGCTGGGGCAATACTACGGTGATGCCGTCGCCGACGAGCCTCGCGCGAGGACGACGTGGTCACGCATCCCGCATTTCTTCCAATCGCCGTACTACGTCTATCAGTACGCGACGTGTTTCGCGTCCACGGCGTGGCTGATGCGCGAAGTCGGGAGCGCGGATCCGGTGACGCGCGCGTCAGGCGTCGAGCGCTATCTGAATCTACTGGCCGCCGGTGGCAGCGACTACCCGATGAACCTGCTCGCCCGGGCCGGCGTCGACCTCAGCCGCCCCGAACCCGTCCGCGCCGTCGTCGAGCAACTGTCAGATCTCGTCGATCGTCTCGAGGCGGAGTTGGTGTAGGGGCGGCTCGCGAGCCGCCCCTGCGTCTGTCGGAGCGCGGTTACGGGATCCAGGCGCATTGCGTGCACCGCGGGCATGAGGGGGCGAGCGTGCTCACTGCCGTTGGATCGCTCCGCGCTCCCATGGGAACGCGAGCGTCGGACGATACTCATGGCGACGGAGGGCGATCGTCAGCGTGGCGCCAGCGCCTGCGGCGAGACGCACGCTGAATGCCGGACCGTTGACAGGAGTCACCTGCTGTCCGATTGCGACGCTGGTCGCGTGATGTTCGCCATAGGCGCCCATCTGCACCTGCACGGTGCGGGCGGCCGCCGCCCCTACGTGTGCCGCAGCGCGGTCACGGGATCCAGGCGCATCGCGCGCATGGCCGGGACCGTGGCAGCGACGATCGCGAGGCCGAGCAGCACGAGTGGCACGCCGGCGAACGTGATCGGATCGAACGCACCCACGCCGAACAGTTGATTGGCCAGGAGCGGCGCGACGAGGAAGGAGGCGATCAGCCCAGCCGCAACGCCCGCCGCGGCGAGCCCGAGGGCGTGGCCGACCACCATGCTCATCAGCTGTCGGGGCTCCGCGCCCAAGGCTATCCGCAGTCCCATCTCGCCGGTGCGCTCGGAGACGATGAGCGCCATCACCCCGTAGACGCCGGACGCCGCCAGCGTCAGGGCGAGCACGCCGAATAGCGTGACCAGCAGCAGCGTGAATCGCCGCTCGGCGACGGACTCCGATCGGATCTGCGTCATTGTCCGCACGTCGTAGAGCGGCATGGCCGGATCCATGGCTCGGGCTTCCGCGCGCACCAGCTCCGCGAGCGCTGCGGGATCGCCGATCGTTCGAAACACCATGAACGGCGCCACCGGCGGCAGCTGCAGGTAGTTCACGTACATCTCCGGCGCCGGCTCGGCTTCGAGCCCCGAGTGCCTGACGTCGCCGATGATGCCGACGATGGTCATCCATGTGGCGTTTGGAGAGGGACCGGTGCGGATCCGCAGGCCGATCGGGTCGGTCTCACCGAAGATGCGTCGGGCCATCGTCTGATTGATGACCGCAACCGGCGGCGCGCTCTCGTTGTCCTCGGCGGTGAAGCCGCGGCCGCGCAGCACGGGAATTCCCATCGCCTGGAAGTAGTCATTCAGGGATCGACGGAACTCCACTTCCGGCAGCTCGCCTGGCGGGGTACTTCGCCCCTCGACCGCGACCGTCGTCGACACGTTCGTGCTGCCGAGGGGCAGCCGGGTGGTGCCACCGACAGCGGTCACGCCGGGTAGTGCCTGCATGCGCCCGAAGAACTCGTGGTAGAAAGCCCGCCGCGCCTCGGCGGTCGTCAACCGCGACGGGACGTTCAGCTGCAACGTGAGCAGCTGTTCGGGGGTGAAGCCGGGATTGACCGACAGCAGCGCCGTGAAGCTGCGCAGCAGCAATCCCGCGCCGACGGTGAGCACGACGGCCAGCGCGATCTCGCCGACGACGAGCGCGGCGCGCAGGCGT
>DAINCF010000492.1:0-5445 GCA_036732565.1 Vicinamibacterales bacterium
GTGGCGCTCCACCTCCGGCGCGCTCCAGGCGCGCGTCGGGTCCCGACCGGGCCCTTGCAGACGCACCAGCCATGACGCCAACGACTCGCCGGGGTGGCGCGGTGGACAGCGTGCGCAATCGTCTTCGGTGGGGCGGTCGAGCAGGAGGCGAACCAGGGCGGCCTGGAGCGGGCGGTGCCGTGCGCCCGCGACCGAGAGCACGGCGGCATCGTGACAGGTCATACAGACCCTCCGACCCCGGCCGCGCTGACAAAAAAAGTCAGACGCCGCCGGTTCGAACGCCGGTGGCCCCTGACCTCGGGATTAATATAGCCGATTCGGGACTCCGTATCGTCGATCCCCTTGCCGGTACCGATCCGACTCGCTATAGTGGCGATCTGGGATCATGTCTGCACGTCAACTCACCCTCGCATTGTTCTTGAGCGTGGTGTCGGTGCCGTCCGTGGCATGGGCCGACCCGCGCAGCGATGCCAAAGAACAAGTCGAGTTCGGGATTCGAGTGGCGCAGCGCGGCCTGTGGCGTGAGGCGATTTACCGCTGGGAGCGCGCCACCCAGATCGACCCGACCTACGCGCAAGCGTTCAACAACCTGGCCGTCGCCTACGAGCACGAAGGCCAGTTGGACAAGGCGCGGGCGGCGTACGAAAAGGCCCTCACGTTGGAACCAAACAACGCGCTGATTCAGCAGAACTTCGATCTCTTCAAGGAGATCAATGACCGCGCAGACAAGAAGGACGGTCAGTAGCCTCCTCCTGGCCACAATCGGCGCACTGGCCGGGTGCACGAGCTACTTCGAAATCCCCATCCAGACACCCATTCAGCCAAAGCTGGATACGTCCGCGTTTCAGCGCGTGCTGGTCGCGGGCTTCATCTCCGGTGGCAGCGAAGAGGTGGATGGCAACCTGGAGACGGTGCGTCTGCTCCGCAGCCAGTTGAGAACCAAGAGCGAGCTGCGCGTCATCGAAGCCGACGCCTTGCCGCTCGTCGACGTCGCCACCAAAGAGGGCGGCGACAACGGCGGCACCGCGGAACCGGACGATCCCACGCGCGAGCCCAACCCGCAGTCGGGATCCGAGCCATCCGAGGGGCCGTCGATCCGCGACGAGAAGGACCTCGAGCCGCTGGAGCGTGTGTTCTCCAACGTCGCCTACTGGAAGCAGATCGGCGAGGAGTACCAACAGCCGCTCATCGTCACCGGCACGGTCCTGTTCATGCCGCATTCGCGATCGGGGTTCGTGCAGACCGAGTCCGAGGTCTACGACAGCTTCGGTCGTCGCCGGGTAGTGCCGGTGAGGACGTATCGCGAGCGCAAGGGCTTCATCCTGCGCCCGACGTTCATCTTCATCGACGGCCGCACCGGCGAGACGCTGCACAGCGAGACGTTCCGGGAAGAGGTGCTCTTCAACGCCAATCAGACCACCCCGGCGCTGTCGTCGTACTTCGAGCTGATGGATCGACTGCTGCCGACGTTTCTGAACACGCTGAGTGCACAGAAAATCAAAGGCACTCGGGTGCTGCTCAAGTAGCGCCGGACTGCCCACTGCCGACTGCCGGCGCGGATCTCGGAAGTCGGGAGTCGGCAGTCAAGCTGAGGTCGTTCGTGTCGAGGCGACCATCGCGACCGGCGTATCGACACTGGAGGCGCCAGCCCGCACCAGGTTCCTGGTGCCTGTGATACGATTGGGAGTTCCGGCGGTGCCGGCCCTCGCACGTGTGTAGGGGCGGTTCGCGACTTGTCCACCGAAGCGCGGAGCGGAGGTGGAACCGCCCTACGTTCCACGGAGACAGACCGTGTTTGCCATCATTCAGACCTCGGGCCGCCAGTTCCGCGTCGAGCCGGGCGCCGTTATCGAAATCGCCGGCCATGGGCACGAGCAGGGCGCCGAACTGGCGTTCGAGCAGGTGCTGCTGGTTGGACGGGACGCCGGGGAGCTCGTCGCCGGGGCGCCCTACGTCTCCGGCGCGCGCGTGGTCGGCGTCGTCGACGGCGCGGACAAGGGTCCCAAGGTTCGCGTGTTCAAGAAGAAGCGGCGGAAGCAGTATCGACGCACGAAGGGTCATCGCGACCAGTTCACGCGCGTCCGGATCACCGACATTCAGGTCTAACGTCATGGCACATAAAAAGGGGCAGGGTAGCTCCAGGAACGGTCGCGACAGCAACTCGCAGCGGCTGGGCGTCAAGCGGCACGATGGCAACCTCGTTCCAGGCGGATCGATCCTGGTGCGCCAGCGCGGCCGTCGCTTCAAGCCGGGCGCCAACGTCGGCCTCGGCAAGGACGACACGTTGTTCGCGAAGGTCACGGGCCGTGTGAAGTTCGAAGATCACGGCGCGCGCGGACGCTTCATCAGCATCCAGCCGGTCGAATAAGCCTTCAATCGTGGGGGGCCGGCTTCAGTCGGCCCGATGGTCCGCCTGAAGGCAGACCCCACGCTTGCACGGCATCTCATGTTCGTCGACGAAGTCGACATCTCCGTCAAAGCAGGCCACGGCGGTCGCGGGTCGGTCAGCTTCCGCCGCGAGAAGTTCGTGCCACGCGGCGGTCCCGACGGTGGGGACGGCGGCAAGGGCGGATCGGTCTATCTGGTCGCTACGCCTCATCGCAACACCCTCGTTCACTTCCGCTTCAATCCCGAGTTCAGCGCCGAACGCGGCCGCGATGGCGCCGGCGCGATGAAGTCCGGCAAGCACGGCGCCGATCTCGAGATCCCTGTACCCGTCGGCACCCTGGCGCAGACCCCCGATCCGGATGAGCCAGGTGCGTTCGTCGTAGTCGCCGATCTGGTGAGTCCCGGTCAGCGGGTGCTGGTCGCCAAGGGCGGACGAGGCGGATTGGGCAATACGCATTTCGTCAGCTCGACGAATCGCTCACCGCGCAAGGCGCAGCCAGGCGAGCCGGGCGGAGAATGCCACCTGCATCTGCAGTTGAAGCTGCTGGCCGACATGGGCCTCGTCGGCTTCCCCAACGCTGGTAAGTCGACGCTGATTTCGCGGATCTCCGCGGCCAAACCGAAGATCGCGGACTACCCGTTCACCACGCTCACGCCGCATCTCGGCGTCGTCACCCTCAGCGACGATCGCAGCTTCGTCGTCGCCGATGTCCCCGGGCTGATCGAGGGGGCGCACGAAGGACACGGTCTGGGCCATCAATTCCTGCGGCACATCGAACGCACGAAGGTGCTCGTGCACCTGGTCGATGTCTCCGGCGCGTCGGGACGAGACCCCGTCGAGGATTTCGTCACCATTCGACGCGAGCTGGAGTTCTACAATCCAGAGCTGCTGGAGAAGCCGCAGCTGGTCGCCGCCAACAAGCTGGACGCGGTCGACGATCCCGATCGTGTGAAGGCGCTCGAGGACAAGGCCCGCGCGCTGGGCCTCCCGTTCCACCGCATCTCGGCGGTCACCGGCGAAGGCGTGCCCGCGCTGCTCGAAGCGGCATGGCCGGCGATTGCAGAGGCGCGCGCTGCCGAGGCAGCGGCGATCACCGAGCACGAGTCGGAGGCTCATCGATGACGGACGCCGTCCGCGTCGGCGTTCTTGGAGGCACGTTCGATCCCATCCACGTCGGTCATCTCGCTGCCGCGCGCGTCGCGCAGGACACCCTGCGCTTGACCGAAGTGCGCTTCATTCCGTCGCATCACCCACCGCATCGCCCTGGCGCCCCGCTCGCACCAGGCCACGCGCGGCTGGCGATGATCGAGTTGGCAATCGAGGACACGCCAGGTTGGCGCGCGTCGGATCTGGAGCTCGCACGTCGAGGCACGTCGTACACCTACGACACGCTCACCGCGCTGCATGCCGAAGGGCTGAAGCCATCGCAGATTTTTTTCATTCTTGGCGCCGATGCCTTCGCAGAAATTCGGACGTGGTCGCGCTATCCGGCGGTGCTCGACGCCGGGCATTTCGTCGTGATCGAGCGGCACGGCACCAAACTGCGTCGGATTCCCGAGCTGGTGCCGGAAATTGCGCCGCGATTGGTCACTCCTGACGAACTGGTGGCCTCAGAGCGTACCCACATCGTCTTCATCGAAGCCGACACGCCAGAGGTTTCCTCAACGATGGTCCGCGAGCACGTCCGGCGGGGCAACGATGTGGGAGATTTGGTGACGAGAGGGGTTGCAGATTTCATCACCCGGCATGGGCTGTATCGGACATCCGAGGGCGCGCTTGCACCCGCTGTGGCATCTGGAAGGTAGCTTGCATGGCGAAGACTGAACGAGCACGGACACTACGACCCGCGCGGACCGCCACCCGGCCCCGTCTGCCGAAACAGCTGACGATGGCCGTCGACGCGGCGCTCGACAAGAAGGCCACCGCGGTGACGGTCCTGGACCTTCGGAAGGCCGACGCGTTCACTGATTTTTTCGTGGTGTGTACCGGCTCGAATCCGCGACAGGTCAACGCCATTGCCGACGCGGTGGAGCATTCGCTCAAACAGCAGGGACTGCGGCCGAATCACGTCGAGGGATCGCAGCGCGCCGAGTGGGTGTTGCTCGACTACTTCGACTTCATCGTCCACGTGTTCTCACCCACCGCGCGCGCCTTCTACGGGCTCGAGCGGCTGTGGGGCAACGCCAAGCGCATCGACATCAGCGACGCACCCGCGACCGCGTAGCTTCAGGCGTGGAGGGCTCGCGTGACCGCGCGCGAGCTCGTCGACCGGGCCCTTTCCGTCCTCCTCGCGCCACCGTGCGCGGCGTGTGGCCGGGTACTCGATCGTCCGCTCGAGGGCGCCGTCTGTGGGCGGTGCTGGGATCGGATCGCGCTCATCACGCCGCCGATCTGCGAGACGTGCGGCGACCCTCTTCCCTCCTGGCGTATCGCCTCGTGCGCCGCCGGCAAGTGTCCCCGTTGTCGTCGGCGTCGGTTCGCGCTGGATCGCGTCCGAGCCATCGGCCCATACCGGGACGAGCTGCGGGCCATCGTGCACGCATTGAAGTACGGCGGACGACGGAGCGTGGCACGACGGCTTGGCGCGCTGATGCGCGCGGGCGGCGCGGAAGTGCTCGCGGACGCTGATGTCGTCGTGCCCGTCCCGCTCCACCCTCGGCGCCGGCGTCAGCGAGGATTCAATCAGGCCGCGCTGATCGCGGCACACCTCGGACTGCCCACGCGGGAGGCGCTGCGGCGCGTCGCGCACACCCAACCACAAGTGGAGCTTCCCGCGGCGCGACGCCACAAGAACGTCAGAGAAGCGTTCCAGGTCGCAGGCGGGGCTGACATTGAAGGACGGATCCTGATACTGGTGGACGATGTGATCACCACTGGGGCGACGTTGGATGCGTGCGCGCGGGTGTTGAAGGCGGCGGGCGCGCGCGAGGTCAGAGCGCTGACGGCAGCCCGAGTCGTGTCCGGACCGTCGCCAGGATGAGATCGGTAACCTGGTCGCGCGGCTGCTCGCCGTCGATCTTCACCCAGTCCGCGGCCGACGCTTGGCGCAGGTAGCT
>DAINCF010000493.1:0-5432 GCA_036732565.1 Vicinamibacterales bacterium
CTGGCGGCCGCCAAGCTTCGCATCCCGATCGCGCACGTCGAGGCGGGGCTGCGCACGGGCAACCTGCAGGCGCCCTTCCCCGAGGAGCTGAACCGGCGCATCGTCGATCTCGCGGCGGACCTGCTGTTCGCGCCGACGCCTGGGGCGGCGCGGCACCTTCGGGCGGAGGGCATCCCCAGCTCGCGCATCGTCATAACCGGCAACACCGTGGTCGATGCCCTTCATGACGTCGCGGCGCGCGGCGCTCCGGGCCGCCGAGAGGAGCTGGTGTTGATTACCGCGCATCGGCGCGAGCACCACGGCGCGCCGCTGGCGAGAATCGTGCGGGCCGTTGGGCACTTGGCGCGGGCGTTTCCGCACGTCAGGTTCGTCCACGTTTCCCATCCGAATCCCCATGTCGTCGAATCGTCGGCCGGAGCGCCGCGTTCACCGAACCTCCAGTTGCTTCCTCCGGTCGACTATCGGACGTTCATCGGGCTCATGCAGCGGGCGCGGTTGATCCTGACCGACTCCGGCGGCATCCAGGAGGAAGCACCGACGTTCGGGACGCCAGTGCTGGTGCTGCGCGACCGGACCGAGCGACCCGAAGGCGTCGAAGCCGGGACCGCGCGCCTCGTCGGCACCGAGGTCGAGGCGATCGTCGAGACCGCGACATCCCTCCTGAAAGATCGCGTGGCGTGGCAGCGGATGTCGCGGGTCAAGAATCCCTATGGAGACGGCAGAGCGGCGGAACGCATCGTCCGCGCGCTCGCGGGTGCGGACGTGGCACGCGTCGCGCCGCGATCCGAGGTCAGCAGCGCGCACCTATGAACGCCTCGAGTCCCGCCGTCTCGGCGAATCGATTCGACATCGTCCGCTTTCCGATCATCCCATGGGACTTCCGTTTCCAACGACCGCAGCAGCTGCTCTGCCTGCTCGCCGCCGCGGGCCATCGCGCGTTTTATGTCGATTCACAGTTCCGCCCCGCGGGCGACCCGGTCACGTTCAGGACGATTCGCGACGGCATCGTCGAGGCGAGCCTGCGCGGCCCGGCCCTGAACATCTACACGAGCGTGATGGACGACGCCGCGCTCGATGCGTTCTTCGAGAGCCTGGACGCCCTCCGCCTCACGCACGCGTTGGGCGCAACCGCGGCGATCGTCGACCTTCCGTTCTGGCTGCCGCTGGTCGCGCGCGCGCGTCAGATGTTCGGCTGGTCGGTCGTCTACGACTGCATGGACCATCATGCCGGCTTCGAAGGGATGGGGTCGCACATCTCCGAGCAGGAGGTGACGTTGCTGCGCACGGCGGATCTGGTCATCGTCTCGTCAGCGGTGCTGGAGGAGAAGGCGCGCGCGCACAGTGCGAACGTGCTGATGGCACGCAACGCCTGCGACTTCGAGCATTTCACCGGGCGATCGCCGGCGGACGCGACACGGCCGGTCATCGGGTACTACGGCGCGCTCTCGGAGTGGTTCGACGCAGATCTGGTCGCCGATCTCGCGCAGCGCCGCGGCGACTGGCAGTTCGTGCTGATCGGACACGTGATGGGAGCCGATGTGTCGCGGCTCTCGACGCTGCCGAACGTGCGGCTCGTCGGCGAGATCCCCTACCCGGATCTGCCCTCGTGGCTGGCGATGTTCGACGTCACCATTGTCCCGTTCAGGCGCATCCCGCTGACGGAAGCCACCAGCCCGGTGAAGGTTTACGAGACGCTGGCTGCAGGGAAACCGGTGGTGTCGGTCCCATTGCCGGAGCTGAAGACTTTCTCCGACCTCGTCCGCCTCGCGTCGACGACGGCGGAGTTCGAGCGGGAGATCGCGGAGGAGTTGAACAGCCCGGGGGCCCAGGCGGTGCGAGCGCGGCGCGGGTTTGCCGCGGGCGAGACCTGGAGCCATCGGATCGCGCTCGTCGAGCCCGCCATCCGCAGAACGCTCGGCCTCTAGCGGTGCAGATGCACAGTCTTCTTGGCCGAAGTACCGCTCCCACCGAGCCGCCACGCCGCGAGAATGGGCTGGCCTCACTGCTTTTTTCAAAGTCAACATACCAGTTGCGACGACGATGGCGCGGGCCGGGACTTTGACGATATCCCTCGCTGAGCTCAGCCGCCAGTGTGCGGGAAGACATGGATGGGTCCTGCCTCGTCAGCACCCTAATCGCGTAACATTCAGCGGCTACGGTTTGATTGAATCGATCAAAAAGGCCGTTCGCCGCTCTGCCGCGTCCGATTGGGCACTGAGCCGAATCCGTAGTCGTCGGCCATTTACGAGGCAACTCCCCCATGCTCCGTCACCTGCATCGTCTTTGGGGTCAAACAACCGCAACCGGATCAATCGGCCTGCTGTTACCAGACGCGGAACACGCTGCGGCGCTCTCTGCCGGCGAGCGCGTGCAGCTCGTCACTCGCGTGTTCTGGCTGCTGCTCTGGAGAGCTCCGTCAAAGGCGGAAGCTCGTGAGACGGCGGAGTCACTGGCTGACGGCCTCACGCCTGCAGACTTTCAGCAACGCGTGATGGCCTCGCCCGAATTTCGTCTGCTGTTCTCGGCGCTGCAAGACCATCAGCAGCAGCGTCAGGATGCGCGCAAGGCCGAGTTCGGATTGCAAAGGCTTGGCGATCACGAGACGTTCGTCAAAGCGGCGTACGGAGTGCTTCTCGGGCGGGCAGCCGATCCTGGAGGCGCTGGTTACTATGTCGAACAGCTCGAAGGCGGGCACACGCGCGTGTCCGTGCTGGAAGCGCTGATTCGATCGGCTGAATTCAAGGAGCGCTACGCGGCGATTTGCCCACAGGCCGGTTTTGTCCCACGCGACATACAACTTTGCGAGCTCGCCAATCCTGCCAAATGGGCGAATCCCGAGTGGCTCGCGCTGCTCAAATCACTGGTCGTGGTCCCAGACGATGCACAATCGATGCACCGAAAAGGGTACGAATTTACGCAACTGCTTTTCGGGCTTCGTCGTCTCGGCTGCGTGCACGCTGACGCGCGGATCCTCAGTGTGGGCGCCGGTCATGAGCCGGTTCTGTACTGGCTGGCGAAGTGCGTCCGCCACGTGGTAGCCACGGACGCGTACACAGGCGTCTGGAGCACGCGAGGGGCGCGCGAGGGCGACGGCCGCGTGATGGAGAATGCGGCAGCGTTTGCGCCGTTCTCCTATCATCACGATCGCCTGGCGTTCTTGAAAATGGACGGGAGATCGCTGGCATTCGCGGACACGAGTTTCGACGTCGTCTATTCGTTGTCCGCGGTGGAACACTTCGGTGGGCTCGAGGGTGCGCGTCAATCGATCGCCGAGATGGCCCGTGTCCTCAAACCCGGCGGCGTTCTGGCGCTTGCCACCGAATACTGCCTTTCGGGTCCACCTCACCACGAGGCCTTCCAACCGGTCCAGGTCCACGCGTTGCTCGATCACCCTTCGCTGTCGTTGGTCGAGCCCCTCGACGAGCGCGTGTGGTCACGCTACGAGTACCGGGCGATCGACCTGCGCGCTAATCCTCATCAGACACCGCACATGGTGGTGACAGACTTGGGCTCGGTGTTCACATCGGTGATGGCGTTTCTCCGCAAACGCGCGTGACAGTGGTCGGCCTCGAGCAACTGCGTCAGCACTGAGAGCGGGGGCTGAATTCCGCCGAGTCCGCCAGTGCCCGCCTGCGCTAATCTTGTGCTCTCCTTGACGGGAGACGGAGGCACCCCATGATTCTCAAGACGCTCGTCGCCCTGGTTCTTGCGGCCGCGCCCGCCTACGCCGATGTGGTTCGGATCGAGGTCACGTCGCGAGCCGACGTCCTCGGCGGGCAGGCGTTCGGCGCCACCGGTCCTTACGAGAAGCTGTCGGGGTTGATTTACTTCGCCATCGATCCGCACAATTCCGCCAACCAGATCATCGCGGACATCGACAACGCGCCGAAAAACAGCGCCGGAAAGGTGGAATTCTCGTCGGATTTCTATCTCATCAAGCCCAAGGATCCTGCGCGCGGCAACGGCACGCTGCTCTATGAGGTCTCGAATCGCGGCGGCAAGAGCATGCTCGCGTTCTTCAATCTCGGCGCCGGCCACGTCGAGCCTTCAACGGCGGCGCACTTTGGCGATGGCTTCCTCCTCGAACGAGGATTCACGCTCTTGTGGGTTGGCTGGCAATTCGACCCTCCGACGCGCGACGGCCTGGTGCGGGTGTTTGCACCGATCGCACGCGAGGCCGACGGGCGTCCTATTCAAGGACTGGTCCGAAGCGACTTCGTGGTCACCGAGACCAGCCGTCAGGCGTCGCTTGCCGATCGCGATCATCTCGCCTACGTCGTCGCCACCCCCAACGATCCAACCACCGCCCTCACCGTCCGCGACTCCGTCGAGGGAGCTCGCCGGACGATTCCGCGCGACCAGTGGCAGTTCACCGAGGACGGCAAAGGCGTTCGGTTGGCGGCGGGCTTCGAGCCCAAGAAGATCTACGAAGTCGTCTACCGCGCGCAGGACCCGCCGCTGGTTGGCGTCGGCCCGGCCGCAATCCGCGACACGGTTTCCAGGTTGAAGTACGGATCGGCGGCCGAGCTCGGCCTCGCCGCGGGCGCGATCAAGCGGACGATCGCGTTCGGCATCTCGCAGAGCGGACGGTTTCTTCGCACCTACCTCTACTACGGCTTCAACGAAGACGAAGCGCATCGCGTGGTGTTCGACGGCGTCATGGCGCACGTCGCGGGGAGCGGGCGCGGGAGCTTCAATCATCGCTTCGCGCAGCCCTCGCGCGATGGGCATCCATTCATCAACTTCTTCTACCCGACCGACATCTTTCCCTTCACCGACGATCCGCAGCGCGATCCGGAAACGGGCATCGTCGATGGTCTCTTGACGCATTCGGGCAAACCGCAGTTTCAGCCAAAGGTCTTCTACACGAATTCCTCGTATGAGTACTGGGGGCGCGCGGCGTCGCTCTTCCACACCACCGTTGATGGTCAGAAGGACATGCCGTTGCCCGCAAACGTGCGCGGATATCTGCTCGCCGCCGGTCAGCACGGCGTGGCGAGCTTCCCTCCATCGCGCACCATCGGCCAGCAGATGAACAACCCGCTCGACTATCGCTGGGTCATGCGGACCCTGCTGGTTGCCATGAACCGTTGGACGACCGACGGCGTCGCACCGCCGCCAAGCGCCATCCCGCGTATCGCGGACGGAACACTCGTCTCGCCTGACAAGCTCAAATTTCCCACGCTGCCTTCGGTCAACCTGGCGACCACGCCGCACAAGGCATATCGTGCCAACTATGGCCCGGACTTCATCAGCCGAGGGATCGTGACGCAAGAGCCGCCAGCGATCGGTTCCGCATTCCCCATCCTGGTGCCGCAAGTTGACGCTGATGGAAACGAGCTGGCCGGCGTTCGCGTTCCCGAGCTCGCCGTGCCGCTCGCGACCTACACCGGATGGAATCTCTTCAACGAACGCGCAGGACCACCTCTAGT
>DAINCF010000494.1:0-5421 GCA_036732565.1 Vicinamibacterales bacterium
AATCTGATGATCGCCCGCAAGATCACCGAGATGCCGGACCCAGAGTCCAACATCATGAAGGCGGTCGACATCGGCTATGTCGGCGACCCGGTCGAGGTTAACCCGCACATCGTCGAAGTCATTTCGAAGTCTGACCTCATCCCGGTCATCGCACCGGTCGGCGTGTCACGCGAGGGCCAGACCCTCAACATCAATGCCGACACCTTCGCCAGCGCGCTCGCCGCGCGCATGAAGGCCAAGCGCCTGTTGCTGCTTACCGACGTTGCCGGCGTGCTCGCCACCGCGGGCGTGGCCGTCGGACCGAGCATGCCGCCTTGCTGCTGGGCCATCTGCTGCGCCATGGCGAAGCCCATCGCGACCTCGGCAGCCGCGCCGGCGGTGCCACCGCCGCCCGTCGCGAGGCCCTGTGCCATCTGATACTTCACGAAGTCGTTGAGGTTGCCGATCGCGCCCATGCTCGATCGCTTGTCGATGGCTTGTTCGACCTCGGGCGGCACCGAGCAGTTCTCGATGATGAAGCTCGGGATCTCGATGCCGTACTTGGCCATGACGATCGGGTTGACGAGCGGCAGCAGCGCTTCCCCCAGCTCTTGATAGCGGGTCGCGAGATCCAGCACCGGCACCTTCGACGAGGCCATCGCGTCGCTGAACACGCTGACGATCCGCGAGCGCATGGTGTCGGCGAACTCGTCGAGGCGGAAGTTGTGATCCGAGCCGGCGACTTCCTTCAAGAACAGCTTGGGCTCGATCACCTTGAAGTCGTAGGTCCCGAAGGCGCGGACCCGGACGATGCCGAAGTCGGCGTCGCGCATCATCACGGGATTGGACGTCCCCCATTTGTTCCCGGTGAACAGGCGGGTGTTGACGAAGTAGACGTCGGCCTTGAACGGCGACTCGAAGCCGTACTTCCACGACTTGAGGTTCGTCAGGATCGGAATGTTGTCGGTCGTCAGCGTGTGCTTGCCAGGCAGGAAGGTGTCGCCGAACGCGCCGATGTAGACGAACTGCACGATCTGCGACTCGCGGACGATGAGCTGCGCGCCGTTCTTGATCTCTTTGTCGTCGTCCGGGAAGCGCCAACTGATGGTGTCACGCGAATCGTCGGTCCACTCGATGATGTCGATGAGTTGTGTCTTCAGGTAGTCCATCAGGCCCATGGCGAATCCCCCCTGCAGCGATGTTGATCCTAGTGCATAATCGGCCGCATTCGCATGCCGCTGACGCTCGACTCCCCGATCGAAGACAACTCGGTGCCGTGGTTCCGCCAGGTGACGGGCGAGCAATGGAAGGCATTTCTAACCACCTTCTTCGCGTGGGTGCTGGATGCCTTCGATTTCACCATCCTGACCTTCGTCCTCGTCAATATCCAACAGAGCTTCTCCGTCAACATGGCGCTGGCGGGCGCGCTCGGCACCGTGACGCTGGTGTTTCGCGTCATCGGCGGCATCGGCGCCGGCACCCTGGCGGATCGCTGGGGCCGCAAAGGGCCGATCATGTTCTCGATCGCCTGGTATACGGCGTTCGCGTTCCTGAGCGGGCTGTCCACGTCGTACGTGATGCTGTTCGCGTTTCGCGGGCTGTTCGGCATCGGCATGGGCGGTATGTGGGCGGCAGGCGTGCCGCTGGCGCTGGAGCACTGGCCGCCGCATCTGCGCGGCATCGCCTCAGGTCTGCTGCAGGGCGGGTTCTCGTTCGGCTTCATGCTGTCGTCGCTGGTGTATCAGTTGGGGTGGCCGCTCGTCGCCGACAATCCCGACTGGGGTTGGCGGTTGATGCTGTGGAGCGGCGTCCTGCCCGCGATCGTGGTCCTGTTCATGATGTCCCGCGTGCAGGAAAGCCCGGTGTGGATCGCGCGGCGGCACGCGGAGATCAAGAGCGGCATCATGACGCCCAGGCTCTCGGTGACCCGCCTGTTCGAGGCCGACCTCCGTCGCGTGACGCTGCACACGTCGGTGCTGATGGGCGCGTTCATCTTCTCCTATCACTCCATCACGTTCTGGTTTCCGACCCTGCTGGGGATGATGCAGCTTCCGCCGCTACGCTATCTGGTGGCGCTGAACGCGGGCGGGCTCATCGGCTCGATCGTCCTCGGTCAGTTGTCGGAAACACGTCTGGGACGCCGAGGCGCGCCGACGCTGGGGATGATCGTGGGCCTGGCGGCGACGCCGCTATATCTCGGCTCGACCGATCCCGACGTGCTGCTGATCGGCGCCATGCTCGTCGGACTGGGCTGTTCCGGCGCGTGGGGCATCGTGCCCGGCTATCTCAGCGAGCGCTTTCCGACGGATGCCCGCGCCGTGGGCACCGGGTTCGCGTATCACGTCGGCGCCGGGCTTGGATCGTTCACGCCGTTCCTCATCGGCTCCCTGCAGGATCGCGGCATGGCCCTGCCCACCGCGATGATGGGCTGCATCATCGCCGCCGGCATCCTCGTCGTCGCGCTGCTGTGGGTCGGTCCGGAGACCAGAGGCAAACAACTGCATTGAGTTTCGGGCAGGCCTGAAGGCCTACGCTACGTACGTCGGGTGGGGCCGAGCATTCCGCAGGCAACGTACGTAGCGCAGGCCTTCAGGCCTGCCGTCGAGTTGGGTGCGTCGGCTCAACTTGCTGCCAATTTCAGTATGTGCTGAAATAGCTAGCAGGATGATGGCACCTCGACGCAAGGCCAAGAAAGCCCAGCGGGCCAGACGGCCGAGTGCGCAGGCTGAGCTCGCCTGGGTCGAGCGCGTGGCGACGTTCTTCTTCAACGTCTACGGCCTCCCACCGATTACCGGCCGCATCCTCGGCTGGCTCATGATTTGCGACCCACCCGAGGAATCGGCCGGCGCGATCGCCACGGCGATTGGCGCCAGCCGGGCATCGCTGACGACCAACATGCGGTTGTTGACCCAGAGCGGGCTCGTGCACCGCCGCATGCGTCCCGGCGAGCGCACGGCGTACTACCGCGTCGATGACGATGCGTGGGAGCAAGTGCTGCGCCGGCGATTCACGAGCCTCGCGGCATTTCGAGACATCGCGAAGGACGGCATGGCGTTGATTGGCTCGGACACACCGCGGGCGCATCGCCTCCGGGCCGCGCACCAGATGTTCGAGTGGGCGGCCGAGGTTGCCGCGAAGCTCCCGCCGCCGGCCCCGAAAACGCGAGGTGGCTGATGACCGGCGCAGACGGGACAGAAGCCGTCTTCATCGCCCGCGGCGTCACCAAGGTGTATCCGATGGGCGAGGTCGTGGTGCATGCCCTGCGCGGCGTGGACTTCGATCTCTACGGCTCCGAGCTCGTGGTGTTGCTCGGCCCGTCGGGGAGCGGGAAATCGACACTGCTCAACATCCTCGGTGGCCTGGATGTGGCCACGGAGGGGCGAGTCGTCTACCGCGAGCGCGATCTGACCGCGGCCGACGAAGCCGCGCTGACCGACTATCGACGCCACTACGTCGGCTTCGTGTTCCAGTTCTACAACCTCATCCCCAGCCTCACCGCGCGCGAAAACGTCGGGCTCGTCACCGAGATCGTCGAGCAGCCGATGCAGCCCGACGAAGCGCTGCAGATGGTCGGCCTGGCCCACCGGTTGGATCACTTTCCCGCGCAGCTCTCCGGCGGTGAGCAGCAGCGTGTGGCCATCGCCCGGGCGATCGCGAAGCGTCCCGACGTCCTGCTCTGCGACGAGCCGACCGGCGCGCTCGACATCACGACGGGCATCGTGGTCCTCGAGGCCCTGGACCGGGTGAATCGCGAGCTCGGGACGTCGACCGTGGTGATCACCCACAACTCCGCGATTGCGGAGATGGCCGACCGCGTCGTGCGCGTGGCGGACGGCAAGGTCGCATCGGTGACGCGCAACCCGACGAGAAAAACGCCGAAGGAGCTGCAATGGTGAGTCGCCTGCCAATCCCGGCGCTCGACAAGAAGCTCCTGCGCGATCTGTGGGAGATGCGCGGCCAGGGGGCGGCCATCGGCCTGGTCATGATGGCCGGCGTCGCGATGTTCGTCGCCTACATGTCGAACTTCGAGTCGCTTCGTCGAACGGTCGACGCGTACTACGAGCGACAGCGGCTGGCGGACGTGTTCGTCTCGTTGAAGCGCGCGCCGGCGCGGCTCGAGGCGTCGCTGGGACAGATTCCCGGCGTGGTCACGGTGGAAACGCGCGTCGTGGCCGACGTCACTCTCGATGTGCCCGGCCTCACGGAACCCGCGACGGGTCGACTGATCTCGATCCCCGCGCGGGAACGGCCGCTCCTCAACGACGTGTACCTGCGCCAGGGCGAGTGGCCGGATCCCGCTCGGCCCGACGAGGTGATCGCCAGCGAGGCCTTCTGCACCGCCAACGGATTCCGACCGGGCGCACGCGTCGGCGCGATCATCAACGGCCGACTTCGCCACCTGACCATCGTCGGCATCGCCCTGTCGCCCGAGTACGTCTACAGCACGCGTCCGGGCGAGCTGATTCCGGACGATCGGCGATTCGGCGTCTTCTGGATGGAGCGGAAGGCGCTTGCGAGCGCGTTCGACATGGAGGGCGGCTTCAACGACGTCACGCTGCGCCTCGTGCCGAACGCGTCGACGCCGGATGTGATTGCCGCGGTGGACCGCCTCCTCGGACGGTACGGCGGCCTCGGCGCGATTCCACGGGCGCTTCAGCCCTCGGTGTGGACGCTCGAAAACGAGCTGGCGCAGCTGAGCAGCTTTGGCGTGATCCTGCCGGCGATTTTCCTCACTGTCGCCGCGTTCGTGCTGAACGTCGCGCTGGCGCGGGCGTTGGCCCTGCAGCGGCAGCAGATCGCCGCGCTGAAAGCCCTTGGCTACTCGAATCGAGAGCTTGGCTGGCATTACATGAAGTCGGCGCTTGCGATTGCGGGCGTCGGCGGGCTGGCCGGCGTGGTCGTGGGCGGATGGCTCGGCGCGCAGCTGATCGAGCTCTACAACCAGTATTTCCGGTTTCCGTCGCTCGACTATCGCTTGTCCCCTGACGTCGCACTCGGTGCGATGGCGTTCGGCGGTGTGGCCGCAATCCTGGGCGCATTGGGCGCCGTCCGCCGTGCGGTGCGCATTCCGCCCGCCGAAGCGATGCGCCCGGAAGCGCCGGCACGTTACCGGCCCAGCGTCATCGAGACGACGCGATGGGTGCGACGGCACCTGGGACACGCCACGCGCATGGTGCTTCGCAATCTCGAGCGCTACCCGGTTCGATCCCTGGCGGCCAGCATCGGCATCGCGTTCGGCGGCGCCATCTTGTTCGTGGGGTTCGGCTTCATCGATGCCATCGACGTGATCATCGATCGGCAATTCGAACAGGGGATGCGCCAGGATGCGACCGTCACCTTCGTCGAGCCCAGATCGGGGCGCGCGATCTACGACGCCGCGGCGTGGCCCGGCGTGTTTCGCGTCGAGCCCCAGCGCCCCGACGAGGACGTAGTCGCCGCCGC
>DAINCF010000495.1:0-5404 GCA_036732565.1 Vicinamibacterales bacterium
GACCACCCCTACCAAAGAAGAGATCGGCCGACATCGGCCTCGGCATGCTGCGGGCCGCGGACGTGCCCTCGGCCTCGACCTGTGCGGGCGACACGCCCGGCCGTAGTCGACCGAACGCCGTGAACACGACGGTGCGCTGCGGCTGGGCAGCCACGGTCGGAATCACGTAGGGCATCCAGAATTGCACCTGCCGCTCTGGAAACCGCCAGTTCGGTTGCGCCACTCCAACGATCGTGTAGACGTCCTCGCCGACCGTTACACGCGTGCCGAGCACGTCGGTCGACGCGTTGAGACGCTCGCGCCACAGCTGATGACTGATGACCAGCTCACGAGGCGGATCGAGGGTGGCGTCGGTGAAGAATCGCCCCAGGGCCGGCGTGGCGCGCAGCAGAGCCACCGCGTTGGGCGTGATCTCGGAGCCAAACATGCGTTCCACCTCGTCGCCGAGCTGGACGCTGTATTCGCGCGTGTAGTACGCGCCGATGTCCTCGATCGTGTACCTGGCGGTCCAACCCTCGATCGTGCGATTGCTCAGCCAACGATTGCCAGCGGCGGTGGTCCCGCCGGGATGCTCTTCCCACAGGCGCACGAGGCGCCCGGAATCGGGATACGGCAGCGGGCGGAACAGCAACCCGTAGGCAACGGTAAAGATGAGCGTCGTCGCGCCGATCCCGAGCGCGAGCGTGGCGAGCGCCGCCGAGGTGAACCAGGGGTTTCGCCGCATCGTGACGAGGGCATATCGGACGTCGCGAAGCAATGTGCTCATGCCAGGGCTCCCCTCGCGAGTTTTCCACAGCCTCGCAATTTTCTGGAAGGGGTCTGACCCCGAAAGTGTGGGAGGGCGTCGACACCACTATTGGTGGCCTGGGATGGTCCACGGCGGGGGCTCGATGTGAATGACCGCGTCCTTGATTTGCGGAAACTGCGACATCAGCCGCTCCTTCACGACATGGGAAATCGTGTGCGCCTCGTGCAGCGGCATGTCCGGCCGCAGCCAGATGTGCAAATCGAGAAAGACGTGATCCCGTGCGCCGCGAGTCCGGATCTGATGGCAGCCGACGATATCGGGGACGCTCGCGACGACCGTCCTGATCTCGTCCTCGGACAGCACCATCTCATCCGACAGGATGCTCGACGTGGCCAGGAAGATCTCCCAGCACGCGTGGGCGATGAAGACGGCGACGACGACCGCCGCGATCGGATCCAGGAGCGGATAGCCGGCACGCACCCCGACGAGCGCGGCGATCACCGTGGCGGTGGTGAGGAGATCGCTGCGGGTATGTTGAGCATCCGCCAGGAGCAGCTCGCTCGACAGCCGCCGGCCCGCGCGACGCTCGTAGATGACGACCGCGACATTGATGCCGAACGTCGCGATCATGACGACGAACGTCAGCCCGGTGATGGTCGGCGCCTCGGCCGACTGCAGCCGCTCGACCGCGGCACGCAGCACCTCGACCAGCACCAGCAGCAAGAACAGCAGGATGGCGACCGACGCCATCGTCTCGAACTTGCGATGGCCGTAAGGATGATTGGCATCGGGCGGCCGGCTGGCGACGCGCACGCCGACCAGGCCGACGATGTTGGAGGCGGTGTCGGTGAGCGAATGCAGTCCGTCGGAGAGGATGCTGACGGCGCCGGTGGCGAGACCGAGGAGGATCTTCGCCGCCGCGACGAACAGATTGAGGAAGAGAACGCGAAGCAGGACGCGCGAGACTTCCGCGTAGCGACTCATGGAGCCTTCGCCGGCTCGAGGGCCGGCGCTACGGGTCGCATCCCGTACCCGCTCAGAACACGCGGGCGTTCGGAACGGGCCACCAGCGCAGCTGGACTTTACCGATGATGTACTTCTTCGGCACGAAGCCCCAGTGACGGCTGTCGGAGCTGTTGTTCCGATGATCGCCCATCACGAAGTAGTAGCCCTCGGGAATCACCTGGGGACCCCAGTCGTCGTGACTCCGGTACTCGGAGGGAACGTAGTCGTCGCGCACGGGCACGTCGTTGACGTAGACCCGTCCGTCGACCACGCGCACCTGATCGCCTTGCTCGGCGATGACGCGCTTGACGAACGACTTGTCGGGGTTGAGCGGGTAATACAGCATGACGATGTCGCCCCGCTGCGGGTCCGCGAGCCGATACGCGAGCTTGTTGACGATCAGGCGATCCTGATCGGCCAGCGTCGGCGCCATGCTCTGCCCCTCGACGCGCGCTACCTGGAAGCCGAACGTGACGATGAGCGTCGCGTAGACGGCCGCGGACGCGAAGGTCTTGACCCAGGCCACGAACTCGTCGCGCCACGCTTCGAGGCGGCGGGCCGCCAGGGGCGGCGCGGGGTCGCTGATGAACGCGGGCGGGCCGGACGGCGCGAACGCCACCTGGCTCGTGGCCCCCATGCCATCCACGGTGGCGGCGACCGCCACGGGTGCGTCCATGCCATCCATTGGCGAGGACACCCCCACCGCTACAGTTTCAAATAGTCCCTCAGGCGTCGGGTTTGCGACCGGCTGACGGGTATCTCCGTCGCCTTCGCGTCTCTCATCCTGAGGATATAGTTCCGGCTGAACCAAGGGACGATCTCCTTGATTTTGTTGATGTTGACGAGATGCGACCGATGGACCCGCCAGAACGTGTCCGGGTCCAACCGGGCCTGCAATTCGTCGAGGGTCCGGTAGTTCGAGATACCCGAAACCTGCCCAGTAACAATAGTAATCGAATCGCCGACGAGCGAGGCATAGATGATGTCGTCCGTCTGGACCAGGATGAATCGCTCATCGGCCTTGACCGCCACCTGGCCGCGCCGATCCTTCTGCCCGGACATCAGACGCACGAGGCGGTCGAGCTGGTCGGTGAGCGGCGGCCCGTCGCCGCGCCGCTTCCGCACCCGCTGCACTGCCTGCTCCAGCCGGGCGGCCTCGACCGGCTTCAGCACGTAGTCCACCGCATTGACCTCGAACGCCTCCACCGCGCGCTGATCGAAGGCGGTGACGAAGACCAGCGCCAGATCCGCGCCCTTGTCGAGCAAGCGGCGTGCGACATCGAAGCCCGTCAGTCCCGGCATCTGGACGTCGAGGAAGGCGATGTCGGGCTCCATGCGCTCGATCTCTCCGAGCGCCTCGACGCCGTCGGCGGCCTGCGCGACGACTTCGACGCCCTCGATCTGGCCCAGCAGGAAGCAGAGCTCCTCGCGCGCGAGCTGCTCGTCGTCGGCCACGATCGCGGTGAGAGGAGCGGTGAGGGGAGTAGACATCTGGTGATGTGGTGATCTGGTGATCTGGTGATCTGGTGATCTGGTGATCTGGTGATCTAAGACGTGGTGGTCTAAGCGGTGATCGGCTCGGAGACCACGAAGAGCGGAATCTCCAGGCGAACGCAGGCGCCCTTGCCGGGCGCGCCGCTGAGCGCGACCTTGCCGGTCGCGCCGTAGATGACGCGCAGCCGCTCGTGCACGTTGCTCAGGCCGATGCCGCTCGACATCGCGGTCGGCAAGCGCTCGTCGGAGATACCCAGGCCATCGTCTTCCACTTCGATGAGCGCGATGCCGCGCTCGCGGCGGCTGCGGAGGGTGATGCGACCAGGGCCGACCTTCCGCGCCAACCCGTGTTTGATCGAGTTCTCCACCAGCGGCTGCAGAATCATGCTGGGTACCATCACGTCCAGTGTATCCGGCGCGATTTCCTTGCGTACGGTAAGCCGCGGGCCGAAGCGAATCACTTCGATGTCGAGATACTCGTCGATGGCTTCGAGCTCCTCGCGCAGCGTGACGAACTGCTCGTGGCTCCGCATCAGACGGCGCAGCAGGCCGGACAGCTTCTGGATGACCACGCGTGCGGTTTCGGGCTGCGAGCGGATCAGCGACGACACCGATGTCAACGTGTTGAAGAGAAAGTGCGGATTGATCTGGCTCTTGAGCGCTTCGATCTTCGCGGCGAGCAGCAACGTCTCGCGCTCCTGCAGCCGATGCTCGATGCGCGCGTTGTTCCAGATCTTGATGGGCGTCGAGATACTCAGCACGGTGGCCACGTAGATGATCACGGTCAACCACGCGGAGGGCGCCTCGAAGTGGAACAGCCGATGCGTCCCGAAGCGCGCGCCGATGGCTTGCCGGATCAACTCGAGTCCGATGATCGCCAGCAGCAGTACCACCTCCCAGTCGACCTTGAAGTCGCGCAGCATGCGCCAGACATGCCGGGGAAGACTGAAGAACACGAACGGCGAGGAGCGCCAGATCGCTTCCTTGGGGCTGGCTTCGCGGAGTCCACCCCCCGCGAAGCCACAGCCGATGGCGAAGGGCACGGCTCCCCATTCGCCGGCGACCAGCGCCGGCAGAGCCACGAGCCCGCCGACGATGACGCCGGTGTAGGGACCCGCGAGCAGGCCCGCCAGGAACGACACCTCGAGCGTGAGATCGGCCGCGTCGTAGTTCAGGAGCAAGCGCGAGGCGACGCCGGCCGCAAACGGGACGATGAGACCGACCGCGAACACCAGCCGGTCCGGCCAGCCCCGTTGCTCGAAGATCAGAATGTGACGAAAGCGTCGATAGCGCGCGAGCATCGTCGCCACCGCGGCCATCACCGCCAGCTTGCCAACCAGGGTGGCCAGCAGGAACTGGTCGGCCGAGAGGAACTTGGGATCCTGGAGCAAACCATGAAAATGGTATCATTTACGGCATGCTCGGTCCGCTGTACAAGGGCTTCTCGCTTACCTTTAGACACCTGTTCCGCACGCCCATCACGGTGAACTATCCGGATCAGAAGATCCCGATGTTTCCGCGCTATCGGGGCAAGCAGGTGCTGATGCGCGACGAGAACGGCCTGGAAAAGTGCGTCGCCTGCGGATTGTGCGCCGTCGCCTGTCCGGCCGATGCCATCTATCTCGAGGCGGCGGAGAACGACGGGACGGTGATGGCCGGCCCTCGCTACGCATCGGTGTATCAGATTCACAAGACGCGCTGCATCTTCTGTGGCTACTGCGAAGAGGCGTGTCCGGTCGCGGCCATTTTCATGGGCAAGGACTACGAGCTGGCGGTGTACAGCAAGGACGACTTCGTCTGGGATAAAACGGAGCTGCTCGTGCCCGCGCCAGGCGAGTCTCGCCCGACTGCTCGCTGATTGACCCTGATCCCTTTTCTCGACGCCCTCAATGCCCGCGTGCTCGTCTGTGACGGCGCGACGGGGACGCTCTTGTACGGCAAGGGCGTCTTCATCAACCGCTGTTTCGAGGCGCTGAACCTCAGCCAACCGGATCTCGTGCGCGAAGTCCATGCCGAGTACTTGCGTGCGGGCGCGGACGTCATCGAGACCAACACCTTCGGCGCGAACCGCGTGAAGCTGCGCGCGTTCGGGCTCGGCGATCAAGTGGGAGCGATCAACGCCGCCGGCGCGCGCGCGGCACGCGAGGCGGCCGGCAC
>DAINCF010000496.1:0-5396 GCA_036732565.1 Vicinamibacterales bacterium
CGTGCTCCACGTGGGCACATCCGATCGCGGGGTGCGCCACAGCTCGCGTCCCGTGCGAACGTCGAACGCCGCGAGGAACGATCCTTTCTGCACGTCGGCTTGCACGATGACGCGGCCGTTGTAGACGACCGGCGAGCTCGCGAACCCCCACTGGGCGTCGGGGACCATGAAGAAGCCCGAATCGAGCGTGCCGAAGTCCTTCTTCCAGAGCAGTTGGCCCTTCAAGTCGTAGGCGTAGAGACCCTCCGACCCGAAGAACGCGACGAGATGCTGCCCGTCGGTCGCCAGGGTCGAGCTCGCATGCGTCGACTTCGGATGCCGTTTGACGGTCGGCACGCCGGTGTGCGCGGTCCGCTCCCACCGGATCGCGCCGGTCGCTTTGTCGAGGCACATGACCACCCAGCGATGCGCCGTCGTGTCCTGGACCGACTCGATGTCGCCGTAGAGTCCGACCTTCAACTGCTGTTCGGCGGCGTTGTTGACCGCCGTCGCGGTGCAGACCGTGTCGCCCCAGATGACGGGGCTCGAGTGGCCGAGACCGGCCACGGGCACACGCCACTTGATCCCTTGCTTGTCGGGCACGTTCCACGCGATCGGCGCTGGGGCGCCTTCCGCGATCCCGCGGCCCTCGATGCCGCGGAAGGATGGCCAATCGACGCCCGGGCGCGGGCCGGCGGGCTGAGCGCCGGTTGATGCGCACAGTCCGACTGAGACGAGGGCAACCACCAGCACACGACGCATGACGCCTCCGCTGAAATCGTAGCAGACCGGTCGCCGATGTGAAGGGTCGCGCCAGCCGCCCCGCCGCAGGCGGGGCAAGGCGATACTGCCACTCGCGAGGCGGAGCCAGGCCCGTGCGGTTCTTCTCGGCGGTCGGAGCGGAGCCTCGCTAGTTGCGAACCGCGCAACAACGGCGTGTCGAGCGCTCCGGTGATTCCTGCGCGCTGACGCCGGGAAATCACGCGAATTTCAAGCCATCTGTGCAACTCACACGTTCCACACGCGTTTCGCATCGCCAAATAGCAGCGCCGCGCCACAAAGGCTTTGATCCCTCGAGGCCACAGGCATACAACTCCCCCACGTAGCGTTCACCTCCCTCGAGGAGATTCTCATGTACTGCAAGGTGATGGGCCTCGCCTTTGCCTGTGTCCTGCTGGTTACGGCAACCGCCTCGGCTCAACAATCGGCGTCTTCAGGTTTCGTCGGACAGGTCATCGACTCCACACAGGCCGCCATCCCCGGCGCCACGATCACGGTCACGAATCTGGGCACGAACGCCCAGCGCACGGCCGTGACCGACGAAGCGGGGCGATGGTCGATTCCCGGCCTCCCTCCCGCCAACTACTCCGTCAAGGCGGAGCTCCAAGGGTTCCAGGCAGCGGAGCTCAAGAGCGTCACGCTCCGTCAGGGCGAGACCGCGAGGCCGACGCTGACGCTCGGTGTCGCGAACGTGCAAGAAGCGATTACGGTCACCGGCGAAGCGCCGTTGCTTCAAACCCAAAGCGCCTCGGTGGGACAGGTGATCAACGAGAAGATCATCGAGGACATCCCGCTCAACGGGCGCAACGTGTTGTCGCTCGCGTCGCTGTCGGCCGGCGTCACGCCGCGCGACACCGCCCGGAACACGCAGTTCGGCCGCCGCAATCAGTTCATCACCGTCGAAGGGGGTCGCGATAGCTCGACCAACTACACCATCGACGGTGTCTACGTGCGATCGCTCCGCTTCAACAACATGTCGTTGAGCCCGCCGGTGGACGCGGTGCAGGAAGTGGCCGTGCTGCGCAACTCGTTCTCCACCGAGTACGGACAGGGACAGGCTGTCGTGTCGATCGTCACGAAGTCGGGCTCGAACCAATTGCATGGGTCGGCCTATGAGTTCTTCCGCGACGAATCGTTCGACGCGCGCAACTTCTTCGCGCCGCGGAAGCCCGACTACCGGCGCAATCAGTTCGGCGCCACGGGCGGCGGTCCGCTGATGGCGAACAAGTTCTTCGTCTTCGGCGGCTACGAAGGGCTGCGCACGCAGCAGGGCCAGCCGTTCCTCGGGAGCGTGCCGAGTCAGGCGTTCCTCAACGGCGATTTCTCCGCGCTCTCCACGCAGATTCGCGATCCGCTGACCGGCCAGCCGTTTCCGGGCAACCAGATTCCGCAATCGCGTTTCTCGAACTTCGCGCGGGTGCTCACGCCGACGATTCCGGCGCCGAACACCGCCGGCGCGAACAATTTCACCAAGATCGATGACTTCATCGACGATGCCGACACGGCGACGATCCGCGCGGATCAGACGCTGAACGATCGGCACAGCCTGTTCCAGCGCTTCCTCTACGCCAAGGGCTCGCAGATTCAGCCCGCGACGTTCAACACCACCGATTTCCCGCAGCGCGGACGGAATCTGGCGGTCGGCCATACCTGGGTGGTGTCCAACAGCTGGGTGAACGAGGCGCGCTTCGGCTACAACTACGCGTATCACTTGAACGCGCCGATCAGCCCGGATGGCCGCAACTGGACGTCGGATCTGGGCCTGCGCAACCTCGCGGCCGCGAACTTCCCGCTGGCCTACGGACGCCCCAATGTGGCGATCACCGGCTTTTCGGGTCAGGGCGAAGGCGGCAACACCCAGGGGGCGACGGAGAACATCTTCAGCGTCTCGAACGCGACCACCAAGACGTTCGGCGGTCACACGCTGCGATTCGGGCTGCAGGCGCAGTGGCGCAAGTTCGAGCACCTGACGGACAACTCCACCCGCGGCAACTTCACGTTCAACGGCAGCTTCTCGGGCAACCCCGTTGCCGACTACCTGCTCGGGTTCTGCTCGACGTGCGCCGGCGCGTTCGGCGCCTCGCAAGCGACGTATCACTCGCCGACCGTCGCGCCGTTCATCGACGACAGCTGGCAGGTCAACTCGAAGTTGACGCTGACGCTTGGCCTGCGGTGGGAGTACCTCGCGCCGTGGGCCGAACAGAATGGGATTGAGGGTGCGTTCGATACGGCGACCGGCAAGATCGGCTACAACGCGCTGCCGACATCGCTCCCTGCCGCCCTCGTGCCGCTCGTGATCCAAGAGGAAGGCTACTTCTCCGACGGCATCGTGAAGAAGGATCTGAACAACTTCGGCCCGCGCCTCGGCGTCGCCTACAACCTGAACGAGCGGACCGTCGTGCGCGCCGGATTCGGCATCTACTACGACAACCTCAATCTCAACGAGCTGCAGTTCACCCGGCTGATTCCGCCGTATTACGGCCAGTTCTCGTTGAACCCGACCGTCGCCGCGCCGCTGCAGGTGGACACGTTGTTCCCCGATCTCGACAACATCCCGCAGTTCCCGGCGCCGTTCTCGATCGATCCGACCAACCGCACGGCGTACACGCGGCAGTGGAACGTCAACGTCCAGCGCAGCCTCGGCCGCGACTACGTGTTCGAGATCGCCTACACGGGCAGCCGCAGCGAGAACCTGAGCAAGCGCTACAACATCAATCAGGCGGACTTCGGCACCACGCCGATCAACACGCGCCTGCCGTTTCCCCAATTCCAGCCGGCGATCCTGTATTCATCGGACGAGGGTTGGGCGACGTTCAAGGGCATGTCACTCCGGTTGGAGAAACGGTACTCGCAGGGGATGTTCTTCCTCGCGAACTACCAGCTCTCGGAGAATCGCGACAACGGATCGGGTGAGGTCGAAGCGAACGACACCGCCTTCCGCAACAATTTCGATGCGGAAGAGAGCCTGTCGCGCTATCACCAGCGGCATCGAGCGGCGTTCACGTTCGGCTACGAGCTGCCGTTCGGCGAGAACCGGCGTTGGCTGAGCGACGCGGGGGCCTTGAGGTATGTCCTGGGTGACTGGCAGGTGCAAGGCGTCGTGCGGGTCGGCAGCGGATTTCCGTTCACACTGTCTGGAAGCAACGTCTGTCAGTGCGGATCGTTCGTCCCGAACCGTGTGGACAACGCGCCGGGACGCGAGAGCGGCGAGCTCGACGATCCGACACCGGCGCGATGGTACGATCCGACCGCCTATGTGCTGCCGGCAGCTGGCTTCCAGGGCACGGCCGGCCGCAACACCCTGATCGGACCGGGTGCCCAAACGGTGGACCTCTCGCTGAGCAAGCGGTTTCCGCTCGGCGGCGCCCGCCTGGAGTTCCGCGGTGAGATCTTCAACCTGCTCAACCACACGAACTTCCGACAACCCGATGGGAATATCAGCAACGTCACGGCCGGCGTGATCTCGGCGGCCGATGACGCGCGCAACATGCAGTTCGGGCTTCGCATCGCGTGGTGATTTTCAAATTCGCGTGATTTCAAATTCGTGGGGGCCGGCTTCCGGCCCCCACGTTTTGATTCTGAAATGCGTGTGATTCTGAAATGCTTGTAAAGCAGTTCGTCCCGTACGCGGTGGTGGTGCTGGCGATCGGCTCGCTGACGGCGGCCGGCCAACAGATGCTCCAGCAGGCGCCGGCGACCAGTGCGTATGCACCGAAGCAGAGCGATCGACCCGAACCCGTGGTCGGAGACGAGCCCGGGTTCGCGTCGATCTTCGACGGCAAGACGCTCACGCAGTGGGAGGGCAACCCGACCTACTGGCGAGTCGAGCACGGCTCGCTCATCGGCGAGATCACCGCGGACACGGTGATCAAGAGCAACACCTTCATCATCTGGCGGGGAGGGCGGCCGAAGGACTTCGAGCTGAAGCTCGACTACCGAATCACCGCCGAGGGCAACAGCGGGATCAACTATCGCAGCGTGGTCGTTCCCGATCCGGTCACACCGGGCAACCGGTTCGCGATGCGCGGCTACCAGTTCGATCTCGACGGCCGCAGGCGCTACCCGGGCAACAACTACGAAGAGAAGGGCCGGCTGTTCCTCGCGGTCCGCGGACAGATGACACGGGTCGTCGGCGGCCGGCCGCCCGTGCTGGTGTCGACCATCGGCGACGAGCCGGAACTGGCGGCGCCGGTCACCGATGACTGGAATGCCGTGCACATCATCGCCCGCGGCAACCTGCTCACCCACATCCTCAACGGTCGCGTGATGACCGTCGTCCTCGACGATGACGCGCCCCATCGGCCGGCGGATGGCCTGATCGGCGTGCAAGTGCACGTCGGGCCGCCGATGAAGGTGGAGTATCGCAACCTTAGACTGAAGTCATGGTGACCCCGACACGAGTTGCGCAATGCGAGAATAGTGCTCGCGGGATGTGCCGTCGAAATCACAACCGGCCGTTCCGTAGGAACGGCCGGGAAACTGCCCCCGAGCTCTCGGTCGATGGTAGTAATTCTGTTGATACGCTCCACGAGACCGGAGACGCATCGATGGCACCAAGACGTATTACCCGTCACCTGTTCCTCGCGGCGGCCGCCGCGGTCGTGGCCGCGACCGGACTGCTCGGTGCGCAAACCCGT
>DAINCF010000497.1:0-5364 GCA_036732565.1 Vicinamibacterales bacterium
GGCGTGACTGACTGCCGGGTCCGCGAACCACGGCGGCATGGCGCGCGTGGTGACGGCGTTCCGGATCGCGCGCGCCCACGGCCGCGCGTCTTCGTAGGTGAGCAGCGACATCGGCGCCACCTCACCGGGTCGGTGGCAGGTTGCGCACTTCTCGTACAGGATGGGCGCCACGTCACGCGTGAACGTCGGTGCCGCTGCGTCTTGAGCGACCACAACCGGCGTGAGTACCACTGCCAAGAGGACACCACATGATCGTACGTAGCGCAGGCCTTTCGGCCTGCCTGGCACGGCGCGCGGCCCTCGATGGCTGCCTCGGCGTTGGCAGGCCTGAAGGCCTGCGCTACGAGACGTCAACGCCACGTTGTCGCCCCTACGGCTTTACCGTGATCCGAATGCGCTTGAGCTCGGCCGGATCGGTTGGCAGCTCCGCGGCACCTGGAGGAAAGCCATTGCCGCTCAAGATGTGCGCCACGACATCGGCGTTCTGCTGCGGGCTCAGTTTTCCCGGCTGCTCGGGAGGGGCCGGCATCGTTTCCCGGATCTTGTCGAACAGATCGACGACCGTCTTGGCGTTCCACGAAGCCGCGAAGTCGGCGCCGGTCAAGCCCGGCGATCCTTCACCGCCGCGCATCGTCGCACCGTGGCACGTCGAGCATTCGCGCGTGTAGATCTCTTCGCCGCGTTTCTGCTGCGCCTGTGTGTACACGCCATCCGACGCCGAACGCCCGCCTTGCGCGGCCGCGCCGAGAAAGAGCACGACGGACATGGCGCCGAGCGCGGCGCCGCTCGTTATCTTGTGACTGGTCATATTCATCTTCTGATCGTTTTTGGTTTTTAATCATACGCCGTCGCACGAGCCGAGATCGGCAACCGACGTCAGGTTGATACGGGCCGGCTTGCCGTCGATATAGAGGCCCTTCACCGCGACCTTCCGCCAGTGCGCGAGCGCGCCGGTGGTGTTCACGCGACCCGACGGGAGGATCGCGCCGCGCGCGCCGATGGTTCTCGCGGTCTCGGCATCGACGAAGTCGGCGACACCGATGAGCTGATAGGCGCTCGATCCCAGCGGCTGTGTGGCCACCTGTGTCTTCTCAGCCGCCGTGATCGCCGGCTGCGACGTCTCGACGTGCGGTCGCGCCTTCTCCAGCGTCCAGATGTGCGGCTCCGCGGTTGCGCGCGCGCACCCCATGGCGAGTACCAGCGCAGCGCCCGTGACGACGTCCATCAGGCTCCTCCTTGTCCGCCGACGCGCAGCGCGAAGGCGGACCTATCGTCGCACTCTACATCTCTGATATCGTCTGTCGCATTCAAAAATGATTCGCGCAAAATCAGCACAAACTCGAGGCATCTCACGTGGCGCATCCGCTGCTCTCCAGGTCCGCGATCGGTACGGCCGCCGCTGTTGTCGTCGCGGCGATCATCGCGCTGCAACCGCAGGTCGGACAACTCGATGACACAGGGCAGACGGCGCTGGCCATCATGGCGCTGGCCGTCGTGCTGTGGGTCTCGGACGTCCTGGCCGCCGGCATCACCACAATCCTGACGCTCGGCCTGCTGATCCTCGCGGGCGTACCGTCGAACGTGGCGCTCGGCGGCTTCGCCTCTGGCGCGTTCTGGATCCTCGTCAGCGTGCTGTTCTTCGGCACCGCGATGGACAAGACCGGCCTCGCGCGTCGGATCGCCTATCGCATCCTGCTGATCTTCCCGCCGACCTACGCCGGGATCCTGGTCGCGTTCATGCTGATCGGGTTCGTCCTCACCTTGGGCGTGCCGTCGATGACCGTGCGGACCGCGATCATGGTGCCGATCGCGTTTGCGCTGGTCCAGGCCATTGGCGTGCCGCTTCCCAGTCCCGGCGCCGCGCTGGTCGTGCTCGGCGCGTTCGAGATGGCCGTGCTGCCTGGCTGCGCCGTGCTCACCGGCTCGCTGTGGGGGCCGTTCATCGCCGGCCTCTTCAGCAGCGCGCAGCTCCCACTCACGTGGTTCGCCTACGCGCAGGTGATGACGCTGCCCACCGCAGTGTGGTGCGTGCTTCTGGTCGGCGCCAACCTGCTGGTCCTGCACCCGCCGCCGGCGCCCGGCATGAACAAGGACATCGTCCGCGCCGAGATGCGGAAGCTCGGGCCCATGAAGGGTACCGAGGGAAGAACGGCGGTGATCATCGGCGCCGCGGTCATCGCCTGGGCGACCCAACCGTGGCACGGCGGCCCACCCGAAGCCATTGGCATGGTCGCGCTCGGCGCGTTGTTCGCCACGCGCGTGTTGGCGCCGAGCGAGATTGGGCCGGGCATTCCGTGGGCGCTCGCGATCTTCGTCGGCGGCATGCTGAGCCTCACCACGGTCATGAACACCTATCGCATCAACGTGTGGCTGGGCGGCTACATCGTGCCGGCCGTGCAGCCGTTCGTCGACAATCCGTTTCTCCTGGTGGTTGCGCTCAGCACCGCCGTGGCCGCCATGCGCTTCGTGGATCCCGTCGGCTTCATCACCATCGCGGCGTTTCTCGTTCCTCTCAGTGCCTTCGTCGCGAGCCGGGGCGTGCCGCCGTTGGTGTTGACCGCCCTCATCGTGCTGCCCGTACACGTCTTCTGGTTCAACTACCAGAACATCTGGATCGTCATGACCGAGGGGATTGCGAAACAGAGCGCCTACACGAACGCTCACCGAGTGACACTGGCGACGGTGTTCTTCGTGGTCACCATCGTGTCACTCTGGCTCGGTGTCGTGTACTGGCGTCTGATCGGCATCATCTAAGCGTGATCGGACGTAGCGCAGGCCTTCAGGCCTGCGGTTAGTGTTACGCTGTCATGCGAGGCTCCAGCCCATGTACCGTTTCGTGACGTTTGTCGATGGCTCCAATCTCGCCGGCCTGTTGCGCCGCATGAGCCTTCGCGTCGATAACTACGAGACGTTGTTCCGCCATGTCTTCGAGGGCGCCACCAAAGCGTGGCGCACGACCTTCGACGGCAGTGCGGCGCCGGCCCAATTGCATCGCGTCAAGTGGTACGAAGTGGGCTCGATGGACGAGTGGAACCTCGCCGATCCCAAGGCACAAACGGTCCTGCGAGAGCTGTTCGACAAGGATCGGGATCTGAAGCGCGCGTACATGGCGATCGCCGGCCAGAAGCTTGGCACTCGATCGCCGAGCGAGGTCGCAGTCGAAGCATGGACGCTGTGCTTCAACGACTTGCGTCGCTGGTACGACGAACGGCGGGAGCTGGTCGAGGGCTTTCGCCGCTTCCACTACGCCATTCGCAGCGGCACCGACTTCATCGACGTCGTGGAGTGCGGTCATTGGAGGCTGGATCTGCTTCATCGTGCCGTGGTGGAGAAGGGCCTGGACATGCGACTGGCCGTCGACATGGTGACGCTGCTCGAGAACTACGACGTCGCCGTCCTGATAGCCGGGGATACCGACAATATTCCCTCTCTGGATCACGTACAGGCGAAGGGACGCCACGTCGGCGTCGTCGACTTTCTCCCCGGCCACCCGCGCGAGCGGCGAGTGGCGGCTCCGTCATCGCGACTGAAGGTATCCGCGGACTTCGTCGTGCAGGTGTACGAGATGGACCTGATCAGCCGCGGCATCGCGAAGAAGGCGGCATCGCACTCTCGCGAGACGGTGGCTCCCACGCCCGACTCTGCGACGGCGTAAAGTCCGTCAGTCGCGCGTGAGATCCACGACGGTTTTCTCCATGCCGACGGGGTGTTATGGCGTCGTGGAGAGCTCCGCCCGACTGCCCGGACGGTACGACGCGCAGCGGGAACCCCTGGGAGAGGTCCAGTATTTCTTCGAGTGGTGGGCGACCACGCCGTGACCGCCCGCTCAGTAGATCGCGATGCGGTTGCCGACCGCGGTCGGCACGCCCGCGCCCAGCAACACGCTCAGCCAGCGACTAGGTCGAGGTGCGCCGGACGTTCTCCGCCCGCGGCCCTTTATCTCCGTGGCCGATCTCGAACTCGACCCCATCGCCCTCTCGCAAATCCTCGAGACGCTCGCCCTGCACGGCACTCTGGTGAAAGAAGTAGTCTTTGCCGGCGGCGTCCTTGATGAATCCAAATCCCTTATCGACACGCAACGTTCGGATTGTTCCAGTCACAACTGCCCTCCACAACGGTTTCGGCCCGGGTCCATCTTATCTGTTTGCAAGCCGACCGTCCGCGCGTTGATGCTGACCGGCCCGACGGGCTCACACGTGGTTCGGCCGTCCCCGATGACCGCGGCGGGTTGTGGGCTGGCGCGAATGCGGTGATTTTACCCGATCTTGCTGCCGCCGATGTGCCTCGGCGTGACCCTCAGCAAGATTGTGGCCGCCGTTGGAAGGCAGTGACCGCCGACGCTTTTTTTTGACCCCTAGTGGTGGCTTTTTGGCGCTTGCGGCCGCGCCATCATCGTGGCTCGACCGTGTCTGGGCCGCCCAGCAGCAGGGTCGTCCGCCCGGTCAGCAGGTCGATGACTTCGAGCGTCGTCACCCATTGGTGTGGGGGATCCGGCTGCGGATTGAAGCCGACAATCTCGGCGCGTAACGTTCGGCGGACGGCCTGCGGTGGGACGTCGCCCTCGCCGAATCGGACGTCGACGAAGCCGGTCGCCCCGGGGCGCAACTCGAGACGCCGCTCGACGACGAGCGCACCCGCCGTGTCGAGCACGCGGACCTGAAACGTCCACGGCATGTCGTTGGGATTGCCGATGCCGGAGACATTGAGCCGCAAGACCTGCCCGCGGGCAATGCCCACGGGTCCGAAAAGGGCGATTTCGCCGCCCCGGACGGCCTGCACGGGCGGTGACGCCCAGAGCAGTACCGCGATCGTCAATGCCGCCAACGCCGACGATCTCGCGAGATTCGACGACTTCATCGAGGAGCTCCCTTCTTCGGGCGCGCCGACACGATGAGGCGCCCGCCGTCACTAGAGACGCAGATGGCGGTCGAACATTCTCACCGCAACGATCGTCGCCGGGCATCGCCCAATGCCCCTATAATCGGCGCACGCGGCTCCCCCACCGCTCGAGTAACGCGCCACGTGTCCGAAATCGAGAGCACCGAGCGACGACTCATTGGTGTGCTGGACAAGTACGGCCGCGCCCTGAAGGACGCGGTGGCACGGGTGTGCCGCGGTCCGCTCGGCCTCCAGCGCGATGAGATCGAGCAGGAGGCCCGCATCCGGTTGTGGCGGGCCCTCACCCGCGAGACGACGATCGCCGATGTCCGTCCCTACCTGCACCGCATCGTGGCCACGGCCGCGATTGACGCGATGCGGCATGTCAGAAGCCGGCGCGAGATCCCGCTCGATCCGCCCGCGGACAGCGACGCGCCGAGCTCGTGGCGCGAGCCGGAGGCGCGCGGAGCGTCGCCGGAGCAGACC
>DAINCF010000498.1:0-5348 GCA_036732565.1 Vicinamibacterales bacterium
GGGAAGAGGCCGAGCGGCGATTCCCTCCCGCCGGAGTCAGGGAACGCCTGCTGGCCAGGCGCAAGTAGGGTCGTTCGTCCGATGCTTCGCCTCGCAGCGGACGAGAAGTTCAACGCCGACATCGTTCGTCGCCTCTGAGCGAACGGCTCCAGGTCATGATCACCACAGCTGCATTGTCGAAGTTGGCCGCGAGTGGAGACGCGGAGTCTCAGTTCCGCTTGGGCTATCGGCTTGCCTTCAGCAAGGACCAGCGTCGCAGGAAGCCGGAGCGAGCGTTCAGCATGTGGAAGGCCGCGGCCGAACAGGGGCACGTGCGCGCGAGCTTCTATCTGGGTACGTGCTATGACTTCGGAAACGGCATCCGCCGAAATGCCAAGCGAGCGATGTTCTGGTATCACCAAGCGGCCCTGGCCAACCATGATGTCGCGCAGTACAACCTTGCACTAGGGTATCGAGACGGCGTCGGAGTTCCGCGATCGCAACGCATGGCAGTGAAGTGGCTCCGAGTCTCGGCAGCGGCCGGCAACCCGGAGGCCCAAAATGATCTCGGATACTGCCTGCATGAGGGGCTCGGCGCGGGAAGGGATCGCGGCCACGCGTTTCGCTGGTATCTCCGAGCTGCGAAGCAGGGCGTGCTCCGAGCCCAGTTCAACGCAGGCCTCTGCTACCGCGACGGCGACGGCGTCAAGGCCAGCAGCCGGAGAGCTCGCGAGTGGCTTCAGAGGGCTGCTCGCCGCGGACACACTGCGGCGCGTGAGGCCCTGACGGGCATGCCTTGACCAGATCGAATCGCTCGGCCGACCAAGAAAGCGCCCTGGATCGGCACCGACGGATCACAGCCATTTTCAGGAGCGAATGCTAAAATCACATCATGTCGACGGACGAGCTGTTGGCCGAGGCCCTGCGCCTGACTCGCGTTGACCGCGCTCGTGTCGCGGAGGAATTGCTTTCCAGTTTGGAGGAGTCGGACGAAGAAGTCGCCACGGCATGGGCGACCGAGCTGGAGCGGCGTTCCCGAGAGGTCGCTGAAGGTCACGTTCAGACGATCAGCTGGGAAAACGCGCGGACCGAGATCCTGAAGGAACTCGAACAGCGACGTGCGCCTCGAACTCCATCCTGAGGCGCGCGCCGAGCTTCGCGGCGCCGCGCTGTGGTACGACGAGCGACGCACGGGCTTGGGCGACGAGCTCATCGTCGAGGTTTCGGCTGCCCTCGATCGAATTGGCGACGCTCCAGAATCCTGCCCGGTGTGGCCGGGCACGCGGACAGCAGGCCCCGTGATCCGCAAGGCGATCATCCAAAGGTTTCCTTACGTGATCGCGTTCGAAAGGCACGAGCATCACTTGCTCGTCCTGGCGGTCGCCCACGTCAAGCGCCGGCCACTCTACTGGCTCACCCGCGCGAAGCCCTGAACGAAATCCGGCTCATGACGCCCGACTGAGGGTGTCGAGTTGCCGCATCCACGGCACGATGCGGTTCCAGCTGACGCTGTTCAGGTCCACCATCTCCAAGTCGTTGATTTCACACGGCTGACGCCAACACCCAGAGCATTAGATAGGAACCGCGCGGCTCCACGATGCATGGGGTCGAGAGTGACGTGTGGTACGGAGCCATTCATCAATGCTGCGCGGGCGACTACTCGTTGCGACTTCCTTGTCCCCGAAGCGCCCGTTGCCGGTCGCTCGTCGCCCATACAACGTCCGCAGAGTACCCACGACCCTCCCCTTCGACGGCAGGCCAACGGATACCCCACGAGGATGATGGTCAGGCTCAACCGCGGCCGGCGAAGCGCGCGTTCGATAGGGGATTGGGTGTTGTTCACGGTGCCGACCAAAATCTGCGCGTCGTGGTCGGGCTGATCTATCCGCGTGAGGCGGGGGCCTCGTCGCGCAGCAGGCGCTCGAATCCTGACCGAATCTCGCGCAACACATCCGTTGCATCCGTCAGGCGCGCCTTCGGGACCGTCACATCGAGTCGCGGCCGCCATGCCCGCTCGATGGCGTGAATGCGTTGTACGGTCCTGCGTCCCTTTGCGGTGAGGGCGATCAATGGTGACTGCTTGTGGGCCGCGTTCGGCACGGCGTTGAGCAGGCCGTCCGCGATCAGCGCGTTGACCAACGGCTGAAAGCGCTGCCGTGACTGCTCGCGCTCCCTGGCCAGCTGTGCGACGGTGCGCGGACCTGAGCGGTGCAGGCTCACGAGGACCGTTCGCCGCGGCCCCGACAGCGGACCTTTGCCGTGCAACTTCGCTGCGACGGCGCTCAGCCGCAGGTAGAAACGCACGCTCTCATCGAAGAGCTCCGAGATCTCCCGCCACCATTCATCACCGCGCTCATCCCCGGCATTCGCCGGGCGCCGCCGTTCTGTCATGCCAGCTCCATTATCATGCACAGAAACTGACAATGCCTTGTCAGTTTGCAGCGCCTGCCAGGTGAGGAACACCGTGAACAAAATCTCACGCCTCGCGCCGCTCGTCATGGGGATCATCTGCGGATGGTCCGCGGCAGCGCTCGCACAAAACGCGACCATCACCGGCCGCATCGTCGACGCTCGGACCGGGCAACCGCTGGCGCGGGTGTTGGTGCACGTCGAGCACCAGGCCGCATTCGTCGAGACCGATGGCACTGGCAGATTCAGCCTGTCGCTGCCGGCCGGCACCCACACGGTTACCGCATCGCTGATCGGCTACGCGATCGTCCGGCAGACGGTCGACATCACCGCCGGCGCGCCCCCCGAGCTGGTCATCGAGCTCTCCGAAGGCGCCGGCACTTTCGAGGAGGTGATCACCGTCACCGGCGCGGCGCCAAACAGGGCAGACGAGGCGCCGGCAGGCTCGGTGCTGCACGGACGCGATCTGCAGGCACTGCGCGGCGTCATGCTCGACGATCCGTTGCGGGCCGTCCAGGCGCTGCCGGCGGCCGCGTCGACCAACGACTTCTACAGCGAGTTCAGCGTTCGCGGTAGCGGCTTTCGGCACGTCGGGCTGGCGATTGACGGCATCCCCGCGTCCTACCTGATTCATTCGATCCATAACGTGCCCGATGGCGGCTCGATCGCCATGGTCAACAGCGAAGCGCTCGGCGCCGCGTCGTTGCTGCCGGGCAGTTACCCACAGCGCCTCGGGCGCCGGCTTGGCGCCGAGGTCGAGCTGACCACTCGCGACGGCAACCGCAACGGCGTGCACGGGCGCGCGGGGCTGAGCGGCACCAGCGCAAACGCGATCTTCGAGGGACCACTCGCCGGCGGCAAGGGTGCGTGGGTCGCGTCGGTTCGCCGCAGCTACCTCGACTTCCTGCTCGACCGCATCGACCCCGAGGGCAGCTTCGGATTCGGGTTCAGTGACGCGCTTGGCAAGCTGACGTTCGACGTCAACCCCAGGCACCAGTTGCAGCTGCTCACCATCGCCGGGCGATCCACCTTCGACGAGGCGCCGGAGGACATCAGCGTGAACGACGAAGCCGTGGCACGGAGCCACGCGTGGCTGGCTGCCGCCACCTGGCGGTTCACGCCGGGACCGCGCCTGGCTATGACCCAGCGCGTCTATGCGACGGGCATGCATTTTCGCAACATCAACGAGCAAGACACGCTTCTCGACGGCGGCGAGGCGAGCGAGCTCGCGTGGCGAGGAGACGTGACGCTGGCGGCGAGCGCGCGGTGGACCATCGATGTGGGCGGCGACCTGGTCCGCACCCGCGCCGCCAACACGCGGCAACGCACGCTGGACGGCGCGGTCACGCCGCAGGTGCTGTCCGACTACACAGCCACGGGACGCGCAGCATCCGCCTACGGGCGGATCACGGCGCGGATTGGGCGTCTGCGCCTGGCACCGGGAGCGCGGTTCGACTACTGGCAGCCGACGGACACTAGGACGACGTCGCCGTGGATTACCGGCGAGCTGGAAGTCGGGGGCGGCCTCTCGCTTCGCGGTGGCGGGGGCGTCTACCGGCAGTTCCCGGCGCTGACGGTGTTGAACGGGCTGAATGGAAATCCTGACCTGAAGCCCGAACGCGCGACCCACGCGGATCTCACCATCGCGCAGGCCCTGCCGAATGCGGTCACCGTTCAGATCACGGGCTTCCGGCGCGACGAGCGGGACGTGCTGTGGGCCACAGGCTCGGAACCGAGGGCACTGGCGGAGGGCGGCTTCGTGCTCGGGCGCGGTGATGCGCAGTGGTCGAACCGGCTCACCGGCCGCGCCCGCGGCATCGAGGGGATGCTCAGGCGCGATGCGCCCGGCGGGCTGTCAGGGTGGATCGCCTACGCCTACGGCGAGCACGAGTACGACGATGTGGTGAGCGGCGAGACCTTCTTCAGCGACTACGATCAGCGGCACACGTTCTCGGCCTACGCGCTCTACCGCCTGTCGAATCGTTCGAGCCTCGGCGCAAAGTTCCGGTACGGCAGCAACTACCCCATCATCGGCTACGTCGGCGAACAGTCGTTCGATCCGAACGCGCCGCCGCTGTTTGGCGGCGAGCGGCCACTCTTCTTCACGCTCACCGATGTGCGCAACACGCAGAGGCTGCCCGCCTACACGCGTCTCGACGTGCGTGCCGATCGCGCGATTACGTGGGCCGGCCGCCGCGTGACGCTGTTCGTCGAAGTGGCCAACGTGCTGAACCGGCGTAACGAGCGGAACGTGCCCTACTCCGTCGGCCCCCGCGGCCAGGTGCTGGGCGTCACTGACTCGCTGCTGCCGATCGTGCCATCTGCGGGACTGGTGATCGAGTTCTGAAGGGCGGACACACCCTCGGGGGTGACGTCTTCGCGCGCGGGACGTCGACGCGCACGCTGACGCCGCCCTTGGGGATTGTCGAGGCCTGAACGCGAAGTCGTCGCCGCAGATCAGCTGCAACGGTGGTGGATGTTCGCAAACGGGATGCCCTGGACGAAGTAATGCCGCAGCAGCTCGACCACGCGCCACGGCACGCTTTGATCACGCTCGTTCAGGCAGCGCCTCGGAGATCATCCAGCCGCCGCAGCCAACCAGCAGTCTGGGTCCAACTGACGCTGTTCTGGTCCACCATCTCCAGTACTGATTCAAACAGTTAGATCGTCGGTCCCGCAACCTGGATCGAACCGCTCGCTCAATCGGCTCGAAGGGGCGCGCTCCGCGCACGAGCCCATCACCGCAATAGTGACGGTGAGAGTTGTTCGACACGCCGCCCGTCTCTAACCCAGAGACCGGGTTGCGGCGTGCGGACGCTCGACCCGGGACAATCGCAACCGCCGGGAAGGGACCGTCAATAATGCGCCTTCGCCACATGACTCGTGCCGCCGTCGCGTGCGCCGCTCTTGCGGCCATCCCGCCATCGGCCGCCGCGCAACACTCGGTAACCGGGCGCCTG
>DAINCF010000499.1:0-5325 GCA_036732565.1 Vicinamibacterales bacterium
CGGCGCGCAGATCCCACGCCTCGCCGCCGCCCAGCTGGTCGTCAAACGCCGCGGACATCCGGACCCCAGATGTACTTGTGGGCTTGCAGCTGCAGCCTGACAGACAGCCGGTCGGCCAGGATCCACTCGGCCAGCTCGCGCGGATGGAGCACGCCGTGCACGGGCGAGAACAGCACGGCGCCCACGCGATCCGTCAACCGTTCCCGACTGGTCACCTCACGGGCATACTCGTAGTCCTCGCGATCCTTGATGACGAACTTCACTTGATCGTCGGTCGTCAAGCGCGACAGGTTGGACCAATCCATCTTCGACGCCTCACCCGACCCCGGACACTTGACGTCCATGATCTTGATCACCCCAGTGGGAACGTCGGCAAGGCTGCGATGCCCGCCGGTCTCGACGAGCACCGTGTGCCCCTCGGCGAGCAGCCGCTCCATGAGCGGGTACACTTCGCGCTGCAACAAGGGCTCACCACCGGTGATTTCCACCACCGGGCACGCGAAGCGGTCCACCGCGCCGACGATCTCGTCAATCGACATCCGCTGCCCTTCGTGGAACGCGTACGGCGTATCGCACCACGAGCAGCGCAGATCGCACGCGGTCAGCCGCACGAACACGCACGGCCGGCCCGTGTGGGTCGATTCCCCCTGGATCGAGTGAAAGATCTCGTTGACGGTCAACATGCCTCTGGCCGCCGAAGCGGTAACCTTCAATTGTATCGTGTGAGTCCCAACAGCCAAATGGCCCTACGAATCGGCACTTCGGGGTGGAGCTATCCGGGCGGGCGAGGCACGTGGGACGGGATTTTCTATCCCTACAAGCGCGACCGCTCCGCGAGGTTCGACGAGCTGACGTTCTACGCCGAGCGTTTCAATACCGTCGAAGTGAACTCGACGTTCTACGGCCAGCCGCGCGCGGCGTCGACGCTGGCGTGGGTCAAGCGCACGCCGCCGGACTTCGAGTTCTCGCTGAAGCTCTATCAGAAGTTCACGCACCCTGCGACGTCCGTGGACCGCACCCCCATCACCCAAGCGGACATCGACGAGTTCCGTGGCGGCATCGAGCCGCTCGCCGCCTCCGGCCGCCTCGGCATCGTCCTCGCACAGTTTCCGTCGCGCTTCAAGAGCTCGCCCGAGGCCCGTGACTACCTCGCGTGGTTGCTCTCGACGTTCTCGGACTATCCGATCGCCGTGGAGCTGCGGGATCGCAGCTGGAGCGACGACTCGACCGGGACGTTGGAGGTGCTCGACCAGCACGCCGCCGCGTGGGCACAGATTGACGAACCGAAGTTCGCATCCTCCATCGACTCCGCCTTCGCGCCAACGGCGCTCCGGCGAGACACGCCTCTCGCGGACACGAACTACTACGTCCGGCTACACGGACGAAACAAGGCGCAGTGGTGGGAGCACGAGCACGGCGAGGACCGCTACAACTACCTGTACTCGGAAGACGAGCTGCGGCCGTTCGCGGATGCGATGCGCGAAGCGCGGGCCGCGGTACGGAAGGCCTATCTGTATCTGAACAATCACTTCGCCGCGCAATCCATTGCCGACGCGGCGATGCTGCGCGACCTGCTCGACGAGCCGGTGACGGTGCCGCTGCCCGCCGAGCTGGTCTCGCGCTATCCGATGCTCGAGGGCCGCGTGCCTACGTTGTCCCCTTCACGGTTGCTCTGACGATGCGATCGCCAGGGGCGATCTTGCGCACGACGTCCATGCCGGAGATGACCTTGCCGAAAATCTGATGCTTGCCATCGAGATGACTGGCCGGGCCGGTGACGACGAAGAACTGACTGTCGGCCTTCGCTGGATCGCCGGCATGCGCCATGGAGACAATGCCAGGCGCGTGCTTCCGCGTCTTCGAGAACTCGGCAACACCGACCACCGTGCCGCTGCCACCCGAGCCCCACATTTCCTTCTTCGTCATGTCGCGGCTGTTCGGATCGCCCAACTGAATGACGAAGTTCGGGACGACACGATGCACGCGCTGGCCGTTGTAAAAGCGCTTGTTCACCAGGCCGACGATGTGCGCGACGGTCTTCGGCGCGTCGTTCGGATAGGTTTCGAACTCGAAGATGCCCTTTTCCGTTTCGACAACGATGATGGGTCCCGCGCCTGGGGAGACCTGCGCGGCTGCCGGCGCCTTGGTCGCGGGCTTTTCCGTCTGTGCATCAGCGATGGCCGCCACACCGAGCACGGCCACGAACAAGAGGGCTCCGAGACGAGCGGACATGTAATCCTCCCAGGCGGTTAGAGACCCGCCTCTATCGACGTCGACCGGTCTGGGGACCGGCCGCTACTTCCGACGCGAAACGTGAAGACGCGCCGATTTGCCGGTTTTCGTCACGCCGATCTTCGGGCAACCGTCGGCCAGCGCGCAATCGTCGCATCGAGGATACACCGGCCGGCACACGTTCTGCCCCCACGTCACCAGATAGAGATTGATCAGTGGCCACCACCGCGCATCCGTGGCCAGGTACAGCGCCTGCTCGGTCTCTTCCGGCGTCCGGGTGCACACCCACCCCATGCGATTCGAGATGCGATGGACGTGCGTGTCGACGCAGATGTGCCGACCGCTCCGAAACGCGAGGATCATCACCAGCGTCGCGGTCTTGCGGCCGACCCCCGGCAGCGTCACCAGCTCGTCGAGCGAGTCGGGCACACGGCCGTCGAACCGCGACACGAGCGTCTCGCTCGTCGCCTTCACGAACCGCGCCTTGTTGCGATAGAAGCTGACCGGGAAGATCAGCTTCTCGATGCGCTTCACTGTCAGCGTCGTCAACATCGCTGGCGTCGGCGCCACCTTGAACAGACGCGTCGACGCCGCGTGAGTGGTCTGATCCTGGGTCCGTGCCGACAGCAGCGTCGCGATCAGAATCTGAAAGGGATCTTCCTGCTGGCTTTCAGAGATCTTCTCGACGGCCGGCAGCTCCATGCCATCGATCTCGCTCGCGAGCGTACGCATCACGCGCTCGACAAGCTCTGGTGAAGGCGTTGGAAGAGCCACGGCTTTTCGAGAGTTTGGTTCTCCGGGTTCTGCGATCACGTCACCGGCGTCAGCGGCGGTTGCCCGTTGAGCACGGCGAGCACGTTCGATGCAGCGAGATCGGCCATCGCCGTCCGCGTTTCGGTCGTAGCGCTGGCCAGGTGCGGAATCAGCATCACGTTTTCGAGCTCGAGCAGATCTGGATGAACCGCTGGCTCGTGCTCGTACACATCCAATGCGGCACCGGCCAGGAGGCGTTCGCGCAGCGCCCACGCGAGCGCGGCTTCATCGACGACCGGGCCGCGCGATGTGTTGATCAGATACGCCGTGCGCTTCATACGCGTGAGTGCCTTCTGATCGATCAGGTGGTTCGTGCCTGGCGTCATCGGCACGTGCAGCGTCAGGACGTCCGAGGTCGACAGCAACCGATCCACCGGCATGCGCACGGTGTTGGGCAGGTTGGCGTCGTATTCATCCGCGTAGGCGACGGTCATGCCGAAGGCCGGCGCCCGCTCCGCGACAGCGCGGCCGATGCGTCCCATGCCGACGATGCCGAGCTGTTTACCGCGAAGCTCCATGCCGAGCATGTAGTCCAGGCTCCAGCCTTTCCATTCGCCGCGCCGCACCACGCGCTCCCCTTCGCCGAGCCGCCGCGTCACACCGAGAACGAGGGCCCAGGTGAAATCGGCGCACGCGTTGGTCAGCACGTCCGGCGTGTTGGTCGCGACGACGTTGCGCGCGCGGCAGGCGGGGACATCGATGTTGTTGTAGCCGACCGCGACGTTGGCCACGATGCGCAGGTCTGGTCCAGCGGCATCGAGCACCGCGGGATCGATCGCGTCGGTCAGCAGGCTCACGAGCGCATGCTTGCCCGACACGCGCGAGAGCAGTTCCTCGCGCGGAATCGCGTCGCCGCCGCTGTGGAGATCGACGTCACAGGTGGATTCGAGGCGAGCGAGCACGGACGCGGGCAAGCGTCGGGTGACAAGGATTGGAGGTCTCACGAATCAGTGTCCGTATGATTGACAGTAGCCGCAGTGATTGCAGCGAACGTTGGGCTCGATGAGGCACGGGCCGCCTTCTTCGGTGCCGCTCGTGACGAGGAAGCGGCCGAAGCTCGGGTGCGCGCGCCATGGTGGGGGCGCCGCCCCTCGACGTTGCTCGGGGCGCCCTGCCGACGCGACGAGGTGCCCTAAGTGGCGCGTGACCGCGTCCCGTACGAGCGCGCGAATCTCCTCGTCGGTCATGCCGGCTCCTCGACGTCGACGCGGTCGACGATACCGACAATCGCCGCATCCACCGGCGCGAGCTTCTTGCCGAGCGCCTCGCCGGCCGCGCGGCCCTCGAGGACCGCGATGACGAGCTCGCCTCGACCGGCGCCAACCGAGTCGATCGCCAGAAGGGTGACGCCGACGGCCTCGCCCTGCGGTGTCTCCGGCTGCACCAGCAGCAGCTTGGCCCCCTCGAACTGCGGGCGCTTCTCGGTCGCCACGACCTCACCAACGACACGTCCGAGGATCATGATGAAATCACTGTCACGTGATCGACGATGCCGACGATGCCGGCATCGGCCGGCACTTCGGCCGGGTACCACGGGAAGCTGGCTTCCTTGCCGCGGACGAAGAACACCCGCTCGCCCACGCCGGCGCTCATCGAGTCGACCGCCACCAGCGGCCGACCCACGTCTTCACCGGCGGCCGAGAGCGGTTGAATCAGGAGCAGCTTGATCCCGTCGAACGCGGGCTCCTTCCGCGTCGCCACGACGTCTCCGATGACTCTCGCCAGCTGCATGTCGTCACTCGGACAGATCGACGGCGTCGACGATGCCGACGACGGCGGCGTCGACCGGACAGTCCTTCATGCCCGACGCCATCCGCGCCGAGCTGCCACTGACGATCAGCACGGTCTCACCAACGCCGGCGTCCACGGTGTCGACGGCCACGAGATAGGCGCCCTCGGTGCGCGTGCGATCGCGAGGGTCGACGGGACGCGCCAGTAGCAGCTTGTTGCTCACCAGCCGCGGGTCCTTCCGGGTCGCGACGACCGTCCCGACGATACGAGCGAGGAGCATCTAGCCCCTCCACCCACTTGCGTGGCCCATTGACGCTCTTCCTCGATTCGACGATGTGGGTACGATCGCGCGCCGCTTGAGCAGAGCCCGCGCCGATGGCGCCCCCTTCAAGTGACCTCCCGGCTGGGACCGACTGCTACTTGGAATTCGCCTTGCCGATCGGCAGAACGTCCTCGAGGTTGGCGTGGGGACGCGGAATGACGTGCACCGAGACCAGCTCGCCGACGCGACGGGCTGCCGCCGCACCCGCGTCGGTCGCTGCCTTGACC
>DAINCF010000500.1:0-5319 GCA_036732565.1 Vicinamibacterales bacterium
GGGAGATCACGATTACCGCCGAGCGCGCGGTCGACTTCGAGCTGGCGCCCGCGGCGGTCGTGGAGCAAGTGCGCGTCGTCTCGGCGTCGCGGCAGGACGAGCTGCGGGAGACCCTGAACACCCGCGTCGATGTGCTGACGCGCAGCCGGATCCAAGACACCGGCGCGCAGACCGTGGCCGAAGTGCTGCGCGAGCTGCCTGGGGTGGTGACGCGTCGAGGATCCGAAGGTGCGGGCGGCGGCGCCGGTGAGCAGATTCAGGGCATCGATTCACGTCAGGTCCTGGTGTTGATGGACGGGCTGCCGCTCGTGGGCGCGCGCGGCATCAAGAGCGGCATCGTGAACCTGGACCGGCAGTCCACCGATCGCCTCGAGCGCATCGAGGTCGTGAAGGGTGCCTCGTCGGCGCTGTATGGGTCGGATGCCATCGGCGGCGTCATCAACCTGATCACGCGCCGGGCGCAATCCCCGATCGATCTCGGCGCGTCGCTGTCGGGCGGTTCGAACGGGGACTTCAACGGCGCGGGCGAGGGCGGCTTCGTCGCCCGCGGCTGGTCGGGCTTCTTCACGCTCGACCGCCATCACTCGGATGGCTTCGATCTCACGCCGACGACGGCCGATACCACGGCGCCGGCCTTTCGACGAAACGATGGCTTCGGGCGGGTTGAGTACACCCCGCAGCCGTCCCTGACCATCACAGGACTCTTCAGCGGCTACCGCAATCGCGCCGAGGGCCGATCGACCGGTGAGCTGGGCCCGCAAGCCGACGAACTGCACGACTCGACGTTCAACTCCGGCGTGACGGCCAACTGGCTGGCAACCCCGCTGATGGCGGTGCAGGTTCGCGGCTACCACGCACGCTACGACGAAGACTCCACCGGGCTGCTGGCTGACGGATCCGAGACCATTGGTGCGCTCGATGAGCGTCTGAGCCGCGTCGACGGATCGGCGTCCTACGTGTTTGGGGCCCGCCAGCACGTCCAGGCCGGCGCCGAGTACACGCGCGACGAGTACGCCGGCATCAATCGCCTGCGCAACGACAGCGGCGAGCACGTCTCGACCGGCGTCGCGTGGGGCCAGCATCGGCTGACGATTGGCGATCGCGTCACGACCACGGTCGGCGCGCGCGTGGACAATCACTCCATCTTCGGCACCGCGTTCTCGCCGAAGGCCGGCGTGAACCTGCGCCTGGTCGATACGATCTACGCCCGCGCGTCGTACGGCCGCGGCTTTCGCGCCCCTGACGTCGGCCAGCTGTACTACCGCTTTTTCAACCCGACGAATTTCTACCAGGTCATCGGCAACGAGCACCTCGACCCGGAGTATGCGAACTCAGTGCAGGTGGGCGCGGAGGCGCTGTTCTTCGATCGGCGAGCGCGGTTCGGCGTCAACGTCTTCCGCAACGACGTCCGCGCTCTGATCACCTCGTTCAACCTGGGCGTCATCACCTCCCAGGCACAACTGGACGCCGTGCTTGCCGCGAACGAGCTGGAGCCGTCCTCGATTCCCGTCTTTGGGCGGCAGCTGTTCGTCTACAAGAACGTGCAGGACGCCGTGACCGAAGGAGTGGAGCTGGATGGAGAGGTCGCGGTGCTCAAGAATCTGTCGCTGGCGGGCGCGTATACCTACGTCGATGCTCGCGACGACGCCACCGATCTCCGGCTGACGGGACGGCATCCGCATCAGGGTCACCTGCGCGTCGCGTGGACGCTCGATCGCATCGGCCTGAGGGCGAACCTTCGCGGCACGTTCTACGGCGACTGGATCAACACGCGCGCCGCGAGCGGCGTGGAGACGATCGGCAATGGCTTCCAGCTCTGGGACGCCTTCGTGTCCCAGCGCATCGTCCGGAATTTCGTGGTGTTCGTGGCGGTGGACAACATCGCGGACAACCAGGATCCCAACGTCGGGGTGTTCCAGCCCAATGGCTCGCCGGCGTCGATTCTGCGGCCTGAAGTGGGACGGACCGCCCGCTTCGGCGTCCGCTGGAACTGGTCGTCCAAATGATCGGGGGCACGATGATCCAATCGCCGTCGTCTCGTAGCGCAGGCCTTCAGGCCCGCCAACGGTCGCCAGGCAGCCCTAAAGGGCTGCGCTACATACCGTTCATCGCGGCATTGCTGCTGCTCGTCTCGGCGGTGGCCTCGGCGCAACCTGCCGAGCGATCGGGTGTGCTGCTGCTCGCTCACGGTGGCGCGAAGGAGTGGAACGAGCGCGTCACCGCCCTCGCGGCAAGCGTTGCCGATGAGCAACCCGTCGAGGTGGCGTTCGGCATGGCCTCGAAGGCCTCTATCCAGTCAGGGATCGAGAAGCTCGCGGCGCGCGGCGTCACCAACATCGTCGCCGTGCCGCTGTTCGTCTCCTCGCACAGTTCCGTGATCACCTCGACGCAGTACCTCTTGGGCCTCCGCGAGACGATGCCGGCGGACCTGAAGATCTTCGCCAAGATGAGTCACGGGCCGGGCGGCGAGCACGCCCGACACGGTGCGGATGCCGCGACGGCCGACGACAACATGACGCCGGTCAAGTCTCCGGTGCCCATTCGCATGACGGAGGCGCTGAATCACCATCCGCTGGTCGGGGCGATCCTGCTCGATCGCGCCAAGGCCATCAGCACCGACCCGGCGAGCGAAGCCGTGGTGCTCGTCGCGCATGGTCCCGTACCCGAGACCGACAACAACCGATGGCTGGCCGACATGAAGGTGCTGGCCGATCAGATGAAGGGCGCCTCGTCATACGCGAGCATCGACTACCTGACGGTGCGCGACGATGCGCCGAAGCCGATGAAGGAGCAGGCGACGGCGGAGCTGCGCTCCGTGGTGCAGAAGCGGCTCGACGAGAAGCGCCGCGTGTTGATCGTGCCGCTGCTGATGTCGTTCGGCGGCGTCGAGCGCGGCGTGCGGCAGCGTCTCGAGGGTTTGGACTATGTGATGGCGCCGCAGGGACTGATGCCCGATGCCCGATTGGCGGAATGGGTGCGCGCCATGGCATCGGGGCGCCAGGTGCCGTCAGGAAAGTGAGTTGTCATGGCGTTCGATCACGACGTCTCGGAGCGAACTGATTCTGATTGGATGGAGTCCTGGGCGGTGACGCTTTGCGAGCACGGCTGCGTGCACATCCATTTGGATCGCACATGCATCACGCTGACGCCCGTGGAGTTCGAGCGGCTCACCATGATGCTCACCAAGGCCGCGACGAAGTTCGCCACCGAATCGCGCTCGGAGATCCCCACTCGAGCGCATTGATCTACTGGATGTGGGTTCGAGTTACGTGAGCCGTTCCGTAGGAACGGGCCCGAAAACTGCGCCGAGCAACGGTGTTCGCCACTACGCTTTTCGTCGAAACGCTCCACTAGTTTCCCCGCGCGCGGCTGCGGCGCCCACCATCCGGTGAGCTACGGTACGCGCCTCCCCGGCACGACAGCGCGCCGGCCCCGTCAAAGGACCCGCACACGCTCCGGAGGGCGGACGCGAAGGCGTTCGCCCTCACTCCACAGCGTCTCCTAGCCCGCTCCGCGGGGCATTGACGTCTCGGGCTCTGCGGGGCGTTTACGTCTCAGCTTCCGGCTCACGTCGCGAGCGTTGATACAGGTACGACACGAGCACGAGCAGCACGCCGAGCGTCAGGAAGCCGACGATGCGATAGATGCCTCCGAGGTCCCAGAGGTCGACGAAGAAGACCTTGAGCACGGTGATCGCGATGACCGTGATGCCGATATAGCGCAGCGGCGCGTACGCCCGCCACAGGCCCGCGACCACGGCGGCCGCGCCATACAGCCCCCAGCCGAGCGACAGCATCAACTCTTCGTAGAGATACGCTTGCGGCCGGTCGTAACGGACTTCCCAGTACGACTTGATCTCGGCGGAGATCCACATGAGCGTGACGAGGCTCGCGACGACATGGATGACCGCACGAACGCGCGATCCCTCCGGCGTCCGCCTGGTGCCGATCGCCCACGTCAACGCGTACCCGACGCCGACGACGAACAGGGTTGCCAGCGATCGCGCGTTCACGAACGCCGTGAACCCGGCCGGGGTGTCGAAGTAGCCGCCCATGAGCTCGGCGATGGCCAGCAGCCACAACACGAGGCCGCCGGCTCGGAATACGACGTTGCGCGCGCGTACGCCGATCCACGCCACCGCCGCGCCTTCCGCCGCCCAGCCGACGACGACGCTGCGGCCATCGAACTGGACGGCCATGCCGACCGCGATCAGCGTTGCCGCGAGCGCCGCGGCATTCAGCGCCGCATGGTCATCGCGCCGCCGCAACGCCGCCCACATCCCACCCGCGAGAGCCGCCACCGCCGCGGCCAGGACGCCGCGAAGTTCCGGAAAGCGCGCCACGCTGGTCTGGTACAGCAGACCGTACAGGCCGAGGCCCGCCACGTGCATCACGATCAAATCGGGTGTCGTCAGCGTCTGCTGCTGGCGCACCACGCGATCGAGGCAACCAAACAGGAACACGCCGGACACCGCGAGGATCGTCACGATGGTCGCGACGAGCCACGAGGACCCCACCGGCAGCACCAGATAACCAAAGAGCGGTGCGATGGCGGCGAGCAGCACGAGCACCCGGATCCAGGGACGATGCGGATCCGTGGTCAGCATCACGCCGGCCACGCTGAAGACGATGAGATAGACGTGAAGCGCTGGTGGGTGCTCCGAGGTGATGATCAGCGCCGCCAGGTGATACGCGGCCGGCGCGGTCCACAACACCATCGAGACCAGCCGCGCGACGAGCCCTGGAATCGTGCGTACCTTGTGCAGGACGATCACGAACAGTGCACCGAACAGCGTGAGGAACAGGAGCGTGCGCAGCCACTGGGCATCGGTGTAGTACTCGGATGCCCACGCGGCAATCGTGATGAAGGTGAGCACGTAGCTGACGAGGCTCAGACCTACCCAGCCATGGCGATACACGAGCACCGCCGTCGCGATGACGAGCAGCGCGTCGTACGAGAACAGCGTCAGTTGGGCGTTCCCCTCGCCGCCGACGAGAAACGGCGTCAGGAAACCACCGCCGATGCCGATGACCGCCAAAGACTGCGTGCGATCACGATCGGCGAGCCAGACCGCGCCCGCCGTGACGAGAGACATCAGCCCGAAGGCGGTCACCCGATCGATCAGGCTGTAGAACGCGACCATCGCGTAGATGGAGAGGTAGAGGATGGCCAGGCCCGCGCCTGACAGGGCCAGGCCGAAGACACGGAGATCGCCGCGGGCGAGTCGCAGGCCGCCGGCCACCAACGCGAGGCCGGCCGCGAGGCCGATGACCACGCGGCCGCGCTCGTCCGCCCATTCGTTGTCGAACGCGTACTTCA
>DAINCF010000501.1:0-5299 GCA_036732565.1 Vicinamibacterales bacterium
TGTAGTTCGACCACGGGGAGAGGGTGGCGGGCGCTCTGGCGAGTCCCGCGATCAACGCGCTCTCGGCGATCGAGAGGTTGCGGGCCGGCTTGTCGAACACGCGCACCGACATCGCTTCGACGCCGTAGACACCGGCGCCGAGAAAGATGCGATTCAGATACAGCTCGAGAATCTGCTCCTTCGAGAGCTGGAGCTCGATCAGATAGGCCAGCACCGCTTCGCGAGCCTTGCGCGTGTAGCTCTTGCGGTTCGAGAGAAAGAGCGTCCGTGCGAGCTGCTGTGTGATCGTGCTTCCGCCTTCGACCGTCCCCGGCTCGCGGATGTTTCGAACCACCGCGCGGGCGAGGGCGATCGGGTCGACGCCTGGGTGATGGTAGAAGCGATGGTCCTCGACCGCAACGAACGCGTGCCGCAGATGCGGAGAGATCTGCCCGATCGGCACGTCGCGGCGCTGGTCGTCGAGGCGGAACCACCGGCGGTCATCGGCGGTATGAAACCAGGTGTCACCGACGCCCCGCGTCAACTTGTGGACGGCATGGACCTGCCGCACCCACCAGACCGAGGCGAGCGCAACCAGGACGCCGAGAACGATGAAGAGGAGCTTGACTCGGCCGGCGAGCGGACGGAGGAGGGGGAGGGGCACTTCCTTCAATGAGTACGACGTCGCGGATGCGGAAAAGGACGGCCGTCGGCCGCCCGGGCCGGGATACGTTTGCCGGCGCGTACTCGGTGGGCTAGGATAGCTCGCTGCGTTTCGCGCGTATGGACATAGATATCGCCGTCATCCCGGTCGCTGGCCTCGGCACCCGCCTGCTACCCGCCACCAAGTCGCAACCGAAAGAGATGCTGCCGGTCGGGCGGAAACCGGTGGTCCAGTATGTGGTGGAAGAGCTGGCACGGGTCGGCGTCAAGCGCATCCTGTTCGTGACCGGCCCTGGAAAGACGTCCATCGAGAATCATTTCGACTTGAACGCGGAGCTGATCCAACTGCTCCGCGAGTCAGGCAAGGAAGATCTCCTCGCCGAGCTCGCGTTCGAGCGCACGACGGTGCAGTACTTCTACACGCGCCAACGCCAGTTGCTCGGTCTCGGCCACGCCGTCCTCTGCTCGCGCGCTTTCGTCGGCAACCAACCGTTCGTCGTGGCGCTCGGCGATTCGATCATCGGCATGCATGCGGAAAGCGATGTCGTGGAGCGCATGACCCGCCTGTATCGCGAGCGCGACGCCGCGGCCGTGATCGCGTTCGAGGAGGTGCCGCGGCACGAGGTCGGCCAGTACGGCATCGCGCAGCCGAAGGAGGATGGCGAGGTGTTCGAGATCGCCGATCTGGTCGAGAAGCCGTCGCCCGACGCGGCGCCGAGCAATTTGGCGATTGCGGCGCGCTACGTCCTGTCGCCTGCCGTGTTCGAGGCGCTGACGACGACGAAGCGCGGGAAGGGGGGCGAGATCCAGTTGACCGATGCGATCCGCGCGGTCATGCGCGGCGGCGGCCGCGCCTACGGCGTGCGCCTCAAGCCCGCCGAGCGCCGCTACGACATCGGCAACTTCGAGTCCTACTTCGAGACCTTCGTGGAGTTCGCGCTCGCCGATCCGAAGTTCGGCCCGAACCTAAGACGCCAGCTCTCGAGGATGCTGAATGTTTCTCACTCGTAAGCGCGCGTACGCGCGTGCGGGCCTGCTCGGAAACCCTTCGGACGGATACCATGGCAAGACCATCGCGATCAGCGTCCGCAATTTCTGGGCCGAGGTCGTGCTCTACGAGTGGGACTCCGTCGACATCGTCTTGTCCGACGACGACCGGGCGACGTTCGAGTCGGTCCACGAGCTCGCGAAGGACGTGCGCCTGCATGGGTACTACGGCGGCATCCGCCTGATCAAGGCCACCATCAAGCGATTCGTCGAACACTGCGCCGCGCATCAGCGGACGCTCCACGACCGGAAGTTCTCCGTCCGCTATCAGACGACGATTCCGCGTCAGGTGGGCCTTGCGGGATCGAGCGCCATCATCGTCGCGACGCTTCGTTGCCTGATGGAGTTCTACGACGTCTGGATTCCCATCGAGGCGCAGCCAACGTTCGTGCTGATGGTGGAACAGGCGGAGCTTGGCATCACGGTTGGCCTCCAGGATCGCGTCATCCAGGTGTACGAGGGCCTCGTCTACATGGATTTCGGCAAGAGCTGGGAGCACGCTGTCGAGGGACTGCGCTGCTACGCCTACGAGCCGATGGATCCGGCGCTGCTGCCGCCGCTGTACATCGCGTACCACGAGTCGCTCGGCGAGCCGACCGAGGTGTTCCACAACAACATCCGCGGCCGCTTCGACGGCGGCGACGCGGTGGTCATCAGCGCCATGGAGCGTTTCGCCGCGCTGGCCGCCGGTGGCCGCGAAGCGCTGCAGCAGCGAGACGCCGGACGCCTGGCGCAGTTGATCGACACGAACTTCGACACACGCCGCAGCATCTATACGTTGCCACCGTGGCAGATCGACATGATCGAGACCGCGCGGGCGTGTGGCGCCAGCGCGAAATTCGCCGGGTCAGGCGGCGCCATCGTCGGGACCTACGACGGGGACGCGATGTTCGAACGTGTTCGCGTGAGCCTGACGTCGATCGGTTCGCGGACAATCAGGCCGGAAGTCACGTCTTGAGAGCCTCAGGCCGCGCGATCGGCGGCTCGGTCACCGCCCTAATCACGATCCGGTTCGTCTCGTGGGCGCCCAGACCCCAATGGTTTCTTCGAGTCTTCCTGCGGCGGGTGGCTCGGCTCCGGTACCGTGTGCTGCTGCTTCATCCGCTCTCGGGCGATTTCATCCGGCGTGAGCCGGCCAGCCTGTTGGTAGTGATCGGGATTGACCTTGTTGCGTTTGCTCATGATTCACCTTGTGTCCATCGCGCGTGATGACACCTGATCGTCGGTATCGATGGGACGGCCGATGGTCATAGTCGGAATCGCAACAGCGCGCCAACGCCTCCGACCTCAGCGAGCAAATCAGCGTTTTCGATGAATCGAACCCGCGCCGCTGTCTGCTCCGCCCGCCTGACGAGCTCCCCGGCGAGCTTGATCTGACCGGCATCGACCATCGCTTCCGGGGCCGAGGTATCCACCTGAACGGGCCCAGGCGCGGAGTCTGCCGGAAGCTTCGGCACCGGCTTCAGCATGGTCGGCGAACCGGAAATCAGCAGTTGGTCGACTTGACCCAAACCGAGGGCCTGTAGCGTGGCTTCCGGCCCGGCGACGCCGAGCCCTCCGCTCCTCCATTGCGTGATGAGCTCCTCAACGAGCTCGGCGTCGGACTTTGCATCCATCCGCTGCAGCACGTCGAGGGTCGCCCGCAGGGTTTCCGCTTCACCGGCGTCACGCTCGAGCCTGATCACATCGACGACCTTTTCCGCCAGGTGTTTCGGGAGCTGGTCGCGCAGGATCGGCACGGCGACTTCAGCACCTGCGATAACGACATGACCGATCTGTTCCGCGGTGACAATGCGGTCCAGGATCTCGACAACTTCTTTGACGTGGTGCAGGTGCATGTTGTCGGCCTGACGCTGATATCGCGCTTGCGACCAGCCTCCCACACGACTGCGCCGCGTCTTGTCGCTGATAAGTTCTGCGGTGCGCTCGACCTTTGAGAGGCCGAACACGAAAATCCGAGCTGTGCTGGTGTCGAGCACCACGGCGGCGTAGCGCGGGTAGTTATCGACGAGCCGGGCCAGCGGGTAGAGATGCGGGACCGAGCCCACGAACAACCAGTGCTGCTCGAACGGCGCATCCACCGGAATCGGCTGAAAGAATTCCTCGGCTCCGGCGCACGCGAACAATGCGAGGCCACTGAGCGAGCGATCGATCCCGTTCAGATAGTCGCGGATGCGCTCGGTATCGCGCTCGAAGCTCTCTCGTTCGAGCGAACGCGGCTTGAAGCTCTTGACCCGGTCGGCGAAGGTCTTCCTGACGAACTGGTCGAAGCTGTCCCGGCCGTGCTGATCGGGCGCAAGGTTCAGGTAAAGACTCAGCACCGGTAAACTTACCGGCTCGAAGGCGGCAAGTGCCTCGAGCTGGTCGTGAAGAAGACTGGTCGAGCCTGAAGGACTTTTCGCCATGTTCTTTCCCCAAGCAAGCTGAGTACCGGGGGTTGCCGGCGGGCTCTCCGTCGCCCGGCTACGCTTGTCAAAGGAAAGGCTCATGAACGGACGGCCGCGTCGGGTGTAGCGTGAGTCATCATGCCGTTCAAGAGCAAAGCCCAGCGACGAAAGTTCGCTCAGCTGCTCGTCGAGGGCAAGATCTCCGACGAGACCTACGAAGAATGGAATCGTGAGACCGGGCGCCGGGAACTGCCCGAGCGGGTGGCGGCCGGTGCGGCGCGCAAAGCCGCGAAGCGTGCGGCGAAGAAGCCCGCCAAGCGGCGCCGGCGCACCAAACAGCGATGATTGTTGGCCCGAGGGCGCATCCAGCAGAAAAGCGGAATCTAACTGTCAATCCGGATTAACGGATTGATGGTGGTATTATAAGCCGGCAGGAGGACGAATGCCGGTCGAGATTGGGCAGATTGAGGCAATTTTTCGCTATCCGGTGAAATCCATGCGCGGCGAAACGCTGGACGCTGCCACCTTGGGCTGGCACGGCCTCGACGGCGATCGCCGCCTCGCGTTCCGTCGGCTCGCCGAGCGCGGCGGGTTCCCATGGCTGAACGCGAGCAAGCTCCCTGACCTCATCCTCTTCACTCCTCAGCGCCGTGAAGACGCGAATGGCGAAGCGCTGCCCACCCACGTGGTGACGCCGGACGGGGAAGCGATGCCCCTGTTCGGAGACGCGCTCGCCGCGGAGGTCGGGCGCCGCTACGGAGCACCCGTGCAGATGATGCAGTTGAAGCACGGCATCTTCGACGACGCGAGTATCTCCGTGATCACCTCCGCTACCGTTCATGAGGTCGGCCGAGTCTCGGGGAGCAGCACAGACGTCCGCCGGTTTCGTCCGAATATCGTCGTCCGATCGATCCGCGCGGTCCCCTTCGAGGAGAATGAATGGGTTGGCGGCGTGCTCACGTTCGGCGACGCGGACGATGCACCGGCCGTCGCAGTGACGATGCGCGACGCTCGTTGCGTAATGGTGAACATCGATCCTGAGGGCGGGAGCCTTGCCCCCGAAGTGTTGAAAGCCGTGGTACGTGCCAACCAGAACAACGCGGGGATCTACGGCACGGTCACGCGCGTCGGACGCCTGGCCGTCGGACGGACGATATTTCTTCACTCACGATCGAGCTCGTGACGCGACGGCGAATCGTACGTAGCGCAGGCCTTCAGGCCTG
>DAINCF010000502.1:0-5298 GCA_036732565.1 Vicinamibacterales bacterium
CAGCTCCGCGGCCACGAGCGCTTCGTGCTCGGCGCCTCGATGCAACGCGGTCTGAAGCAGCGCGCGATCCGCGCCCAGGAGCAGCGCGGCTGGAAGCACCCGCGACAGCGTCTCGATGTCCAGCAGCGCGTAGATCATCCGGAGCGAATTGCGCTCGAGCAATCGCGCGCGCGGGGGCTCGGGCCAACGGCCCGATGTGCCGTGATGGCGATGATGCACCACGGCCTCCGGCGCGAACCAGACCTCGTGTCCGAGGAGCCACAGCCGCCACCCGAGCTCGACGTCTTCGTAATACGCGAACGTCGCCTCGTCCCAGCCGCCGGCGTCGAGCAGGGCCTCGCGGTCGATGAGCATCGCCGCGCCGTTGGCGAACAGCACTGGACGCTCCTCGAGCGGAACCGCCGAGCGGGCGGCGTTCACGAAATCCTGAAACCCTTTGCCCTCGAAGTTGACGGAGCCGCCAGCGAAATCGACCAGCAGGCCGTCCCAGTCGACGACCTGCGAGGCGACCGCCGCCGCGCGTCGTCGCTGTGCGACCTCCACCAGCCGGGTGAGCCAGTTGCGATCGGCACGGGTGTCGTCGTTCAGGAAGGCGATGAAGCGCCCCGTCGCGTCGGCGACACCGAGGTTGTTCGCCGCCGCGAACCCCAGGTTCCTGCCGGGCTTCAGCACGCGCGCGCGAACGCCGCCGCGTGCCACCAGCGAATCGATGTCGTGTTCAGCGTTGTTGATGACGATGACGTCGAGCTTGTCCTGCGGGTAGTCCTGTTCCGCCAGCGCGCTGAGATACGTCGGCAAATGCACCGGCCCGAGCATCGTCGGCGTGACGACCGAGACGCCGGGCAGCTCCGACCCGACCTCGATTCGCGGGGCTGGCGGATTGACGGGGGCAGACCCCACTGAAGAAATGGCGACCGGTGCCCGTAACCCATTGCCAAAGATCGCGTCCAAGCCGAAATCAGAAATCAGCGCTCGCGCCGAGGCGAGATAGCTGTCGTTGACGTCGTGCAGTCGAAACGGGTCCTGGAACAGCGGCGCGAGCTCGCGATCGGAGCGGCGCCGGTGCGTCTGAATCCACGCGCGTCGTTCCATCAGCGCCGGCAGCCATCGCCCGAGATCCTCGAGCGCCAGCAGATGCGCCGCCGCGGGCGCGGGCAAACCGACGACCCCAGGTGGACGAGGTCCACCCAGCACGAAGCGCTTCGGATCGACGCCCGCCCGCTCGAGCGCGCGATAGACCGACAATGCGACCGCGGCCGGAAACGCGCGGGCCAACGTCTCGTCTTCGTAGTTCTTGACGAGCATCGCCAGCGCGTTGCGCTCGTACAGACGCAAACGCTGCGCGATCGCCATCGGCCCGCTCGTGCCATGCAGGCGATGGTAGGTGACCGCGTTCGGCGCCAGCACGATGCGGTGGCCGAGCAGGGACAGCCGCCATCCGAGATCGACGTCCTCGAAGTACGCGAAGAAGTCTTCGTCGAACCCACCCGCATCGAGAAAAGCCGATCGGGACGCCAGCATCGATCCGCCGCAGGCGAAGAGCAGCTCGCGCTCGTTCGGCACCTCGTGCGCCGGTTTGCCGTGATCGATCTGCCAGGAGTGTCCCTCGAACGACGTCGTGCCGCCGACGAAATCGATGCGCGCACCGTCCCAATCGAGCATGCGCGACGCGACGACGCTGGCGCGGTGGCGATCCGCGACGGCGATCAGCTCCGCCAGCCAGTTCGGGTCGACCCGCGTATCGTTGTTGAGCAGCGCGACCCATGCGGTGTCGACCGAGCGGACGGCATGGTTGTAGGCGCCGCAGAACCCCGCGTTGCGGCCCATCTCCAACACCTTGACCGCGGGATGCGCGCGCCGGACGAACGCAATCGAATCGTCGGTCGAGCCGTTGTCGACGACGACGATCTCGCGGTTCGGGTAGACTTGAGCCTCGAGTCCCGGAAGGCAGGCGTTCAGGTGCCGCTGTCCGTTCAGGTTCAGGACCAGGACGGCGACTGTCGGCGACTTGGTGGGATGTATCGTCGAAGGCCCGCGGGGGCTAGCAGCCCGTGGTGAAACGCCCGACGGCATTCGCCCCGCGATGCATCCCCGCTGACTGCGTTGCTCCTCCATCAAATATGGCCGGATATTCTCAGTCGTCGCGCCTTGTCATCGGGGCGCCTCGCGGGTCTCGGTGCTCGCCGGGTGTTCCACCACGGGCCGCTAGACATGCGAACCGAAGGATCTTAGCACGCGCATCTGATCCGTTGGGCGTGACGACCGACTGCCGACCCTCGACTGCCGACTGCCGAGTATTGTGAGTCTTCGATTGCTCCTCGCCGACGCCGCGCGCACCTGGTCGCGCCTCTGGATCGATCCGCATACCGGTTCGCGCCGATCGTGGCCGGAGGTGCGGACGCTGGCAGGTGCGTTCGCGCGCCGGCTCGCTCGCGGCGGCGTGCGCGACACCTTGCGATGGGCGCGTCAGACCGAACGACGAGCCACGGATGCCGAGCGATATCTGGCGTGGTGCGTGGCCAATACGCCCGACCGTGCCGCGCTCGACGAGATGGCGCGGCGCGTCACGACACTCTCCGCACGGCCGCGATTCTCAATCCTCGTCCCCTCGTACAACACGCCTCCCGATCTGCTCGAGGCCTGCCTCGAGTCGGTAAGGGCGCAGGTCTATCCCGACTGGGAGCTGATCATCGCCGACGATGGGTCGTCGCGCGAGGAGACGCGCGCGTGCCTGCGTCGCTACGAGGGCGAGGCGCGGATTCAGATCGTCTGGAACGCCGAGAACCAGGGCATCGCGGCGAACACGCAGAGCGCACTCGCGCGCGCAACCGGTGACTTCGTCGGCTTGCTCGATGCCGACGACGAGTTGCTCCCCCATGCACTGTTCCGCGTGGCGGAGGTCATTGCGGCACAGCCGAGCGTCGACGTCGTCTATTCCGACGAGGACAAGCTCGAGCTGGATGGGTCGCGATCGGATGCGTACTTCAAGCCGGACTGGTCGCCGGATCTGTTTCTGTCATCGATGTACGTCTGCCACTTCCTGGTGCTGCGCCGCTCCGTGGTCGACGCGGCCGGAGGACTTCGGTCGGCGTTCGATGGGTCGCAGGACTACGACCTGATGTTGCGCGTGATGGACCGTACCGATCGCATCGCGCACGTGCCGGACGTCCTCTACCACTGGCGGAAGACGGCGGGGTCGACGTCGAGTGTGGGCGCCGCCAAGCCGTGGGCCTTCGATGCCGGCCGTCGGGCCCTTCAGGACTTTGCGGATCGCAACCGGTTGGACGCGACGGTCGAAGACACCCCCGCTCCAGGGCTGTATCGCATGCGCTATCACTTGCGCGCCACGCCGCGCGTCAGCGTCATACTGCCAAGCTACAACTCGGCAGTCGGCAATCGGGAGTCGGCAGTCCCGCATGTCGAGCGTGCTAGCTCGGGACTGCCGACTGCCGACGCCCGACTCGCGCAGGTGCACCGCTTTTTGGCTGCGCTGAAACGCATGCGCTATCCGGACGTGGAGATCGTGCACGCCGCCGGATCCGCCGGCGCCATGCTCAATGCCGCCGCGCGCGGCGCCGACGGGAGGATGTTGCTCTTCGTCGAGCCCTGGCTCGAGCCGATGGACGATGACTGGATGACGGCGTTGGTCGAGCACGCACAGCGGCCCGACGTCGGTATCGTCGGTGGCAAGACGTTCTATCCCGACGGGCGTCTCAGGCACATGGGGTTGATCGTCGGCGCCGACGGGTTGGTCGGCCGTCCCTTCGATGGCTACGCCGGCACGTGGGCCGGCTACTTCGCGAACGCCGATGCGATTCGGAACTGCCGCGCGGTCGGTCGCGCCGGGCTCATGACCCCGAAAGCGCTGTTCGACGAGCTCGGCGGTTTCGATGACGCGCTTCGGAGCGCGGCCCTCGAGTTGGACTACGCGCTCCGCGTCGCCGCGCGCGGGCTGCGGGTCGTGTTCACGCCGTATGCACGCGCCATCGAGCACGTCGGTGCAGAGCAGAATGAGCGAGTGTCCGGAGCCGAGGCCGAGCGCCTCAAGGCCCGGTGGGGGACAGCGCTCCAGGCCGATCCGTATTACAATCCTCACTTTGTTGGGGAAGATCCCAATTACCGCGTACGGATTTGAGGCGTAGGGTGCTTCCCGAATCGCAGGCGTAGGGCGGTTCGCGAACCGCCCCTACAGGTGCAGAACACACATGGCACGACGAGCGGTCATCACCGGCATTACAGGGCAGGACGGTTCGTATCTAGCTGAGTTGTTGCTGGAGAAGGGCTACGAAGTCGTCGGCGCCGTGCGTCGACTGAGCGCGCCGAACCAGTGGCGCATCGAGCACCTGCTCGACCGAATCACCCTCAAGCCTGGGGACCTGCTGGATCAGCTGTCGCTGATTCGCCTGATCGACGAGGTCAAGCCGGACGAGTTCTACAACCTCGCGGCGATGTCGTTCGTCCCCGCGTCGTGGGATCAGCCGATGCTGACCGGTGAGTACAACTCGCAGGGCGTGACGCGCGTGCTGGAGGCCATTCGGCAAGTCAACCCCAAGATTCGCCTCTATCAAGCCTCGTCGAGCGAGATGTTCGGCAAGGTGCGCGAGGTGCCGCAGAACGAGCTGACGCCGTTCTACCCGCGCAGCCCGTACGGCGTCTCGAAGGTCTTCGCCCACTACATCACGGTCAACTACCGCGAGAGCTACGACCTGTTCGCCGTCTCCGGCATCTTGTTCAACCACGAGTCTCCACGCCGCGGGCTGGAGTTCGTCACGCGCAAGGTGACCGATGGCGTGGCGCGCATCAAGCTGGGCCTGACCGACACACTCGCGCTCGGCAACCTCGACGCCCGGCGCGATTGGGGCTTCGCCGGCGACTACGTCCGCGCGATGTGGTTGATGCTGCAGCAGGATCAGGCCGATGACTACGTGGTCGCGACGGGCCAGAGCCATTCGGTGCAGCGGCTCGTCGAGCTCGCGTTCTCGCACGCCGGCCTCGACTGGCGCGCGCACGTGAAGACCGATCCGCGGTTCCTGCGGCCGGCTGAGGTCGATCATCTCATCGGCAATCCCGCAAAGGCGCAACGCGAGCTCGGCTGGGAGCCGGCGGTGACGTTCGAGCAGCTCGTCGCGATGATGGTCGATGCCGACATCGAGCGCGTGAGCCGTCAAACGCTGCTGGCCCAACCCGCCCGCGCGTGACATCTAGTGGGATGTACCGCCGAAATCACAACCGGCCGTTCCGTAGGAACGGCCGGGAAACTGCTCCCCGAGCTCTCGGTAGATGGTAGTAATTCTGTGG
>DAINCF010000503.1:0-5262 GCA_036732565.1 Vicinamibacterales bacterium
GACTCGCGGCGTGGAGGAGCGCTGACAGGCAGAGTGCGCCCACGAGGCTCGTTCCCAGACCGCGCAAGGCTCGTCGCTTCATGTGCACACCCGTGTTCCAGAATCACTCGTGGGGTCCGCCTTCAGGCGGACCTGGGCCGGCTGAAGCCGGCCCCCACGTACTAGGGCTCTACGGCTGCCGTGCTCGTCTCAACCGGTCGATTCAGATCGAACGTGCCGGTGCTGTCGCCGAACGTGTGGATCTCATCGAGGCCGAGGTTCTGCAGCAGCGTCAGCATGACGTTCGCCATCGACGTGCCGTCGGCCGCCTTCAGATGCAAGTTGCCCTTCAACTTTCCACTCGCATGGCCGGCCAGGAACAACGGGCAGCGCTTGTGGTTGTGGTAGTTCGAATTGCCCATCGCCGAACCGTAAATGACGAGCGTGTTGTCCAGCACGTTGCCATCGCCGTCGGGTATTGCCTTCAGCTTCTCCAGGAGATACGGGACCATGCCGACGTGGTAGGTGTTGATCTTCTGGAAGTCGGTGATGCGCTCCTCGCGCTCTTGATGATGCGAGGCGGTATGGAACGCACTCGTCGACCCGCTGGGCGCGTACACCCGGTTCGAAACGTCGCGGCCGAGCTTGAACGAGAAGATGCGGGTGACGTCCGAGGCGAACGCCAGCGCCTGCAGATCGAACATCAGCTTGACGTGCTCGTCGAACGCGTCCGGCACGCCGATCGGCGCACCCGGCAGCTCCCGCGGCTCGCCGCTGGTGTTGAACGCCTCCACCTTCTGAATCCGCCGTTCGATCTCACGCACGTCATCCAGGTAGTCGCCGAGCCGCGCCTGATCGACGGCGCCCAGCTTGCGCTTGAGCTCGCCGACCGACTCGGTGACCCAATCCAGAATGCTGCTGTCATCCCGACGACGGGTGCGGCGTGCTTCGGGAGTGGCGCCGACGCCGAACAGTTGATCGAACACTGCCCGCGGATCGCGAATCATCGGCAGCGGATCTTCCGGCGTCGCCCAGCTGATGGTATCGGTGTAGACGCACGAGTAGTTGTACGAGCAGCCGCCAGCCTGATCGACGTTCTCGATGCACAGCTGCATCGACGGAATCGGCGTCTCCTGACCGAACCGCTGCGCGTAGAGCTGATCGAGCGACGTGCCGGCGAACACATCCGAGCCCTGCGTCTGCCGGGGCTTCGCCTGCGTGAGGAACACCGCGGCGCTGCGGAAGTGGTCGGCGCCGATCTCGGAGGCCGCGAATGCCTCGGCATTGCGGACGTCCGTGTTGCTGACGATGGTCAGATAGTCGCGGTAGGGTTCGAGCGAGATGAGGCTGGTCGGCGTCAGGTCGAAGCTCGAGCCGGCGGCCGCGGGCGCCCACATGTTCTTCGTCGCCCCGAACGTCGTGCTGCCGGCGGCGCCATGGACCATCTCCATCGCGATGAGACGCGTCCTGGTCGCCGGAGGCGCGGCCCACGCGGATCGCGCGGGCGTCATCGCTTCGAGAAACGGGAGCGCCACGCTGACGCCAATGCCCTTCAGCACCGTGCGGCGTGAAAGGTGCTTCTGCGTGATCAACATCGTGTCTCCATCCGGGCCGCCCTAATGGGCGGCCCCCACGTACGTCTCCACAGGTCTTCGTCGGGGCCGGCCTTCAGGCCGGCCGACGTTACCGCCCGCGGTCGGCAGTCGTCTCGATCGCTGTCATGCGGCTCATTTGGAACGCCGGGCTCGCGACGACACCCTGAATGAACGCCGACAGTCGATGGTTCTGCTGCGACGCCTCACGGATGATGCGGCGCACCGACGGCATGTCGAACGCTTCCACCCTGCGGCCCAACGCGTAGGTCATCAGGCTCTCGGTGAAGCTGAGGAAGAACACGTCCTGATGCTTCAACAGCGCCTCACGCAGACCGTCGGGGCCGCTCATTTTCGTGCCGTCGTAGAGATCTCCAGTCGGATCCACGGGGCTCTGCCCGTCCTTGATCCGCCACTTCCCGGTCACGTCGAAGTTCTCGAGCGCCAGGCCGAGCGGATCGATCACGCGATGGCAGGAGCTGCACGCCGGGTTGCGCCGATGCTCCTCCATGCGCTCACGCACCGACAGCACTTTGCCCTCGGATGTGCCCTTCGTCTCCTCCAGCGTCGGCACGTTGGGCGGCGGCGCCGGCGGCGGCGACCCCAGGAGCACTTCCATGATCCACTTGCCACGCATGACCGGTGAGGTGCGCTCGGCAATCGAAGTCAAGGTCAGCACGCTGCCCTGGCCGACGATGCCGCGGCGATAATCGGGCACGCGGACGCGTTGAAACGCGGTGCCGGTCACGTTCGGGATGCCGTAGTGGCGAGCCACGCGCTCGTTCGCGAACGTGTAGTCCGCGATCAACAGATCAAGCAGGCTGCGGTCCTCGCGCACCAGACTGTCGAAGAACAGCTCGGTCTCTCGTCTCAGGCCATCGGCCAGCGTTTTGTCGTAGTACGGGAAGACGATCGGATCCGGGAACACTTGATCGAGGTCCTGCAGTCGTAGCCACTGCGAGGCGAAGCGCGTCGACAGCGCCTCGGCTCGCGGGTCACCGAGCATGCGGGTCACCTGTGCGCTCAACACACCCGGCGCGCTCAGCCTCCCCTGCTCGGCCAGCTTGCGCAGCTCGGCGTCCGGCCCAAGGCCCCACAGGAAGAACGACAGGCGCGTCGCCAGTTCCGATTCACTCAGGCGATAGGTCCCACCCGCCCTCTGGGTGGTCGGCACTTCCTCCAGTCGAAACAGGAACTGTGGGCTCGCCAGGATCGCTTCCAACGCCTTGGCGACGCCGTATTCGAAGCTCCGGTCCGTGCGGCCTCGCTGGTAGAACGTCATCAGCCGCGCAAAGTCACGAGCACCGACGGGCCGTCGAAACGCATCCGTCGCGAGGCGTTTGACGATTTCCTCCGCGCAGGCCGTCTCTTCGCCCGCTGACGTCGGCCGGCACGTGAAGATGCGGCGCCGACTGGCGGTATCGGAGACGCCGGTCACGCGATGCGGGCCGACGATGGTGAGGTCGCGCAGGTGCGGCAGCGTCGTGATCCCGAACGCCACGCCGATCTCGGTGTCCGCCAGGGTGTGATCGATCGGCGCGATCAAATCGTTCACCGGGCCCTCGAAGCGCTGGAGGAACGCCGCGGTGACGCGCTGGGGTCCGGCCTTGACGTGCACGGGCGGGGTCTTGATCGACAGCCCCGTCTTTTCCTCGCTCATCCGCGGATCGATGTCGAACAGCGCGACGCGCTCACCTTCGATCGAGACCTCGATCTTCTCGTCGGGCGCCGTGCTGCCGAACAACAGCCCGAGCGGCTCGGCGAACATCGTCACTCGGAACACGTACTCGCCGTCGGCCGGAAATGTATGGATGACCGAGACGCCACCGCGCGTGCCGAGCGGCGCGCCATCGGCTCGACTGAGCTGCGACTGCGTCTTCGGCAGCTTGTAGCTGGCCTCGCTGGCCGAGCTCTCGGGATCGCCAACGGCCAACGCGGCCACACGGCTCGCCGCGCGCAGGTAGCCTTCCATCAGCGCCGGCGAGAACGTCTGGGCATCGGCGACGTTGTCGAAGCCTTCGCTGATGGTGTCCGCGGGCAGGAACGCCGTCACGTCCACATCGACGGTGAGCAGACTGCGCACCGCGCGCGCGTACTCGGCGCGGTTCAACCGCTGAAACGGGCGCCAGCCCGGGTTCGGGTCGAGCGCGGCCGCCTTGTCGAGCTCCACCTCCATCGCCTGCGCAAACGCCGTCAGCGTCGCCTCGTCCGGCCGGCGGGCGCCCGCGGGCGGCATCATGCCGGCGCGCAACTTTCTCACCATCTTTTCGGCGACGACTGCGTTGTCGGCGAGGTGGGCGGGATCGAAGGCAGCGAGTGAGAGGGTGCCGGCTTTGCTCTTGTCGTTGTGGCAGGTGACGCAGTACTGCTTGACGAGCGCGCCCTGGGCGTCCACCGTGAGCGCACCGCTGCCATGACTCACGGCCATCGTCGGCTTGGCGAGCGGAGTCGCGGGGCGCTGGGCCTCAACGGCGCCACCAATGGACAACGCCACGAGCACGCTTGCCACCGCCGCTCCGCGGGTCTGGTTCATGCCTGCTCCACTCTCTTACTATCGTGGGGGCCGGCTTTAGCCGGCCCATGGTCCGCCTGAAGGCGGACCCCACGTACTGCAATGCGGCTGCGCTAACAGGACACGCACTTATGGTTGTTCTTGGCGCCCAATTTCTCCAACAGGGCGATCGTTTCTGGATACGGCTGCGTGCGCTGCACCGGCCCGTTCGCCATGTCGACCGTGGTGTTGCCCTCGCGGTTGACAGCCATCACGTTGGCGCCGTTCGACACGAGATAGAGAATCATCTCGTTGTCGCCACGCGCCGCGGCATGATGCAACGCGGTGTTGCCCTCGTGATCGACGGCGTTGACGTCGGCGTGCGCTTCCTCGACGAGGAACTTCACGGCCGCCAACATGCCGCCCGGCGCGAAGCGATGGGCGTTCGCGGCGAAGCCCTCGCCGTAGCCGACACCCGAGGCTGCCTGCAGCGGCGTGACCGATGGTCCACCCAGCGGCACGGGCGGCAGGCCTGAGATGTCCTGCACGTTCTCGCGATCGCCGTCACCGGTCCGCGGCCGCCCCGCCGGCTTCATCGTCGGGATATTCGGATCGGCGCCGTACGAGACCAGCATGCGCATCGCGTCCACATCGCTCGCGTACGCGGCGCGCCAGAACGGCGTCGCGCCAATCTCATCGACGCCCGACAGGTCGAAGCTGTAGCCCGAGTACCACACCTTCTTGCGGAGTCGCACGTTCGGGTTCGCGCCGTTGTCGAGCAGCAGTGTCATGAGGTCGAGATACGTGAGGTGCTGCTGTTGATACGCGCGCGGCTGGGGATAGAGCGCCTTCGGCGCCCACTCGACATTCAGCGCGGCATAGAGCGGCGAGGCGCCGTTGTCGCTCTCGGCGTTGACGTTCGCGCCCTTCTCGATCAGCGTCTTGGCCACGTCAAAGTGGCCGTTGATCACGGCGATGAGCAGCGGGCTGGTGCCGTCGCCGGCGCTCAGCTGATTGACGTCGGCGCCGGCTTTCAGCAGCGCGTCAACGGACTCCGCGAAGCCGTCGCGGGCCGCAAACAGCAGCGGCGTCAGGCCGCCGTGTGTGGAGACGAGCTCGTTGAGCTGAAACTGTCGATCCACGCCGGCGATCTGCGGCCGTCGCTGGGGCGCGGCGGGTCGTGCGCTCTGACCTGGCGGC
>DAINCF010000504.1:0-5244 GCA_036732565.1 Vicinamibacterales bacterium
AGCCGACGCTGTCACGCTGCTCATCGCTGCCGCGACGAGCTATCGCTCGTACGAGGACGTCACCGGTGACCCCGCCACGAAGGTCGCCGCGGCGCTGGACGCGGCGGCGCGCAAGTCAATCGACGCGCTGCGTGACGCGCACGTCCGCGACTATCGTCGGTTGTTCGATCGCGTAACCTTCGACCTGGGCGCGGCATCGGCGAGCGCGCTCCCAACTGACCAGCGCGTGAGCGGCGCTACTTCCGGCGCCGATCCTGCGCTCGCAGCGCTGTACTTCCAGTACGGCCGCTATCTCCTCATCTCGAGCTCGCGACCGGGCACGCAACCCGCCAACCTACAGGGGATCTGGAACGAGAGCCTGGCGCCGCCGTGGGGCAGCAAGTACACCATCAACATCAACACCGAGATGAACTACTGGCCCGCCCTCTCCACGAACCTCGAGGAGACGATGGACCCTCTCACCGCGCTGGTGCAGGATCTCGCTGTCACCGGCGCTCGCACGGCGCGGACGATGTACGGGGCGCGCGGCTGGGTGGCGCATCACAACACCGATCTCTGGCGAGCGACGGCGCCGATTGATGGCCCGCAATACGGAATGTGGCCGACCGGCGGCGCGTGGCTTTCGGTGGCTGTGTGGGAGCGCTACGAGTATTCCGGCGATCGAGCCTATCTGCGCGAGATCTATCCGTTGCTCAAAGGCGCAGCGGAATTCTTCCTCGACACACTGCTCGAAGACCCGAAGCATGGATGGTTGGTGACGTCGCCTTCGCTGTCACCTGAGAACCTCCATCCGTTCGGGACCTCGCTCGTCATGGGACCCGCGATGGATCAGCAGATCCTGCGCGATCTGTTTGCGAGTGCGATCGAGGCGGCGCGTGAGCTCGATGTCGATGCCGATCTACGGAAACAGTGGGCCGCCACGCGTGCCCGTCTCGCGCCGAACCAGATCGGCCGAGCCGGACAACTGCAGGAGTGGCTGGACGACTGGGACCTGCGGGCGCCCGAGCGCGATCATCGCCATGTGTCGCATTTGTACGGGCTCTATCCGGGGCGCGACATCGACCTACGGCGTACGCCGGAGTTGGCAAAGGCCGCTCGCAAGTCGCTCGAACTGCGGGGCGACGTCGCGACCGGTTGGGCCACGGCCTGGCGCATCAATCTCTGGGCGAGGCTGGGCGAGGGCGATCGCGCCCACGAAATTCTGCGGTTCCTGCTGGGTCCGGAGCGCACGTATCCGAACCTCTTCGACGCGCACCCACCATTCCAGATCGACGGCAACTTCGGCGGTGTGTCGGGCATGGTGAGCATGCTCCTGCAGAGCGACGCCGGCGAGATCCGTCTGCTGCCCGCCCTGCCCTCAGCATGGCCGACCGGCCGGGTGACGGGTCTTCGCGCACCTGGCGGGTTCGAGATCGATCTCTCGTGGAAGGACGGCGCCCTCGAGCAAGCTACCGTGAAGTCGAGGCTTGGACGTGGGCTGCGCCTGCGCCGCGGCGAAGTCGTTCGGACCATCGAGCGAACGTCGCCGAACGGCGTGCTGGTCTTCGACGGCAACGACCTTCGACTGTCACCGAGACGGGAGCGCTAGACAAGCGCCGAAGGAGCGTCACGAACCCTCCAACTACGGATAGGCTGCCGGCTCACGCCGCTGCACCACTACCACGTGAACTGCGAGCCATCGGGCCGATAGTACGTCGGCCGGTTCGGACCTGGCTGTGAAATGGTCGCCACGAGCTTCAGCCGGTCCATGTTCACCGTGACGCCGAGGCCCGGCCGATCGTTGGAATAGAGCTTGGCGTCTTTGAAGGTGAGGAACTCGTTCAGATACGCGATGGGCTGAGTCCCGTAGTTGTACTCGAAGACGACAGATTGCGGGTACGGTCCAAGCACGTGTATCTGCGCGGCGGTCGCGATCGGTCCGGTGAAGTGCGGAACGATGCCGATGTCGTGCGTCTCGCACAAGGCGCAGATGCGGATCATCTCGGTGATGCCGCCGACATTGGGCAGCGAGCAGCGGACGAAGTCGAGGTCGTGGTTTTCGACCAGCCGATGGAAGTCCCAGCGGGCCCCCCATTCTTCACCAGCGGCGAGCGGGACGCTGGTCAGCGTGCGCAGCTTGGGAATGTCCTGGAGGAACGAGTCGGTCTGCACGGGATCTTCGACCAGATAGGGTTCGAACTCCTCGATCAGGCGGCAGCCGCGGAGTGCGTCGGCGAACGTGAAGCGCTGGTGGAAATCGACCATGAAATTCCCGGCGGGACCGACGCCTTCGCGTGCGGCGCGGCAGTCGGCCTGAACCTGCCGCATACGCTCGCGCGCATCGTAGGTGTTGCTGCCTTGTGGGAGGCTCGCGGCATCGAACCGGAAGAGCCGCCAGCCCGCCTCCATGCACGCGGCAGCGCGCTCCTGGATCGTGTTACCGCCGCCGCGAAACGTCGTCGTATAACACTCCAAATAGTTACGATTCATGCCGCCGAGCAACTCGTACACGGGTACGCCGAGGGCCTTGCCTTTGAGGTCCCATAGCGCCAGGTCCAGTGCCCCGATGGCATGTAGCCGTTCCCGTCCGGGCGGATAGTGGAAGGCGCGATACATGTCCTGCCACAAGCGCTCGATGTGGAAGGGATTCCTGCCAATCAGCCGGCCGGCGCAGGGCTCCAGCGTGTCGCGCGTGCCGCCTTCGCCGACGCCTGTGATATTGGCGTCGGTCTCGATCGTCACGACCATGTTGCTTTGCAGGAGCGGGATCTGCAGCGGCATCACGTTCGGTGCTTCGTACAACTGAATCCGTGTGATCTTGGCCTGCGGTAGCGCGGCTTCCGCCCGCGACGGCCGCAGCAGAGCGGCCGCGGACGCAGCGGGTGCCGACTTGAGGAAGGTGCGACGATTCATCGGATTGCTCCTCCGCTAGAACGATTGCCATCCGAAGAGAAGAGGGACAGGTGCAGCAACCAGGACGATTGCCTACGGGAGGCGGGTCGGTCACCCGCGTGACGTGACGGGTCCGAATTGGTCAGTTTGCCAGCGACGCGCTGATCGACTGTGCGGCGGCTTTGACTTCGGCTGCGGCGAGCGCCATCCGCTTCGCGTGCAGCCGCGTCACCGGCGATGAGATCCCTACCGACGCCACGATCTCGCCCTGGGGATCGCGGATCGGCGCCGCCACGCACCGCACTTCTTCCATGTACTCGCCATCGTCGATCGCGAATCCGTCGGTGCGGACCCGCCCAATCTCGCGAGCCAGCCGCGTCAGCGACGTGATCGTCCTGCGCGTGTACGCTTGGAGAGGTGTCGGCCCGAACAGACGCTTCAGACCGTTGAGATCGAAGTCGGAGAGCAGCGCCTTGCCGTGCGCGGTGCAGTGCAGCGGCGAGAACTCGCCCGTCTGCCCGGCAACCGAGACGACCTGACCGGTCGCCGTCTGATGGTCGATGAAGAACACCTGGCCGCCTTCGAGCACTGCGAAGTGCGACGTCTCTTCCACCTTCGCGGTCAGGTCGCAAAGGAACTGATGGAAGAACGTGCCCAGTACGTTCCGCCCGTAGCGGCGCGACAGCCGCCACGCCGTGGGCCCAAGAATGTAGTCGTTGCTCCCTTTCGGATTGGCCAGGAAGCGCCGCTGCCGGAGTGTGTTCGCCAACCGGAATACACTGCTGCGATCGATGCCGATGAGCTCGGTGAGCTGTTTCAGCGCCACCGGTTCGGCTGATGAGGCAACGGCTTCGAGGATCGCCAACCCGCGGTCGAGACTCTGGATTGTCGGTGTATCGTGTGTCGGTTTCGCGCTCATGGTCGGGCGCAGCGCCCAACACAGAATAGCACTCCACTTCGATTCGATCTCCCGCTCGCCGCTCAGCGGTTGTAGATCCGCACACGGAATACCGGTTTCGACTGTTCTTCCGCGCTCTGCTCGTAGGTTTGCTGGGTCTTCTCGGGGTCGTACTCCCGCCAGAGCCACATCAGGCATTCCGGCAGTTCCGATGCGGCGAGCGCCGCGTGATGCGAACCGCCCCCGAAGCTGAAATGAAAATCGTATCCCTTCAACTTCAGGGAGTTCGCCAGTTGGATGTTCTGCAGCGGCCAGCTTCCTGAGTTCGCTTCCTGGTCTTCCGAGCCGTCGTTCATCCAGATGCGCAGATTGCGCTTCGGCTCTCGGCGAACTTTGAAGGGATAGATGTTGCCGCCGTCCACCTCGCCCGGTTTCCACTGGAGTGCGACAAAGCTTCCAACGACGGTATAGACGCGACTAAAGCTCTCCGGCCGATTGAAGGCCACAGTGAAGGCGGCAATGCCACCCGACGACTGCCCTTGAATGGCGCGGCTGTACGCATCCCGCCGGATGTTGTATTTGGCGTACACCTCTGGAAGCAATTCGTCGACCAGAAACTGGCCGTACTTGTCGGACACCGTATCGTAGAGGATGGACCGCAGCGGTTTGCCGTTCAACGTACCAGGAGACACGAACACGTGAATCATGACCGGAATCTTCTTGTCGTGAATCAGGTTGTCCGTGACTTCCTGCAGGCGATACAGACTCGGGCAGAGGCGGCAGATTTCCTCCGCGTTCCTCGTGATGTACCGTTCGCCATCCTGCCAGACCATCAGCGCCGCGGGAACGGCCGGGTCGTACTGAGCCGGCACGTAGATCCAATAGTTGGTCTCCATGCCTTCGTAGAGCTTGCTCGTGTGAACGAGCTTCTCTGAGATCCGACCCTGGGGAGCGCCGGGGCGGCTATACGACAACGGCCCGTACGCGGGCATGTCGACCGACCCGCCATATCTCCGATCGTCGATAAGGTAATGAAAACGGTGAGAGATCCCGACTCGCAACTGCGCGGTACGAAACCACAGATTGGTTCCGGAAATGCTCTGCATCGCGCCGACCGGTTGATCGTCGACGACGAGAGTCGGCCGGCTGTGAGCCTCGACCGCCCAGATGAAATCGGGCCCGTTCGAGTCGAATGCCTCGCCGCTCTTGATCGCCGCTTCGCCAAGGCGTGCGATGAGCGCCTCGCGTAACGCCGGCGAGTCTGGCTGCGCTTTGGCCATGGCGAGGATCTGATCCATCGCGGCCCGCTCCATCGCGAGCCCGGGTGACGGAGAGAACGCCGCGGCCGCCGACAGCGCGATTGCCACGACCGAGCTGCGCATCATCGTCACCTGGACCGCTATGCGGCCCCGAATGCGAATTTTGTACTCGTTGTCATCGCCCAGTAGACCACCGCCGCCGCGAGCTGGTGGAAT
>DAINCF010000505.1:0-5224 GCA_036732565.1 Vicinamibacterales bacterium
AGGTAGTCCAAGGTGATCAGCATGCCGCGCGCCCCAATCGCGCGTGCCGCGTCGATCGCCTCCTCGATGGTCTCGCCGGCAATGAACCGGCGCGCGAAGCCCGACCCTCCAGCCATGCCGTATCGCGAAGCCAGCCGCGCCAGAAAAGGAATTCGAGCGAGAGCGTGAAAGAACGCCTTCGAGGCCGCGTCGATCATCAGTGAGTGGGGCCAGCCGGTCGGATCAGGTGTTCGATGGTGCGCGCGTAGTAGCGCAACACGTTGCGCTCCCGGACCCGCAGTCGTCCACCTTCGATCACGATGATGCCGCGAGCCTCCAGGGCTTCGGTGCCCATCTCGACCGCTTCGGGGGCTGACGTCACGCCGAGGTTGGCCTGCGTCGCGCGCAACGCGTCGATGAGGGCCTCCACGCGATCGGTCAGCTCGGGGCGTCTCGTCGAGGGCCGCATCGCCGCCGCCAGCAACGCAGTCGGGAGGACCTTGTAGAGTTTGCCGGTCTCCTGGCGCACGTGTTGTGCGAGATCCATCACGGCGCGTCGGGAGCCCGGGTCAATGCCGTCCAGTGGAATCGGACGCCCGAACGTCACGAACGCGCGGCTACGGTAGCCGACGGCATAGCGCACCATCTCCGCGAGCTCGCGGCTGAACGGGCGCTGCAGTCGCTTGATGCGCTGCCGCGACAGGATGTGATCCTCGAGCACGAGGTCGTAGGCGATCGCCGTCGGGACGATCATCATCCCCGGCACGTCGGCGTGAAGGGTGGCGCTGAACAACCCCGTCTTCGGCGCCTTGATCTCACCGCTGTAGCTGCGCCCGCCCTCGGGATAGAAGAAGAGGTCGTGCTTCCTGAGCAGCTCGGCAACGTATGCCTTCAGCGTGATCAGATACGCGGGGTCTTTCGTGTTGCGTCTGATCGGCAGTGCGCCCGTGACGTGCTTGTGGATGAGGCCCAGGGGTCCGCCGAACAGGTTGATCCCGGCCGCGATGATCGGTGGCCGGATCCCCGCATCGTCCAGGACCAGGGGCTCGACCAGGTAATCCGTGTGGCTCTTGTGATTGGAGGCGAAGATGATGCGATGGTGCCGCGTCGCTTCGACGATGGGCCCGGTGCGCTCGCCGATCCGTTCGATCTTGCGGAGGATCGGGAAGAGGGGGTACTCGAGCGCGCGATAGAGCTCGTAGCGCTGCGTCGTCCGCAGCTCCTCGAGATAGCCAATCACCCGATCGCGCGCAGCGTCGCCTTGGCGGCCGTGACTACCCTCGAGGAAGCGCGTGACCTCCTCGCGTGAGAGAACGGCCGTAGTGATGTCATCCATCATCGGACCGCCGCTGGACTATAGCATGCCTGTCCGCCGCCAAGGCCGGGAGTAGGGAGTCGGCAGTCGGCAGTCACGAGTGTCGTACCGGTGGGAGCGCCGCGCAGATGGCGTCGGCGAACTCGCTGGTGGTGGCGGTGCCGCCAAGGTCGCTGGTGAGCGTCGCGCTGGCGGTGAGCACCTGGTTGAGCGCGGCCATCACGCGATCCGCATGCGCGTGCTCGCGAAGATGCCGCAACATCAGCACCGCGGACAGCAGCAGCGCGGTGGGGTTGGCGAGGTTCTTTCCGGCGATGTCGGGCGCCGTGCCATGCACGGCTTCGAACACGCCGACGCCATCCGCGCCGAGGTTGGCGGCCGGCACCACGCCAAGCCCGCCGACCAGCCCCGCCGCGAGATCCGAGATGATGTCGCCGTAGAGGTTCGGCAGCAGCAGCACGTCGAATTTCTCCGGATGCATCACCAGATGCATGCAGGCGGCGTCGACAATGCGCTCCTCGTACTCGATGTCGGAGTAGTCCTTCGCGACCTTCCGGGCGCAATCGATGAACAGGCCATCGCTCAGCTTCATGATGTTGGCCTTGTGCACCGCGCTCACCTTTCTTCGCCCGTTGCGCCGGGCGTGCTCGAAGGCGAACTTGGCGATGCGGGTCGAGGCCGCGGCCGTGATGATCTTCAGGCTTTCGACGACGCCCGGCACTACCGTGTGCTCGAGGCCGGCGTAGAGGTCCTCGGTGTTCTCGCGCACGATCACCAGGTCGACGTCCTGGAAGCGCGAAGGCACCGCCGGCAGGTTCCAGACCGGCCGCAGGTTCGCGTAGAGATCCAGCGCCTTGCGAAGACCGACGTTGACGCTGGTGAAGCCTTCGCCGATCGGCGTCGTGAGCGGTCCCTTCAACGCCGCCTTGTTCCTGCGAATGGAGTCCAGCAAGGACGGGGGCAGCGTGACGCCATGTTCCGCCACGGCGGTGACGCCCGCCGAGTGGGGCTCCCACTTCAAGGCTACGCCGGTCGCCTCCAGAATCTGAACGACCGCTCGGGTGACTTCCGGGCCGATCCCGTCCCCGGGGATCAGCGTGATCGTGTGCGCCATGGATACCTTGCTGAACCGTTAGGCGTGTTCGCGCGCTTCCCAGAAGAGCAGGATGAGACCGCCCACCCCGGCGAGCGTGAACAGCGTCGTCGACAGGCCGTGCAGACCGTCGAACTCGACGCGCCGCGGATCGTCGGCGGGTAGCTGTGTCATGGGCCCGGCGACGGTCTGTTGAATGGCTTGAATGCGAGGGCTGATCACGAGTCCCGAATAAAGCGTCACGCCGAGCATCGCCGCGATGATGGCGACGCGAATCCCAAAGGCAATCGGTCGCGGCCCGATCAGCCGCTGCAAGCTGAGCGCGACGATCATCACCGCTCCAGCCCCGTAGGCGATGAGCTGCAGCCGCTGGAGCACGGTCCCGAAGACCTGTCCAGCCAGCACGCGGCCCTCACCCGGATTCCATGCCTGCAGCACGCCGAAGACCGTGGGCGCGACTACCGCGCCCGTCACTACCGTACCGCCGACCCATACGACCAGGGCCACTATGTACGAGTAGCGCAACACGGGCATCACGACATTCTATACTCTAGGCATCTTGTGAGAGTGCATCGTATAGCCGCGCGTGGGGTGCGCCTTTAGGCGGACCAGGGCCGGCTGAAGCCGTCCCCCACGTACGAAGACCCAGCAGTCATGTCGGAGGAACTCGTGCCTGTCGATCAATCACTCGCCGTGTCCGCGCTCAAGAACGTCGCCACGCGGCTGCGCATCGATTCGATTTTGTCCACCACGGAGGCGGGCAGTGGGCACCCGACCACGTGCTGCTCCGCCGCCGACCTGATGGCCGTGCTGTTCTTCGGCGAGATGCGGTACGTGCTCGCAAATCCGTCCCACGCCGGGGCCGATCGCTTCGTCTTGTCCAAGGGCCATGCGGCCCCGATTTTGTACGCCGCCTGGGCCGAGGCAGGGCTGTTCCCGCGTGAGCATCTGCTGCAGCTCCGTCAATTGACATCGGATCTCGAAGGCCATCCGACGCCGCGGCTGCCGTTCGTCGACGTCGCGACCGGCTCGCTCGGTCAGGGCCTGGGTGCCGGCGTCGGCATGGCACTGAACGCTCGACGCATCGGATCGGACTACCGCACGTACGTGCTGATGGGCGACGGCGAGACCGCCGAAGGCTCCGTCTGGGAGTCGGCGGCGATGGCGCAGTTCCACAAGCTCGACTCGCTCTGCGCGATCGTCGACGTCAACGGGCTGGGGCAGAGTCGCGAGACGCAGCTCGATCACGACATGGACGGTCACCGCAGTCGCTGGCAAGGCTTCGGATGGCACGCCATCGTCATCGACGGTCATGACATCCCGGAGATTGAGAAGGCGTTCGAGGACGCGCGGGCGACCAAGGGCAAGCCCACGGTGGTGCTCGCTCGCACCATCAAGGGCAAAGGCGTGTCATGGGTGGAGGGCAAGCCCGGCTGGCACGGCAAGGCGTTCAAGAAAGGCGAGGAGGCCGATCGCGCGATCAAGGAGTTGGAGGGGCAGCTGGTTCCCGAGCCCGCTGGGTCCAAGCTGACGATTCCGCCGCCATCGGCGCTGCCTCCGGCGGAGCGGGTCAACCCCGTCGACCCGCCCAGCTACAAGGCCGGAGATCTGGTTGCCACGCGTGAGGCGTACGGCACCGCGATCGCCAAGCTCGGCAAGGCCGACTCGCGCGTCGTGGCCCTCGACGCCGACGTCAAGAACTCCACGTTCAGCGAGCGTTTCGAGGCGGTCGCGCCCGAGCGCTTCTACCAATGCTTCATCGCCGAACAGGCGATGATCGGCGCGTCCATGGGGCTCGCCGCGCGCGGCGCCCTGCCGTTCCCGTCGACCTTCGCGGCGTTCATGACCCGGGCGGGCGACTTCGTGCGGATGGCCGCGATCAGTCAGTTGAATGTCAAAATGGCCGGCTCGCACGCCGGGGTCTCGATTGGGGAAGACGGACCGTCGCAGATGGCGCTGGAAGATCTGGCGATGATGACGGCGGAGCCGAACATCGCGGTGTTCTATCCTTCGGACGCGGTCTGCGCCGAGCGGCTGGTGGTCGCGGCTGCGACCCATCCAGGGCCGGTGTACATCCGCGCCAGCCGGCCCAAGACGCCGGTCATCTACAGCAACGACGAGACGTTCCCGGTCGGCGGGTCCAAGATCCTGCGCCGCCATGACGAAGACGTCGCGACGATTATCGGCGCCGGCGTGACCGTGTACGAGGCGTTGAAGGCGCACGACGAGCTCGCGGCCAAGGGCGTGCACGTGCGCGTTGTCGATCTCTACTCGGTGCAGCCGATCGACGCCGCGACGTTGGTGAAGTGTGGAAAGGAGACCGGACGCCTGATCTCGGTCGAGGATCACTACATCGCGGGCGGCATCGGCGACGCGGTGACGCGCGCGGTCGCGGCTGCTGGACTGACCGTCACGCGTCTGGCCGTCACCGAGATTCCGCGCAGCGGCACACCGGACGAACTGCTGGACAAGTACGGGATCTCCGCACGACACATCGTTTCGACGGTTCTGCAGTCTCGGACGTAGGGACGTAGGGACGTAGGGACGTAGGGGCGGCTCGCGAGCCGCCCTACACGAATGCGAGAGGACGCAATGCGATCAGCGGCAAGAATCGGGCTTGCGCTCGCGGCTCTTGCCACGATCAGCACGCGTGCATCGGGGCTGGGCGCCCAGAGCGAGATGTCCGGGCCCGTCGGCTTGCAGGAAGCGGCGTGGGCGCCCGACGGCCGCCGCATCGCCGTCTCGTATCTCGATCGCATCTGGACGATGACGCCGGACGGCCGGCAAGCGAAGGCGCTGGGGACGGCGTCGACAACGGCGATCGAGCGCGAGCCGAC
>DAINCF010000506.1:0-5199 GCA_036732565.1 Vicinamibacterales bacterium
CGCGCTTGACCGTCCCAGTCGAGCGGCGAGTCGTTCGTCGCTACCCCGCGATCGATCGCGGCGGTCGCGGCCGCGACGAGGTGCAGGTCGCCCACACCGGCATTGGCGAAGAGGCCGGCCGTGGCAGTCCACACATTGCCTGCCTGCGTGAACTGCGATCCGTCGCGCGCGACGATGCCGCGATCGGCAAGGTTGTTGACGACCTGGACGCCGGTCGTCGAGCTCCAGCGCGTTTCGATCGCGTTTGGATACTGACCGTTCATGAAGATCGTGTTGTGAACGACCTTCGTGTTCGGCGATCCCCAGACCGCGATGCCGACGTCACCGCCGCTGCCCGCGCTGCGGTAGATGAAGTTGTTGCGGATGATGCCGCCGGTGTGGCTGACGCCGGTATCGAAGCCCAGCGCGATGTCGCGGTCGCAATCGATGAACGTGTTGCCTTCGACGATGGTATTGGCGGCGTCGTTCCACATCAGGATCGCCGGACCCGCCAACTGGCCTTGTGGCGCGCGGACCCTTCGAAACAGGTTGTGCCGGATGATCCAGTTGTGGCCGCGATGGACGTCGACGCCGTTGGTGTAGGAGTCCTTCGCCGTGTTCTCGTACTCCATCACCGAGTACTCGACGATCCCGTTGTGCACGAAGATGCCGCGCGGGATGTCGGGATTGACCTTGATGAACTGTTGCCCCGCGTTCACGAGCCGCACGTTGTAGATGCGCGGGCTCGTGGTGCCCGGGTTGATGTTGATCGGGTGGTAGAAGATGTCGCGAATGGTCAGGTTCGCGATCGTGATGTTGTTGGCGCTGTTCGCAGTTTCGCCGCCCATCCAGATGCCGAACGGTGTATTGCCCTGGACATTCATGCCGCCGCCGACCAGCACGACGTCGTTGCGGTTGTTGGTTGCCCCGCGCACCGTGACGTTCGATCGGCCGTTGATGTAGAGCGAGCCCGTCAAGTTGTAGGTGCCCGGGTTGACGACGATGGTTTGACCGGACTGCACGCTCGAGAACGCCGCCTGCAACTGACTGACGTTGGAGACGGTGACGACGGCGCCCGAAGGAGCGGGCAATGGAGGCGCGGTGTCGGGCGAGGCTGCCCGAAGTGGTGAAGAAACGTGCAGGCCCGTGACGATGGCCAGACCGAACGCGACGATTAGCGAGGCGCACAGCTCCCGCCTGCCCCTAGTGGGTGACCAAGACATTCCGCGAAGCTCCAATCTCAAAACCGCCTTCGCCTGAGGGCTCCGGCGGGTCATGCGAGTTGTTGTTGGGCACCCGCGGTGGGGAACCTGCGAGCCCTGTCGCCGCAGCAACATCGGGGCCACACGGCAAAACCGCGCCAGTTGCATCGGTCGCGCGAAGGAACCATACAGATGCCGCAAGCGGTCTGTGTATGAATTACAAACCCGTTATCGAACTGACGTTCATGTCAGGCGCAACCTGTTGCGCGCGTGCGGTATCCTTCTGCCAGCCATGCCCAGGATCTCGGTGATCATTCCGGCCCATAACGTGGAGCGCTACGTCGCGGAGGCGATTGACTCCGTGCTCAATCAGACCCTCACGCCTGCCGAAGTCGTCATCGTCGACGATGGGTCGAACGACCGAACCGGGGAGATCGCCAGCCGCTACGGGCAGCCGGTCAAGGTGATTTCCCAGCGTGTCGGGGGATCGGGACCGGCGAGGAATCTCGCGGTGCGCAATTCGACGGGAGACTGGCTGGCGTTCCTCGACGCCGACGATATCTGGCTGCCAGAGAAGTTGGAACGGCAATTCGCGAAGGTGGGTCCGGAGACGAGGTTCGTTTGCAGCGATCGCTACAACTTCGGGGATGTCCAGGGCATGCCGGAAGTGCATGGCGAGCTGCAGCCGCAGCGAGAAGGTGACGTCTTCGAGATTCTGCTGCGCGAGGGCAACTTCATCGTGACGTCGAGCGTCGTGCTGCGTCGCGATGCGTTCATCGAGGCCGGCGGGTTCCCGATCGACGAGGATCTCATGGTCGCGCAGGACTGGGATCTGTGGATGCGCGTGACGGCCCTGTACCCGATTGTCGCGTGCCACGAGCCGCTCGTCAGGTATCGGTTGCACCCAGGGGGCTCGAGCCGCCAGCTCGAAAAAATGCTGCTCGGGCGCCAGCGAGTCGTCGAGCGCGCGCTCAACCTACCCAAAGGCCGCGGGCTGTCGTGGCTGGCGAAGCGCCGGATCTGGGCGGAGACCCATCGCACGAACGGGTGGGACGCGGCACGATCGGGCCGTCCGCTGCTTGCCGTACAGCATTACGCGCGCTCGATGGCCACGCTACCGCTGCAGTGGTCGGCGTACGAAGGCATGCTTCGAGCCGCTTTGGGACGGTCTTGATCCGGGCGCCTGGATGTCGATCAGACGAACGCGGCGGCGTTGGCGAGCGTCACCTCGGCCTCCAGATCGGCGACGCCTTCGTGGCTGCGCGTTTCGGTGACCGTGAAGACTGACGCCGGCCGCCGGCGGGCGATCTCCGTGTGGCTGCGGGCATCGAAGACGGAGGCATCCAGGAAGTAGTGCCCTCTCGTCAGGTGGGTCTTGAACGCGAAGTCGACGGTGAAGGTGTCACCGGCGCTGAGCGTCTGCAGCCCCAATTCGTCCATCTGCCAGCCGCCGTCGTAGACCTTCAGGCCGTCGGTCGAGCGGAAGACGCAGAACGCCATCATCAGACCCGATACGTCTTCGTGCACCTTGCAGGTCATGCGAAGGCGCAACGCATCGCCGGGCTCGGCATCCTGCGTCACCGTGCCCTTGGCATCGATCAACTGACTCGACACGATCTCGACCACGCCCTGCACGGCGGCCGTGCTGGCCAACGAGGCGAGATAGGTCTCGATCACGTTGTGGGTCGGACCGTAGGCTTTCATCTCGCCCGCGAGATAGAGCGAGTTGTCGCAGAGGTCGGCGACCGCCTGCAGGTTGTGCGACACGAAGACGATCGCGACGCCTTCCTTCTTGAAGTCCTTGGCCCGGTTGACGCAGCGCTGCTGGAATGCCATGTCGCCGACGCTCAGGACCTCGTCGATCAACAGGACGTCGGGATGGAGATGCGCCGCGACGGCAAATCCGAGCCGCGCGTGCATGCCGGAGGAGTAGCGCTTGATCGGCGTGTCGATGAACTGCTCGACCTCGGCGAACTCGACGATCTCGTCGAACCGTCGTCGGATCTCCGCTCGCGTCATCCCCATGATCGCGCCCTGGAGGAAGATGTTCTCGCGGCCGGTGAGATCGGGGTGGAAGCCGGCCGCCACCTCGATGAGCGCCCCGACGCGCCCGCGGAGCTCGCAGCGACCCTTGTTGGGCCGGAGGATCCGGCTCAGCAGCTTGAGCGACGTGCTCTTGCCGGCGCCGTTCGGTCCGATGATGCCGAGGGCCTCGCCGGGCTGGACCTCCAGCGACACGCCGCGCACCGCCCAGAACTCCTCGGCGTCGAGCGTCTCGCCGCGACCCCAGTTCTTGATCAGGTGCGGGATCAGATCCTTCAGGCTGTCGTGTGCCTGGCCGCGGCGGAACTTCTTCCAGACGTTGTCGAACAGGACTGCCGCAGCCATTAGAACTGGTACTCCATTAGAGATTCTCTGCGAACTTGTACTCGGCGCGGTGGAACGTGAACCACGCCCACATGAAGAACAGCACCGAGAAGACGGCCGTGGCCGCAAACGGCCCGATGGCCGGCAGCCGACCGTACAACAGGAGATCGCGATAGGCGTCGATCATGACGGTCAGGGGGTTGTTGGCAATCAGCAGCCCCAGGGTCCCGCCAACCTTCGACGCCGGGTAGACCGCGGACGTCGCGAACATCGCAATCGAGATGACCACTTCGAACAGATACTTCACGTCGCGGAAGAACAGATTGCCGACGGCAAGCAGCAGGCAGCATCCGGCCGTGAACAGCGCCTGGACGACGATGACCACCGGCAGCAGCAGCGCGGTGGGCCCGGGCGCGATGCCGTAGTACGCCATCAAGATCGCGATGACCACGGCGGACACGGCGAAGTCCACCAGCGAGACGATGACCGCGGAGAAGGGAAACACCTCTCGCGGGAAGTACACCTTCGAGACCAGGTTGGGGTTGCTCGTCAGCGAGTTGACGGCGAAACGGGTCGACGCCGCGAAGAAATTCCACGACGCAAGGCCCATATAGGCGAACAGTGGATACGGCAGGCCGGTATCCAGGCTCACCACGCGCATGAAGATCACCGAGAACAGCGCGGTGTTGGTCAGTGGCATCAGCACTGCCCAGCCCACGCCCATGATCGTCTGCTTGTAGCGCAGCAGCAGATCTCGCCGGGTCATCTGGTACAGCAACTCGCGGTAGACAACGAACTCGCGGAGCATCTCCCCGAGGTCGACGAGCCAGAGCGGCTTGGGCCGCGTCTGGGTGGTGATCTGTCCGGTAGCAACACTCATGAACTGTTCTTCCTTGCCGACCTACGGGATCGATCGAACGATGTGCGGCCCAATCATGGTCGCCACCGGCACCGGTAAGCGCTGCCACATCCGGATGGCCAGCCCGAACTTCGGGTTCTTCGGGCTGTGATCGGGCAGCTCACCGTCGATCAGATCGTACTCCCAACACAACGGCAGCGGGGCCGCACCCCATTGCCGCTTGAACTGAAACGTCCCCTCGCCCGGCGTCGACCGGCCGAAGTCCAGGACGTTCGCGCCACCGCCGATCGCGCGCTGGATGATCGTCCAGTAGAGCAGATTGTTCGGCGCCATGGCGTTGAATTCGCGCAACGACGAGGCCCAGGGCACTTCCACGGTATCGCGCCAGCGCCAGGTCAAGGCGCCCGCCACCGGCCGACCGCTGCTCGTCTCCCGAATGACCACGAGACTGGCGCGGTCGGGGAAGGTTCCGAGGACGTCCTGGAAGAACCGGCGCGAATACACCGGCGTACCCAGGTCGCGCATGTTGTGCGCGAAGACCTCGTAGAAGTCCTTCAGCTTTTCGGCGCCAGGCGCGTCCGGCATTAGACCGCTTTTCTCGGCCTTACGGACTTGATTGCGCACTTTGCGATCCAGGCCCGCGAACATGGCGTCGGCGGAATCCCCCAGCGGCAGCAGCATCGAGACCTTGTGCTCCTTGGGGGTCAAACCCTCGAAGCAGCGCGCGCGGTGCCGGAGCTCGACATGGCTCGCCCGCAGGTCGCGGGCAATGGACGCGGCCCGTGCCACCAG
>DAINCF010000507.1:0-5149 GCA_036732565.1 Vicinamibacterales bacterium
CGCGGCGGGGGCAGTGGTGCCAGGCGCGGGTGTGGACGCGCCCGGCGCCGGCGCGGCTCTGCCCGCCATTTTGTCCGCCACGGCGGGCCATCCTGGCAGCTCGCGGGGGCGACGAAAATCGTCGTCGGTCAGCGCCGCTGCGGCCGCGCCGGTCTCCGCAAGGCGATCCAACATCACGAGCGCGTCGTGAGCGCGACCGCTCAGGCTTTGCGCCCGGGCGAGCAAGAACAGCAACTCGTTGTTCCGCTTGGGCCCCTTTTGCACGGCGCGCCAGGCCAGGTCGTGTGCGGCCTCGTACTGACCACCGGCCAGGGCGTCGGTCGCACGCTGGCGACATTCCTGCCAATCGGCGCAATCCGTAGACGGTTGTGCCGGGGCTGAAGCGATCGCGAGCAAGGTCAGCAGCAGGGCCGGAAGCATCTCGGAGATGTTCTCACAGGCGGCAGGCTCCTACGGCAGTATGAACGTGAACCGCGCGCTGGTCGGCACGCCGGCCGCGCTCAGCGCCCGCACGCGCAGATGGCTGCCACTCGGGCAGGCGGCTCCGGGACTCCCCTGACCGTTGGTGTTGCGCGCGACGAACACGGCGTCGCCCCCTCCTGACGCCCCGATGACCGCCGACTCGGCTCGGTCCTGGGTCGGTGCTGGCGAGAACGTCAGGCAATAGACACCCGTTTCAGGATTGGTCGCAGACACCAGACGCTTGGATCCGCTGCGGATGCTGCCGTCCTCGCGAATCTGGCCATAGGCGAACGGCGCCTCGCTTTCTGCTGCGCGCGGCTGACCTGTTGTCGGCAGCGATGGTGCAAACGCGAAGGTGCCTGAGCCGCCGCCGCTGTCGGTCCATGTGCCCGAGACGGACGGGAGCGTGAGCTGCGCTCTCGTGTTGACCGCGACCCCGTTCGGCGCAATCGTATTGAACCCCATCAGCACGGTGCTGCCCTCGAGAGACGCGCTGCCATTCACGGCAGACCGCGGGTCACTACCGCAGCCATCATCGAAGCCTGATAGGGCGAATACCGGCCCCTGCTGCGTGACGGACAGCGTCACGACGTTGCAGGACGGCGCCAGCTGCCAGGTGAATGTGCCGAGGTATTGCGCGCGGGCCTCGTCGACCGTCGCGAACATCGACAGCAACACGGTGACGCACGCGAGGGCAGGTGTTCTATTCATCGGACACTCCTGTTTCATGAGTTGGGGACGGCTTCCGGCACGAGTCGGTAAACGTAGCCGAGCTACTTTGACGAACGCAAGCGTGCTGCGGTGTTTGTTGATACGCTCCAGCCGTGAATTCCCTGCTCGCGGCGCGCTGGCAGATGGGCGTGTCGCTCGGGTTTCATATCGTGTTCGCGGTCATCGGCATGGCCATGCCGGTGATGATGATCGTCGCTGAAGCGTTGTGGCGGCGCACGCAGGATCCGATCTATCTCGATCTGACGAAGCGCTGGGCCAAGGGCACCGCGATCTTCTTCGCGGTGGGCGCCGTCTCGGGCACCGTGCTGTCGTTCGAGCTCGGGCTGCTCTGGCCGCACTTCATGGCCCTGGCGGGACCCATCATCGGCATGCCGTTCTCGCTGGAAGGATTCGCGTTCTTCCTCGAAGCGATCTTCCTCGGCATCTATTTGTACGGCTGGGACCGTGTGAGCCCGCGCGCCCATCTCTTCGCGGGCGTCATGGTGGCCCTCAGCGGCGCGCTCTCCGGCATCTTCGTCGTCACCGCCAACGCGTGGATGAACACGCCGACCGGCTTCCGGCTCGAGAATGGCCAGGCCGTCGACATCGATCCGATCGCGGCGATGCTGAATCCAGCGGCGGCCGCCCAGGTCACGCACATGCTGCTCGCGGCGTACATGGCCGTCGGCTTCGCCGTCGCCGGCGTGCACGCGCGCTGGCTCCTGGTGAACAGTCGCGATCCGCTGCACCGCTCGGCGCTCGTCGTCGCGCTGCTCGTCGGCGGCGTTCCCGCGCTGCTGCAGCCGCTGTCGGGGGATGCGGCAGCCAAAGTCGTCGCGCACCTGCAACCGGCGAAGTTCGCGGCCATGGAGGGCCACTTCGACACTGAAACGCGCGCGCCACTACGGATCGGCGGCATTCCCGACGTCGACTCGCGCACCACACCCTATGCGATCGAGATCCCGTGGGCGCTGAGCATCCTCGGGTACGGCGATCCCGATGCGAAGGTCGTCGGCCTCAACGACATCCCTCGAGATCTGTGGCCGCCTGTGTTGTGGGTGCACCTCGCGTTTCAAGTCATGGTCGCCATCGGTGGCGCGCTGGCGGCGCTGGCCGTGGTGAGCGCCTGGCTCGCCTGGCGACGGCGCCTCTTCGAGAGCCGAGCCTTTCTGCGGGCGCTGGTGGTGGCTGCGCCGCTGGGGTTCATCGCCATCGAGGCCGGATGGATGGTGACGGAGCTCGGACGCCAACCGTGGATCATCCAGGGCGTCATGAAGACCGCTGACGCGGTGACGCCGATGCCGGGCCTGGTCGTGTCGTTCATCGTCACGACCGCGATCTACGTTCTGCTCGCCGCGGTCGTCACCTCGTTGATCCGTCACCACGTCGCCATGACCCGGCCCTGAGCGTCGTTGTGCCGGAGCCCGCTGTCCTTCTCGCCGTCATCATGGTCCTTGCGCTGACGCTGTATGCGCTGCTCGGCGGCGCGGACTTCGGCGGCGGCGTCTGGGATTGGCTGGCGAGCGGGCCGACCGCGCCTGCCCAGCGTGCGACGATTGCGCGGGCGATCGCGCCGGTCTGGGAAGCCAATCACGTCTGGCTCATCCTCGTCGTCACGGTTCTCTTCAGCGGGTTTCCGCGGGCGTTCGCCTGGATCAGCACCTACCTCCACATCCCGCTGCTCCTGATGCTCATCGGAATCATCCTGCGGGGATCGGCGTTCGTATTCCGGGCATACGGGCCCAAGGATGAACGCTTCACGCGCACCTGGGGCCGGGTCTTCGCGGGCGCGAGCACCGTGACGCCGGTGTTGCTGGGCATCGTGGTCGGCACGATCACCGAGGCTCGCCTCGATGCGACAGCCACGGGCTTTCGCGCGGTGTACGTCGCTCCCTGGCTGACGCCGTTCGCGCTGTCGGTGGGCGGCTTCGCGCTCGTGCTGTTCGCGTACCTCGCGGCGGTGTATCTCACGCTGGAGGCGACCGAGCCCGATACGGTCGAAGCGTTTCGGTGGCGCGCGCTCGTCGCTGGCGCGCTCGCGGGCGTCCTCGCGTTGGTTGTGTTCGTGATGGGGGCCTCGGTCCCGCACTTGAGGGCGGGACTCACCGCATCGCCCTGGGCGCTTCCACTGCACGTCTGCACCGGAGTTGCGGCGGTCGCGGCGTTCGTGCTGCTGTGGACCAGGCGCTACTGGTGGGCGCGTGTCGCGGCGGCGGCACAAGTCGCGTTCATCCTGTGGGGGTGGGCGCTCGCGCAGTATCCCTATCTGGTCAGACCGGACCTCACCATCGAGGCGAGCGCCGCGCCGAGAGCGGTGCTCGTCCTGCTGCTCCAGGCACTGGTGCTCGGCGCCCTCGTCCTGATGCCCTCTCTCCTCTATCTGTTTCGCGTCTTTGCACCACGAGGGCGCACGTGATCGAGGGGTTCCCGTCCAACGCTTGATTTCGATCGCGGAAGGTGGTCTATTGCCCTGCATCGGAGTACGCCTCACGAAAGGCGCCTGATGCAGGTCGAGCAACTCACCTGGACGCGGGCGGCGGGTTGGGAGCCCGCCCCGCCGGGCGGTCGGGCGTTCGCAGCCGATCTGGTACTGGTGTTTGGCGATCGGCTGCTACTGACCGACCGCGCGCCGCTCGAGGCGGTCTCGCGCGCGTATCCTTCCGCACATCTGTTCGGTTGTTCCACCGCTGGCGAGATTGCCGGCACGCGCGTCCGCGACGAATCGCTCGTCGTGACCGCGATCGGGTTCGAGCATGCACACGTCCGTGGCGCCAGCTTGCCGATCGATCACGGCTCCAGCTTCGACCTCGGCGCGCGCCTGGCCGAGATGCTCCCTTCCGAGGCACTGGTGCACGTCCTCGTGCTGTCGGATGGGTTGCGCGTGAACGGCACCGATCTCGTGCGCGGCCTGACCGCGCGGCTTCCCGCCGATGTCACCATCACCGGCGGTCTCTCGGGCGACGGCGCGCGCTTCGAGGAGACGCTGGTCATCTGGGATGGGCCACCCGCGCCGAACACGGTCGCCGTCGTCGGTCTTTACGGCGACATGACGGTGGGCTGCGGCTCACTCGGCGGCTGGGACCCGTTCGGACCCGAGCGCTTGATCACGCGGGCCGAAGGCAACGTCCTCTACGAGCTCGACGGGAAGTCCGCGCTCGATCTCTACAAGCGCTACCTCGGCGATCACGCTGACGCCTTGCCGGCCGCCGGTTTGCTGTTCCCGTTGAGCCTGCGCACGCAAGAAGGTCGGGCGCGCGTCGTCCGCAGCATCCTGTCGGTCAGCGAAGCCGATCAGAGCCTGACGTTCGCCGGCGATATGCCGGTTGGCGCCCACGCCCAACTGATGAAGGCCAACTTCGATCGGCTGATCGATGGGGCGGTTGGCGCGGCGCGCACCAGCCGCGAATCGTTGCGAGGCTCGACGCCCACGCTGGCCATTCTGATCAGCTGTGTCGGGCGCAAGCTCGTGCTGAAGCAGCGCGTCGAGGAAGAGGTCGAAGGCGTACGCGACGTGCTCGGGAGCGCGACGATGCTGGCCGGCTTTTATTCGTACGGTGAGATCTCACCCTTCACGCCCGGCGCGACATGCGAACTGCACAACCAGACCATGACCATCACGACGCTCGCCGAGCGGGGCTGACATGCACGCGTTGCTCAGGCGTCAACTGAAGCGCCTGTTCGGCGACGTCGAGCGCGTGCCACGCGACTGGCAGGCGTTCCTGACGGTGGTGGATCAGACCTACACCGAGGCGGACGCCGATCGCGGCATGGTCGAGCGGTCGCTCGAGCTCAGCTCGCACGAGATGCTGCAGCTCAACGCGCAGATGCGTACGCTGGTCGCCGACCTCGAGCGGCGCGTCGAAGAGCGCACCGCCGAGCTCGTCCGCCTGAACGAGGCGCTTCGCCACGAGATCGACGAGCGCAAGCGCATCCAAGACGAGCGCGACGCGCTCCGCCAATCGCAGAAGATAGAAGC